>CAJUBR010000021.1 GCA_910584695.1 uncultured Lachnospiraceae bacterium
CTCTTTGTTCCCTTCCGAGCAATCGTTCAATTACTTCGGGCATAAGACCATATTCCCCCTTATCCACCTTGCAGAGTGTCTCTAAAAGCTCATAATCATCAAGTGCACCATCTTCTATGTTATATGCAAATCCTGATACTGTCTTTCCTTCTATCATTCTGTTGCCTCCTGTTCATCTTTTTCTGCTCCGGATTCCGATTGAGAACCTTTTACTATGTATTCATAATGTGTATTTCCCTTTGAATCCGGAACAGCTGTTATTGTAGTCTCATAGCCAATTGCTTCGTCATCCTTATAAGTAATATCCCCAACTTCTGTAACAGGTGCGTTAGGAATTACTATTCGTTTCAACGTGTTGCCTTTTAAAATCATATCAACCACCCACGAACAGGGTTCCGCTTCATCACTGTTTGCGGTAATCACGATTCCTTCATCAAGATTCCCGGTTACATTATTGTTACCATAGACCGCCTTCAACACTTCAACATTCAATGCCTCAATCAGTGTATAACTGAATGTGTCTGGTTTTTCCGTCTGCATATTAATGACAGTATCACCGCCCCATGATTTAAGGGTGTCTGTTTCCATTGAATTGCTGTTAGTCAATCCATCTTCACTGATATAACCGAGGCAAGCAAATTTACTGTCAAGTTCACTTACTGCATCTGTTGGCAGTGGTGTATCAAGCGGTGCTCTGTAAATTGCACCGCCAATCTTCGGTTTTCCAGTAGATACTTGTTGTGCGTCAGCCATTGTTTTCCCTCCTAATAAACCAAATCATATACCGCTTGATAGCGGTATTGTTTTCTTGTTGTATCTGTATAGTTATAATCTGTATTTCGCTTTGAACTTGAAATATCGGTAAGTGCAGCAATGTTATCCATAGCCTTTTTTACTTTCTCATTCAATTCAGCTGCTAAATACAAAGAGCCTGCATACGATTGCAACGCTAACGTGGCAGACTCAATATGATTTTTTGTACTGCCCCCTGTTTTTTCTACTAAAACAAACTGCGGCGGGGGCAGCTCTGGCATTTCCATATATGCCGGTACATCTAACACTGTATCTAGGTATTGGAGTACTATCTCTTCTATCATTCAATCACCTTAGTGCCTTTAAAATTGTATTATTTTTTTGGTTTTCATGTATTGCCTTAAAGCTGTCTGTTGCAACTTCCGCATTCACCCGGTTTTTTCCAGTATGTGTTGTAACAACATAACCATTACCCAGCTGCTTTAATGCGTTATTTGCACGCTCTTCGCATATTGCCATCATTTCACCAGAGCGTAACAGTTCTTTCACTCCTGCTTTGTTCAGTACTATATCAACCTTAGCCATACGCTTCCACCATCACTTTCTTATTCCAGTCCAACGGAATGCCCGCCTCGATTCCTTCAATCGGGAACCCTAATGTTTTCCATATCTTTCCAAAAAACTCAACCTCGCAATCTTCCCATATGTGGGTATCACCCTTTGGAATTGCCAGTGTATATACTGCTTTTTTTCCGTATAAATCCTGTGATGTGATAATATCATCCGTGGAAGACGGACTCACCAGAACATTGTCAACCTGTTCCGTGGAATATGTGTAAACAGGACGATTAAATCCGTCCATCCCCGATTTCTGTTTTACATGCAAAATTACTGATATTCCTTTAATCATTACCGCCATATAAATCAATCGCCCCTATCCTCTGTCTTCTAAGTCCAAGCCTTGCGAGCTCCGATTTCTTAATAAAAAGACCGCCACCCGGTACAAGAAAGGTACCAGACATTGAATATCCCAATGCAGATTCTGATATCTGTGTCATCGGTTCAGCATCAGTAGATGTCATGAGCGTTCTGGCTACAACATCCACCGTCACTGACTTAGCTACTGTAGCAAGAGCCGCATTACTGCTAATCATATCGTCTAAATTCTTTCCTGCTTTTTGTGCCTCATATCTCAAACTGTCTGATATCACTGGAAGCAGCTCCTTTGTTCTCTCCACCTCGGATGGTGTGAGGCTGCGCCATAAATCTTGCACATCTTCAATCGTTGCAAAATTATCCATCTTCCTTAATCACCTTTTTCTTTCTTACTGGTGTCTTCTTTTTATCATCAGAAGAACTGACAGACTCAATCGCCTGCCAGTTTCCACCCGAAATTTTTGATTTTACATCAATTATTGCACCAGTTTTACGATTCCGGTACTTCATGATTTTTCTCCTTCTGTTACTGTGGCTTTGGTTGCAATCCTTGCAAATGCAGCCGGGTCAATGATTGCCCACCCTATATAAGTCTCAGCACGAAGATACACCTGATTAAATGCCTTAAGGTCCTGTCCTGACTGGTCCGGGTCTCCATACTGAATCACTTCTAATGGGATTTCTTTTGCATATCCCCATTTAAAGGCATTTGCAAAATCACCAACAATAGCCTGGTCATTAGAGCCATTGAACGATACCGTGCTATTTACATCTACCGGAAGACCATGTACATTACCCGGGTTGGCTCCCCATGCAAGCTCTGGATATTGCTTTACACCATTTACTGTCAAGGATGCTAATGTGGAACTGAATGCCTTTGACATTGCCATTCCTGTTACGTCATAGCCTTCATCTACAGCTGCAATTGCTGATTCGATATTTTCCTCAATCTGCGTTTCATCATAATCTATTACTGCAATATTAGTGTTGGTATCAAATGAATTTGTACCAATCAAAGCAGAGGCTTCCTTCTTTCTTGGATTGACACCATGCATTGCCATGATATCCAATCCTCTTGCCACCTTCTTTGCATATCCTTCATTAAACGCCTTCAAAATGTCCAGCTGCTTTTCTTCTGAAGCATACAAAAACTCATCCGTAACACGTGCACCATACTCAATCTTAATCGGAACGACCTTGACGGGTGCAACTGTTACCGAACCAGCCTCTTTCTTTGTATTCTCCGCTACGATATTTACCTCATCATCCATTGAAAATGTAAACATTTCAATTCCATTAAAAGGAATCGGAATCGAGCCTGCTAATTTTGCAATGGAGGAGTGCCCGGATACCTTTGAAAATAAATCTTTTACTGTTTCTGGTGCGAATAACTCGCCTTTTGCTAATGCTGCCATACTTATTCTCCTTTACTTGTTAAATTTTTTAATGTGTTTCTCAATGCTGTATCTGCTCCTGAAATATTCTTTTCATCAGATGCCAGAGGCGGCTCATTCTTTGAATTTCCCATCAATATCTTTAATGAATCTGCACTCACTCTGATAGAATTTTCATCCTCACCTTTCAGAAAATCAATCGCTTCGTAAGACAAGCCGACTTCCCGGGCAATTTTTGTTTTTAGAGAAGTAATCTCGTAGCCCTTAATCTTGGAATCCCGCTCTGCGATTTCCCTGTCGTGATTTGCAATCTTTTCATTTGCGTCATTTAGGGCTGCCTGCAGATTACCAATCTGCTTTTCATATTCCTCTTTCTTTGCCTTTGCATCATCTGGTGAAAGATAACCCTCATACTGCTTTGCCAAAGCTTCTTTCTCCTGATTAATCCTGTCACTAATTACTGCATCCAGCTGTTCCTGCGTTTCAATCGTCTGAAATTCTGCCATTCTTAACTCCTTTCCTCGCTTTTTTCAGCGATATCCATAATTTATATACCAACAGACATACAGTGTCTGGCTTGGTTTTTTGCAAATAAAAAAACACCCCGGAGGAGTGCTCTAATAACTCACTTTTTGCTTTCTCTTTTCTTTATATTCGCTACAGGCCCAATATGCATAAATTGCACTGTCCAACAATGCAATTTCTATCTTATCAACCTGTGACTTATACCCAAAACCGCCATTTGACCCGATAGCCCTTTTTTCACAGTTTTCAGCTGCCTGTGCCAATGACAGCTGATTCATATGTACTACCTTCTGTTGACACAACCCCTGTTCAAATGCGGAATTTGCAAGAATAATCTCTTTCACCGTTGGGAGTGTCGGTTTCTTCAATCTTTCTTTCTTCATTTCATCCGCCAAAAGCTGCTGTCCATTTGCTCCATCAACAACGACCTTCTGTACATCCGCTTTTGATAGAAAAGCAATAATCCATGTATTTCCGGCTCTGATTTCTCTGCAGTCTATTGCCTCTATAAATATCCTGTCATCCTTTGTTTTTACTGCAATTGACATAGCGACATTTCCATCTTTTCCATACTTGATGCCAACGAACAATTTTCCTTTCAGTTCCGGGAGCCTTGACACCTTTAATGATTCCCACTCTGCTTTGCTGATAGCGGATTTCTGATTGTACTTTATCCATAAGCCCAATCTCTGAATATTGAAATCCACATGATCCGTTGTGATTTCATCTAAAATGGCACGTTCTGTTAGGATGGTGCCGAGTGATGGATTCGTTTCATACCACAATTCACGATTATATACATCTGATTCTTCCGGTACTGACCACTCAGCCCAGCCGCCATTAATTGTTGCTCCGGCAAGTGTTTTTTCCCTATATTTAAAAAAAACGGTTCCAGAGCTGACCGGGGTCGGCGGAGTTCCACAAAAAATCGTCTGTGGATTTTTACTGTCAGATACCACATATTTTAATGCACTCTCCTGGTCATCTGTATACTCTTGGGCTTCATCTATAACTAAAAGGTCGAATCCCTCACCCAGACCGCCTTTTGACGATCTTGTGCGAAATTCGACCCTTGCATCACTGCCTTTTATATAAATGCACTCTCTACCAGAGGCTTTAATTGACTTATATTCTATTTTTGCTTTATCAAGCAGACTGCACAGGCGTTCCCATGCTGTATGGGATGTTGTTGTCCTGTGTGCTGTATGAAGTATCTTCTCGCCGTTTTTAAGACCCCACATTTCACGCATTACCACAATTTCATTCTTACCGTTACGCCTCGGGACTGAATAGCCGAATTTCGTGTGTACCCACAACCCATCTTCATTCATTGCTAATATGTCATACAAAAGCAACTCCTGCCATTCCTGAGCTGTTCTTCCAGTTGTATTGTATATGTCGATTGCTTCCTGTCCTTTTGTTTCTTCGTAAGGAATCACAATTGAATCTGTTGGTGTCTGTCTTCCTTTTCTTATTTCTGCCACGACACCTCCTCC
This sequence comes from uncultured Lachnospiraceae bacterium, assembly GCA_910584695.1. Classification (GTDB taxonomy): domain Bacteria; phylum Bacillota; class Clostridia; order Lachnospirales; family Lachnospiraceae; genus CAG-590. The sequence continues at coordinate 5,105 of CAJUBR010000021.1, forward strand.
TTAATAATAAAACCTCGCCATTCAAACAACGAGGTTCTTCTTATAATATATTTTTTCTATTATTCATCATTTTTTAAAATTCCGTATTTCTTCATTAATCTTCTTAAATCACCTTTACCCTTCTTTATTTCCTCTTCTGTTAAATTAGATTCTCCCACGGTTACTGGCTCCGGAATATCTTCCATTCTCTTTTTTAACCAATATTCGTAATCATCCATAAGCTTACACCTCCTCAAGCAGAACATTCCATTTTCCTTTAAATTTTTCTTTGGATATTACCCTAAATCTGCTATTTTTCTCATACAAAATTTCTTTCTCTCTATAATTTAGCTTTGATATATCATGACCTTTTTTTGAATTTTGTATAAATAACTGAACTTGTCCATCCGGATTATATAAATTATCACCACTTGTAGTACTAATATATTCTTTAAACTGTTTAATGTCACCAATTCGTAATTTATTAACAAATGATTCTACTTGATTTTCTGAGTAGAAATATAATGAACGTGATATATCACCATTATAAACAGGTATTTTTTTTAATGCACTATCTAAATCTGAACAAAACTTTTTTTCATCATTTGTTAGTTTAATTCCTTTTCTTAGCTTATCATTAATAACATAAGCTTCTGAACTTACATAATCAGTTAATGCTTTACTTTCATTATACGATAATCCATTTTCAGCAATAAGTGTTCTATATTCCGTTTTTCTTGTATCTTTATCTGGCTCAACAACAATTTGTTTCCTTTTTTCTATTTTATCACTTTCCTCTATATCTTTCCACTGCTTTGACCATACATTTTGCCTTTTCCCATCTCCTGGGTCATATTCCACTGTGCAATCACAATTCTCATGCCTTCTATATACATCTTTAGGCACATTAGGATATTCATAAATTCCTGCAATCTGTGTACACCATTTACAACATTTACCTGTTGTTTTCCTAATAATCCGAGGTTGCATACCTGCTTTTGCATGAAATTCTGAATTAGCTTTTATAGAATCATCTACAATACTATTTGCTGCTGTTTTAACAGGTGCATTCAGTATCCAAGATATATTATTATAATTATCTTCACTTGAAATTCTATTCACAATTCCTTTTATTCTATCATTGTTTAATTGTGGGGTTACTGCCTTTATTCCAATTCCAGCCTTTTTATTCAGGTTCTCTTGTACATCATCCACATATTTTGCTATAAAATCATAATTTTGTTTCATTGTTGGTGTTATGACTCTATTCGCAATGTTATACCACATTTTACCTTCTGGTAATGCATCTGATGATATGTTTCTTTGGTACGCTTCTGTCAAAATTGTTCCAACTCTTCCTGCGTATTTATATGCTTCTGAATGAGTAGCAGTTCCTTTTTCCAATTTCTTATTCAAATCAGCAATTATAGAATCTTTATTAAATTGTTCTCTAAAATCCTTTTCAATCTTTTTTAATAACTCTGGTGCAACATCTTCCATACATACCCCTATTCTTCAGTATTAATATTTTCCACTTCTATTTCACTAGCTTGGATTCCTGTTAAATTTCTTAAATTATCTTTATTGAAGTATCCATGAACCGCCTGATTAATCTTAATCGCACCATCACCTATGCTGGATAACATTGCTGCATCCGGTTCAAATATTGGTTCCCATACAGGCTTTGTCAAATATATCTGTCTCCTCTGATAAGGAAAATCGTCTCTGACGCATGCCGCCAAATATCCGGCATTCAAAAATCCGCTTCCGAATGTTCTTTGTGCTTTTCTGGCTGCTAACCGGAGGTTCTCATGACTTGCTTTAATCGCTTCTGCACTTGACGGATTGTCTGATACAAAGCCAAGGTCATCTGTTGTCAAGCCGCTTTCTCCTGCAAACAGCGAAGCAAACATTCTAAGCTGGTCAACATACGGTGTCATGCTTTGCTGCGTGAATTGTCCTACCGTTGGTAAATCTCCATCTTCATCCTTGGTAAATGTCAGCATTGCTGACATGGCCGCTTTCCATTTATCATCAATCTCTGCATCTTCCGCTAAGCCTAAAGCATATTTTTGCGGATAAGAATAAAATTCTGCCGACACCTCTGCCCTTCGGATTGTTCTTAGTGCTGATTGTACAATATTCATTTCCGCTCTGGTGATTCGTGAGTGACCAAAAGGACGTTTCGCATCCGGTCTGTAAACAATAGGTACTAAAAGCGGATATGGTACGTTGTATGTATATGTTTCCGGTTCACGGTTTTTATAGATATACTGTGTTTTTCCTGTTGTAAAATATGCTTCTATCACTGGCCTGTCATATTCGTCCCGTTCCAGCACGGCATAGCCTTCTTTTAACAGTCCGGTAATAGGGTCTATAATTCCTGTAGCATTATAGCCATCAATAACCTGCAGCCTTGGGTATCCGTCATTCCCCGCTGATATGTAAATGAAGCTGCATGCAGAAATCAGAGCGGAGATAATAGCAGAATCAAATAGTGTATCGGGATTATTCATATTAAATATAGTGTTCATGTCAAAATTATCATTTTCAAACTCTCGAAATACAATCCTGTCCCCCAGGCTGTCCACGGCTTTTCCGCACCATCCCAGCATAGCCTGAATCCACCTTAGTTCGTCTGGAATCAGCTTCGATTTATCTCTTACTCTATTCTTCATTGTATAATATTTATATCGCAACTCGACTCTCGCCTGCTTGCTTATAAGTTTATTTTTCAAGTATTGAATCCCTTTATATTCCGACATTTCTTACCTCTTTCCAAAAAAATCGTGAGAAAATTTTCGTAGTGACGGCGTGAATGGCTGACGAGCCCCTCCCCAGGGAGGTATGCCCCCCTATCCTTTGTATTCCATCCAATTTGTTGACTGCGGAAGTATTCTGTTGCTGATTACTTCCGTTCCATTGCTTTCTACTGTTCCCTGTCTTTTAATAATCTTATCTGACTTCTGTCTGTTACATGTCCAGTGGGCTAACTGCAGATTATCTATGTCGCTCGGATGCCCGCCCTTTGCAATTGGAATAATGTGGTCAATACATGGTGATAAAGGATTAGGATACTTTAACGAAAAATCTACAGGTCTTCCACATATTCCACAGACTGTGTGCGTTGCGTAAATTCTTTTCTTATTTTTTTCAAATGCACTACGATGTGTTCCGTTCTGGTCCGGTCTTGTTTTTCCAGCCATTTACATTTCTCTCCTTCAATTAGGGAAAACGGGAATCGTATCAATTCCCCAAATACAAAAGGGCAACAAAAAAGTGCAGTTATCTCTAACCACACTCTTTCTAGTCTAACTATAACATATTTGGGACGGACAAATCGGACAAACTTTTATAATTTTTCTAAGAAACGTTTCATCTGCTTCCTGCAAGATTCTTCTGTATATTGTTTTCCCATTTCATCCGCCACTCGATACCATTGTTTGCCTTCAATATATCTCTTCGTTATCATTCGCCGCATTCGACTGTCATCTAATGTATTCAGAAATTCTTCTACTTCTACAACCTTTTCCATTAAATCATGTTCCCGCTGCCTTAGAAGTCGTATATTCTTATTCAACAAGTATTTTGTTTCATCCTCTTCCGCAACAGGAAATCCCTCAATATGAAATGTTTGGTATCCACCAGATCCACCTTTTACAGCATCCTTTACATTTCCTTCCTTGTTGATTCTTTCCAGCTTTCTATTCAAGTTGGTAATGCGTTTTTGTATTTCCCCTCTTTCTTGTGCCAAATCTATATACTGCAATAATATATGTTTCATATTTATCCTCCTTGTTCCACTGCCTGTTTATTGTGCGATATCGCACAGCCTTATTAGAGCTCGGTCTTAATATACTAAACCGCTCTTTTTTTCTCCGTATCCTCAATGCTATCCTTTATATCATCCATCAAATAACTTTCTAAAAATGCATAAATACGATTTAACTGCACTGGATTAGCTTTATATAACATTTTAATAATTGTTTCTGTTAAATCATATGTAACTGTTACCTGTGGTCTATCTTTTTTCATCTCATCAAACGTCTTCATAACACTAAAAACCTTTTCTAATGTGGAAAAATCATTTGTGTAATCTACCCACATTTTCATCCACTTTTTTAATCCACATACTCTATTTTTTTGCTTTTCTTTCTGTTGTTCATGTTTGTGCGATATCGCACATGCTTTTCTATTCATCATATCTTTTTCCCCTTTTCAATCTTTTTATTGTACGGGTGCAATTTTCCCGCTGTCTAAATTGTCTAATCTCTTCCGATTTATTCCCTTTGCTTTATTTTAACTAATGTATAACCTATAAACTGGTAGCCTGTTTCATCACTGATATAATTTCTAATTGAATTCTTGTCTATGTAGTAGCCTTTTTTCTCTTGTGGTTCATCCCTGAATTTATTTCGTGGAATGATCCGTTTTCTTACTACCGGCTTTTTCAAATTGCGGGAACTATCCCATCTTTTTCCCTGCAATGCATTTTCACTTTTTAATGCTGCAGATGAATATTTAATTAGATAGCTTGCTAATTGTGCATACTGTCCGGTATCGTCTAGCGGGTATATATGTACTCTTCCCTTATCCCATGCTTTCCGGATCACTTCGGCATCCAGACGATTGATTACTAAATGGTGATGCATAGCTCCTTTTTTACCAATCTCCATTACATGAATATATTTCAACACTTTTCCCCGCTTCTTATACTCTTTTCGCAAATTACGAAGAAACTTTCTTACATTCTCCCGCATCTCTTTTTTATCTGCCGGGCGAAGCTCTTTTTTATAATTCAAATTGATATGATAGTCACCCCCTCTGTAATTTGCATTGATTAGCCTTCTTAGTGTTTTCTCTGCCCTACGTTCATTACATTTAAACTGCTGCTCTGTTGTCTTTTTGATCCTCTCCCCCCTCGGCATCCCTTTAGGTCTGTTATAAAAATTATAATACTTACTAATCTCAATTGTATCTCCGGCTATGCACGTCTCTAAAATATAACCCATGTTTTTCCCTTTCATGTCCTTAAGTTAATACTGTTTAGCAAGTGTAAAAGCAAGTCAAAACCCTTTGATTTTTCAACTGTTTTGCTTGCTTTTTTTGACGTACATATGATATAATTATTTTGGTTTTTTAATATTATATGTACGTCATAGGCACCGGTTGTTTTTGACTGGTGCTTATTTCATGTTTCCAGTGTTCCGCTTATCTTTTTTACTTCAAATTCCGATATATGAAATTTCGCTGCAACGTCTGCCGGATGCTCCCCGGCTTTAACTTTTTCCCGGATTTCCTCATAATCGAAATATTCCAGTTTCCATTTACTTCCTACCTTCCACATTACTTTTCACCTCTTTCCTTTTTGTACTGCTCTATTCTGGCGAAATCGATTGTATCTTCGCATTTCAGCCCTAACACCTTACATATCTTTCCTAATATCTCCATCTTTACCATGTAACCCATCCGGACACGATAAACCGCATTAACGGATACTCCCGCTGCCTCTGCTATCTCTTTTGGTGTCATACAAGATTCTGTCATAGCTGCAAGCATTACCTCATACTTTGCACATACCATATGTATCACCTCTTTTCTTCTTTTGATTCATCTGGCAACAATACAAGCATTGTTGCAATTGCTTCATCCAGTGCCTGCATCAATAAACAGTCATTGCTTAGCTCTACAAGCTCTTCGTTATACTGTTCTTTTCTTCTGTTCTGCCATTTGTTATATAACTCCCGGTATCTATCCAGCTTTATTTGTACATCTACTGACATATCCATCAGCCCCCTTTCTTTTTTTAATTTTCTCATTATGCTATCCCTTCCTTTTACTAAGCATTACCCAGAAACTTGTTTACAAAATAATGCTGTCCTTTGCCAGTAACCTTCGGTGTTTTATTGGTACGAATAGAACCATCTGCGTTAATCGATGTAGATTCTTTTATTTCAAACAATCCCTGTTCCATGCTTCTCTGCGTCGGCATATTGTAATCTGTACCTTTCCGGGATATCAGATAACCATTTTCTCGTAACCATGCAAACAATCTATTTTGACCAATATCATATCCATTCTGCTTGATCAGCTTTGCTAATTCACCTACTAATATAGTAGTATGGCTAGACATGATAGCATCAGCAAATACTTCTTTCGGTTTCATTTGATTAATACATTCCTGCTTTTCCGCAATCACTTTATCACGCTCTGCTATCTTATTTTGTGCAACCATTAAAGCCTTTGCTATAAGCTCATCATCTGACAGGGTATCTTGTCCAGCTATGTAACCGCCAGTTTTTCTAATAGATGGTAAAACTTCACTCGTTATCCAGTGTTTGAATCTCTTAGCAGCTTCTAATTTACTTCCGATAATAGCTGAATAAAGTCCACTTTCATTGATAAGGAGTGATTTCATGTTCATACCATCCAAAATGGATGATTTAGAATCTTCCTCTTCAATCCGCTTCATCATGTTGCTCGTCTGTGCATAACCAAGTTTGTCCGAAATATCCTTTGCAACAAACCATGGCTCATTATCAATAGTTATTGTTCGTATCCGCCCAAACTCAGCATTTACAAAAAATTGCACTTCATTTTTTCCCATAATTTTAAATTCCTCCTTAAATCTTCTTAATAATAGTATGGAATTTTTTTAGGCTTTTGGGATTTCTCAGACAGAAAAAATCTCCATTTTACTCATCTGCTAATATATCCGTTACATCACAACCTAGTATTTTAGCAAGTTTTCCGACTGTTTCCGTTCTTGCCGATTCCGAAATCCTTAACCTATCATAGGTTGATTTTTTCATGCCTCCTTTTGCGATGTCACTTACTGACATACAAGACCGAGCCATTATTATTTCAATTTTTTTACTACTTATCTTCAAACCCTTTACCTCCTTTCAACACACATTTGCTTGTTTATTAATTATATATCACATACTTTTGTGTGTTGTCAATATTTTTTTACAAACTTTTGCTTTTCTTTTTAGCACTTGTATGCTATTCTCTTATTGAGGTGATTTAATGAACATAGGCGAACAAATCAGAAAATATAGAAGTATTGCAAACATATCACAAAAAGAATTAGGCAAGCGGTTAGGCATGTCACAACAACAAATTGCACAGTATGAAAATGGTAACAGAAAGCCAAAGTTTGAAACATTAAAAAAAATCGGGGATGCTTTAGAAATTGATATATTGCATTTGCTACCAGAAGGAAGTTATAAAGAACTTCCGCTAAATGATGATGATAAATTTCTAAACGTGAAACATAAGTACTTTACAGAAGTTTACGGTGAAATTATTGAAGAAAAAACATTTGATGAAATATTGCTTGAATATTGGAATTCTTTTAGCGAAAAAGAACGTGATAGGTATCTTTGCATAGCTCTTTATTTCTCAAAACTTAATAATATCGGAACTGAAAAAGCTGTAGAACGCATACAAGAATTATGTGAAATTAAACGATACAGAAAAGACGGCAAATCGCCAACAAATTGATAAAATTTCCGCTGCCTTTGATTCAATATCTATTTTATGCCATGATATGATTAAAAAAATAATAAACTTAAGAGGAGGTATTTTATGACGGGTGTTATTCTTGCGATATTTTTAGGTTGGGCTGGTGGTTATAGATTTTACAAAAAACAATATGGACTTGGTTTTTTGTATCTGTTCACTGGCGGTTTATGTTGTTTTGGGTGGTTGTTTGATATATTTTGTTCATTAAAAGAAGTTTCTTCTAAAAATAACAATCAAAGATTAAATTCTAAAAAAGAATTAAGGTTTTATGATATTGTTGTTCGTGGGGTAATTTATGAAACAAAAAAGTCAAACCGCTCAAGACAGGATTTGTTATCAAATTTAAAAGATGGAACTCAGGTTTATATTGAGAAATATATTTATTCCGGTGCTCCTGCGTTATCTGTTAATGAATCGATTACTGGCGAGGATATTGGTGCCTTACCTGCTGAAATCACAGCTGAAATATATGATACTTTTTCTAATCCCACATTTATTGTAACAAAGTTTGTAAAATATGGCGGTGAAAATGGTAACAATTATGGGTGCAAGGTAGATTTTATTGTTAAAGAAAGCTAAAGTATTTCGGTAGCATGTAATAGTACGATATCAAAAAGAAAGGAATCCTATGAAAAAGGTTGGAGAATTTACAGAAAAGATAATAAACCAATTGCAATTAAATATTCCTACTGGTACTCCAATCTTGATAGGAGAAAGCAACGAAGAACATATAAAATCAAGACATCCTTATGAGTATGATAAGTATTATGACAGGATCCCAGATATTATTGCAGAACCAGATTACATCGGAATCAGCCCGAAAGATGGTTCTATACAGTTTGTTAAGGAATTTTGTATCAATTCAGAATATATCCGTATTGCAGTAAAAATTACAAAGAATACAAAGTGTTATGTTAAGACACTTCATCTTCTTAGTACCTGTAATGCAGAAAGCTATATTAAAAAAGGAACGCTTAAAAAAGCTTGACAACAATTTATATTTAGGTATAATGAAGTTACAGAAAGCGTACACTATATTGAATGGAATCTGAGGACGGAACAGGCGGCCGTCGCCCATTGTTAGGAGATGTGGATTGTCACCCACCTATTCCATTTGATATTTAAAGGCAGGTAACTTCGGTTATCTGCCTTTTCCATTACAATAACATACTTAATTGTAAGTTATGAATGGTTTCGCGAATTTTTTAGCGTTTAAAAAGCTTGTAAATTATGGATGGTGTTAAACTTAAAGAAAGGTACGCAGCATATTAGATAACAATATAATATACTTAACCCGGCAGCCGAGGGGTATTTGTGCCATTCCGTTCTAGTCTTGGGAAAGGAGTGGTGCCTTATGAGTACATATGAGGAATTTATGGTTATTTTGACCATAGCTCTACTGATTGTAGCAATTCTGAATTTGAAAAATAAGAAATAGTGCCCCTGCTCTGGTAAAGTAAGACACTATTTCTTAGTGTTTATATTTACCGAACGGATAGGCTTAATCTATCGCTCGGCTGTCTTGTTAAATATATTATAGCAAATTACGCTGAAATGTCAATTGGCAGTTCCGCCATCTGGTCCCGCTGCCTTTGACGGAATACATAATATACTTAACCGGGTAGCCGGGGGACGTGCTTTTTCATCCAACCTGAGCCTTACAGGAAGGGTGATGCTTATGAATACATATGAGGAATTTATGATTATACTTACTACGGTACTTGTGATTATTGAAATTCTGAACATGAAAAATAAGAAATAGCCGTCCTGCATCTGGTAAATGTAACGGCTATTTCTTGATCGATTATATTCGCCGGGTCGGGTGAAATGCACTCACCTTCCGACTGCCTTGTTAAGTATATTATAGCAAATTATGCTTAAATGTCAATCTACGGCTCCAACATTTGCCAGAGCTGCAGAATACTATACACCATAGTGTTTTATGATGTACAATAACCAATCACACGCTTATTGTATCATACTTTACACCTGGTTGTATAGGTGTATTTTATACTATTTTGTGCGGTATCGCACACGATAAAGGAGTTGATACAATGCCAAGAGGAAAAGCAATGAGAAATCCTAACGGATACGGTACTGTTGTAAAATTATCTGGTAACCGCCGGAAACCCTTCGAGGTTAGAGTTAATACCAGAATAGACGAATGGGGATATCCCCGCTATGATGTACTGAACAGATTTGAAAACCGGACAGATGCCACTATAGCACTCGCTGAATATAACCGAAGTCCGTTTGATGTAAACAAGCGTGATATCACATTTAGCGAAGTATATATAATGTGGTATGATTGGAAGTATGTGAATAGCAAAAAGAAATACTCTCAAAGTACAATAGACTGTACAAGGGGAGCTTATAAAAAGTGTTCCCCTCTTCATGATATGAAAATCAAAGAAATCCGCACTGATGATATGCAACGGATCCTTGATAATCATACTCTTTCCCATGCCTACATGGAGCATATAGTCAACCTGTTGCATCAGGTATATAAATATGCTCTTGAATACGATATCGTTGAAAAGGATTATTCCAGCTTTGTTAAAATAACCAAGGAAGAGGATGACGAAAAAGGCATACCATTCACTAAAACCGAAATATCAGCTCTATGGCAAAATGTAAATGCTGTTCCATATTGTGACACTGTCCTGATCCTTATTTATACCGGTTGGCGAATATCTGAATTTCTGGGGATGAAAACCGATAGTGTAGATCTGTCAGAATGGACCATGCAAAGCGGTGTTAAAACGGCAGCGGGAAAAAATAGAATTGTTCCAATTCATTCCGGCATTCAAGGCCTTGTACAAGCCCGATACTCGCCCCATTCTGCCACTTTTATACACAATGTGGAGAATAAGCCTATTACTAAAACGGCTTATTATAAGGCATTTATTGAGGTCTTGAATCAATGCGAAATAACCGAAAAACATACTCCTCACGACTGCCGGCACACTTTTACGTCTCTTCTGGATTCTGCAGGTGCTAATGACGTGTGTATTGATAGGCTAGTGGGGCACGCATCCAAAACACTGACGAAAAAGACATATACCCATAAAGATATTAATGAATTAAGGCATGCCATAGAACTGATAAAGATAGAACCCCCAGAATGACCATTCTAGAGGTTCTTGTTTTGTCACTAATGTGTCACTAATAAAATTTTAACAGCCTTTTTGCGTAAAGTTGTATTTCTACAAAAAGCTAGGATTTTCAAGCATTTCCCCACTTCGGTACTTTTCCAAAAACTAACAAAAATAGTGGTAATCTAAGTTAACCTTAAGATTGCACCATATAAAAACTGACAACCCCGCCGCAAGCAGCAACGTATCAATTTTTTTCTGGAAATGGTACTATATCCGTGTTATTATGGCTATAATTTAAAGATAACCGCAGGGTAAACAAGAAAGGGGCAGTAAAGAATGAAACAGAAAAACAATGATTATATTGCCATTCCGGCAGTGTTAAAAGTAGAAAATGGTGCACTTGCAAGAATCGGCACCTATTTAAAAGAAAGTGATATCAAAAAAGTTGTCATTTTCTTCGGAAACGGATTGATTGATATGTTTGGAAGCACCGTCATGGAATCCTTACGGGACGCTGACATTGAAGTTTTAGAATATCAGGAGTTAGATTCGGTACGTTTAGAGGATATCACTGCCCTTGCTTTCAGTCTCCCTAATAAAACACAGGCTGTAATCGGGCTTGGCGGTGGCAAGGTCATTGATGCGACCAAATACAGCGGCTTCTTACGCAAACTGCCCTTTATCAGTGTCCCTACCTCTGCCTCCAGTGACGGATTCTCCAGTGCCAGTGCATCCCTTCTGATTGATGGCAGACGGAATTCCGTACCAGCCAGAATGCCTTATGGTATTATCGTGGATACCGGGGTAATCAAAAGTGCCCCAAAACATTTTCTTTACTCTGGAATCGGGGACATGGTTTCGAAAATCACTGCCCTTTATGACTGGCAGTTTGAGGAAGATAACGGCTATGCTGAAGTAAATGATTTTGCGATGATGATTGCTAAAAAGGCCGTCAATAGCTTTGTGAGGACTCCTTTTTCCAGCATTCAGGATGATTTATTCTTAAAAGAATTATTGGATTCCCTTGCCATGAGTGGCGTTGCAAACGAAATCGCAGGAAGCAGTGCACCCACCAGCGGCAGCGAGCATTTAATCTCCCACGCTCTGGATAAACTGTTAGAGGTTCCCCAGCTTCACGGAATTCAGGTAGGTATTGCCACCTATCTGATGAGTCTGGTACAGAATCACCGCTATAAACGGGTGCATACTATTTTTACCGACACCGGATTTTTTGACTATGTGGAAACTCTGGAATTGGATGTCAGGGATTATGAAAATGCCATCGACCTTGCACCCTCTATCAAACCCTTCCGCCATACTTATATCCATATGGAAAAATATCGGGAACTTGCAAAGGAACTTCTATACAAAGACGCTGCATTAAAAAGGATTTTTCATGTATAAGAAATGGTTTTGCCCGTACTCCTTGTTCTTATAAGATATTCCTGCAGTTTAAAATACAATTCGTTCCAGCCGTTCTTTCGTTTCCAAATACCCCTGATTCATTTTCTTTTGAATGGTCTTTGGATGGAAATCAAGTGTACTCTTAAAATTAAACAATGATTTTTCAAGATAAATATGGACAAGCACTGCATCACGATAACGAATATAGTCCTCTACCGGAGGACGGTATTGTATCCGCTTAAAGAGAGAAGAAGATTCCGAAAAGATATCATAATCCATCAGACTTAAATGAAGTACTAACAGCTTCCTGTAACCCGCTTCATACAGCGGGCGGACAGGCACATTATCTTTCACTCCACCATCCCAGTACTTTGCACCACCAATCACCTCCGGCGGAAATATAAACGGTAACGCAGAAGATGCAAGAAGGATTTTTAACATCTCCTCCTGGGGATGTTTTTGCAGTAGAAAATATTCAGAGGACCGGTTCATAATATTATAGCAGGCTGCAAAACAGGGAATCTTACTTTTTGATACATGCGGCAATATCTGATTCTGACAGATGATCCGGCTTAAGCCCTCTCTGGTAAAAAGCCCCCGGTTTGCCAAACTTACCATTAACAGAGCCATTGACAGCGAAAGAGAGTTTCCAAAGTGATTCTTCAGAATATGTAATATCTCTTTTTTTCTGGCAAAGTTTCTCAACAATGCATCCGGAAGTTCTTTTTTCCCCTGCATCTTAATAATCCACTCTCTATTTTCATGCACCATGCTTTCCAATTCCATAAGAAATTCCTTATCTTTCAAAGCTTTTGAAGTCAAAATAACATCTTCATTGACCTGCCGCTCCCATATAGAATGTGCTTTTTCATAATCACCAGTGGCAAAAAGTGCTGCATTCAGTGCCCCTACTGAAGTTCCGGAAACTGCAGAAATTATCAAATCTTTTCGTTCTCTGATTGCTTTCCATGCACCGATTTCATAGGCTCCTTTTCCACCGCCCCCTGCTAAAACCAAACCCCAATCCTTTTGAATATTCATGTACTTCCTTCTCTGACAGGACAAAACTGTCAAACATAATTTGGATTATTATTATACTTATGTTAATGAAAGTCCACACTATTACTAAATCTTAAGATTTTTTAAGACTTTTTCTATTGCTATTTTGATAAAACTATGTTAGCGTGTCTTTTGTGTAATTTATGTGTAATTTTAATGAATTAATACAAAAATAGCCTTATATATAACATGCGTAACCAACATTCAGAAAGATCACCCCTAAAGGCAAGTGATTTTTCTTCATTATATTAATGCGGAGGCAATTATGAACAATGTATTAGAATATCTCGAAGCAAGTGCGGCAGCATTTCCCAGTAAAATGGCTGCAAAAGATGACAAAATTTCCTGTACCTACGGTGAACTTATCTCCGATGCAAAGACAATTGGTACAATGCTTGCAGCAAAAACCGAGATTCGAAAACCAATTGCAGTCTTTATGGATAAAGGTGTCATTACGCTGAAAACTTATATGGGTATTCTGTATGCCGGATGCTTTTATGTATTGATTGATCCGTCCTTTCCGGGGGACCGGATACGGCAGATTCTTGATGTACTAAAGACCGACATTGTAATAACCGAAAAAGCACAGGAAGAAAATCTCCGTAATACCGGATACGATAAAGAAATCATCTATTCGGACGAAATGCTAAATAACGAAGAGTTCAAAGAATCCGAAGAAGTGCTTCGGGATATACGATGCAGACTGACAGATACAGACCCGGTCTATTGTAATTTTACATCAGGTTCTACCGGTGTTCCAAAAGGTGTCTTAATCTGCCACCGCTCTGTAATTGATTTCATCGATCAGTTTACAAAAACATTTGGTATTACCTGTGACGACGTGATCGGCAATCAGGCACCCTTTGATTTCGACGTATCGGTAAAAGACATATACAGCACATTGAAAATGGGAGCAACTCTGATCATGATTCCGAGGGCCTTTTTTATGTTTCCAAATGCAGTGGTGGATATGTTAGACGATAATAAAGTAACAACTCTAATCTGGGCAGTATCCGCACTGTGCCTGCTAAACCGTCTGCATGGATTAAAGCATAAGGTTCCGTCCCATATCAACAAGATTATGTTCAGTGGAGAAATGATGCCGATAAAACAGTTAAATATCTGGCGTACCTATTATCCTGATGCAATGTTCGTCAATCTGTACGGTCCGACTGAAATCACCTGTAACTGCACATATTATATTCTTGACAGGGAATTTTCAGAAGACGACAGGCTTCCGATGGGGCAGGCATTTGCAAATGAGCGGGTATTTTTACTTAATGATAACGACACGGAGATTAAAGCGGACAAGTCTCAGACAGCAGGTGAGTTATGTGTAGCCGGTACCGCACTTGCACTTGGTTATTACAACAATCCTGCAGCAACCGAAAAGGCATTTACCAAAAATCCCCTGCAGTCTATGTGGCCTGAAACAATATACCGGACTGGTGATCTGGCATATTACGGAGATGACGGAATGCTCTACTTTGCAGGCAGAAAGGATTTTCAGATCAAACATATGGGACACCGCATTGAACTTGAGGAAATTGAAAGCGTGCTGGGCAGTGTCAGTATCGTGGAACATGCCTGCTGCTTTTTTGACGAAAAAAGAAGCAAGATTGTTGCGTTTTATGTTGGAGGAGAGGACAAAAAACAGATACTGGATGAGATGAAGCAAAAGGTTCCGGAATATATGGTTCCTAATATCCTTCGCTGTGTCGAAACGCTTCCTCTTACGAAAAACGGAAAAACCGATCGAAAGCTTTTACGAGAACAATATGAGAATAAAACAAACCGATGAAAGGAGGGATGATATGCCACACAATATCTTTGAATGGATTGCTTCCCACTATGAAACACCCACATATGTATTTGATATGCAAAATCTGGCACAACGGGTTGATTTGATTCGAAGCAGACTTCCGGATGAAACGATGCTCTGTTTCGCAATGAAAGCAAATCCCTTTATGGCAGGAACCCTTGCTAAACTGGTAGACCGGCTTGAGGTCTGCTCTCCGGGCGAATATGAAATCTGTATCCGGGAACAGATCGATCCGGAAAAGATTGTGGTATCCGGTGTTAACAAAACGAAAGCATCCATGGAACGTATCTTTTCCTACAGCCATGGTGCAGGTATCTATACGATTGAATCCGAACTGCATTACCAAATACTAAAACAATGTGCAGCGGGTATTGACAGAAGGCTTAAGGTTCTGCTGAGGCTTTCCAGTGGCAATCAATTCGGAATGGATGAATCCACTCTGGAACAGGTGCTCACGATGATACAGGCAGACAACTTGATGAATGTAATCGGAATCCATTATTATGCAGGAACACAAAAAAAGATACCGAAAATAGAAAGCGAATTAAAACAGCTCAATACCTACGGTTTGGCCTTGCAGGATAAATATCACATTCAGGATATAGAGTTAGAATATGGTCCCGGTCTGATGGTATCTTATTTTGACGAGACAAGTTCTACTGTATCCGATTCATCTGATGCGGGGGAGCAGCTTGATATACTAGGCAAACTGCTAACAGACATGAATTCATATGGTCACATTTCCATAGAACTTGGAAGGTTCCTGACCTCCGACTGCGGATACTATATGACACGGATTATGGATATCAAGCATACCGGCAAAACCGGTTTTGTAATCGTGGATGGCGGTATCCATCAAATTAACTATTATGGTCAGATGATGGGTATGAAAAAACCATATATGCAGCTAATACGGCAACAGAATCATGTAGAAGAAACTACAGACAATATAAAAAAAAGTACGACAGAGCATCCGAATTCTCAGATAGCATCTAACGATACTGCATGCATGCAAAATTCAAACAAGTGGACCATATGCGGTTCCCTGTGTACAGTAAATGATGTACTGGTTCGTCAGATTGAACTATGTGACTTTGACATCGGTGACATTCTGGTATTTGAACGATGCGGTGCTTATGCTGTGACAGAAGGCATGGCACTATTTCTAAGCCGGGAACTGCCACAGGTACTCTTAGTTGATCTGGAAGAAAACATCCAGATTTTAAGAAAAAAGACAGAAATCAACTTATTAAATGGAAAAATGGAGGAAGAAGAACATGGAAGAATTAATTGAGATTTTAGAAGAACTGTTACCGGGAGAGGACGTTGAACATTGTACCACATTGATTGACGATCACATTTTAAATTCATTTGGTATTTTATCTCTTGTATCCGAGATTGAGGAGGCTTTTGATGTTGAGGTATCCCCTGCTGAATTGACTCCCGACAACTTCAATTCCGCTGCAAAACTCTGGGATATGATTAGCAGATTAAAGGAGGACAACTAGATTGGAGTATCATTTACTGACCTACAGTCTGCTGTTTTTACCCATTGTAGCAATTTTATATCAGCTTGTACCGGCACGTTTCCGCTGGCTGGTACTGCTGACTGCTGACTATCTTTTTTTCTGGATGGTCAGCAAATGGCTGATTATTTTTCTGCTGATAGCAACCCTCGCCACCTATGGCACAGGCCGAATTCTGGCTTATGTAACGGAACACTCCTCTGTAAAAGGAAAACAATTGACAAAAAAGAAACGATGGGTCCTTGCCTTTGGCATTGCAATCACACTTGGAATGCTGATTGTATTTAAGTATTTAAAGGTATTCGGGCTTTCTCTTATCGCACCGATTGGAATATCCTATTATACACTTCAGACTATATCCTATATGACTGATGTATACAGGGGAACCATAAAAGCAGATACAAAGCTTGCCAGAATTGCCCTTTACTTAAGCTTTTTTCCACAGATTATGGAAGGTCCAATCAGCAAGTATTCCCAGACAGCAGAGTCACTTTTTGCCGGTAAAAGGATTGAATATAACAATCTGGTATCCGGATACCAGCGGATTTTGTGGGGTCTTTTTAAAAAAATGATGGTTGCAGACCGGCTGGCCCCTGTTATTTTCAAAATATTTGGAGATTACGAGAAATACGATGGTGCAGCCGTTGCAGTGGCTGTTGTCTGCTATACCCTTCAACTTTATACGGAATTTTCCGGAGGTATGGATATTATACTGGGAAGTGGAGAAATATTTGGTGTCAAACTGCCTGAAAATTTCAGACAGCCGTTTTTTGCCAAAAATGCTTCCGATTTCTGGCGCAGATGGCATATTACGCTGGGTGTATGGCTGAAAGACTATATATTCTATCCACTTTCCCTTGCAAAGCCCGTGAAAAAGTTTGCAAAAAAAATTAAAGGCATCTTCGGAATTGGTGTCAGCAAATTTGTTGCACCGACCATTGCACTCTTTTTTGTCTGGCTTTCCAACGGTATCTGGCACGGTGCCGGATGGACATACCTGTTTTATGGCATGTACTACTTTGTTTTAATATTTATTGAGAATATAACAGAAGAACCGATTGGAAAACTGATTGAAAAATGGCACATACATACCAATAAATTAGGTTGGCGGTTGCTCACCGGTATGAAGCTTTTTGTAATCATTAATTTAGGTGAACTATTTTTCCGTGCAAAGAGCGTAGCACAAGGTTTTGGCATGCTTGGGAAAATATGTACCAATTTTCATATCACTGTAATCGGAGAAATGGATTTTGGTCTGGATAACTATGATATCCTCCTTTCAATGGCAGGAATATTTATTGTCTTCGTCGTAGATATCCTCCATGAAAAAGACATCTCTATCCGTGAAAAAGTTGCCTCATGCAGGCTGCCGCTTCGATGGGGATTCTGGTATGCAGTTATTTTCGTTATCATCATATTTGGTGCGTATGGTGCAGGATATACGATTGTGGATATGATTTATGCAGCCTATTAAAATTTGGAGGAATAAAAAATTGAAATTGAACAGAAATATATTCAAATGTGTAGGCTTTTTACTTGGCCTTATCCTATTGCTTATAATATCATCATACTTTTTTCGCCGTAAGGATGGACTTCATGTATATGATTCCCTTTCTGTCAGTGTAAAAACTGCGGATATAAAATCAGAGCCTGACAATAGTTTAGATATACTTTTTTTTGGTGACAGCGAAAGTTATTCCAGTTTTCATCCCCGGTATCTGTATTCAAAATTCGGCTATACCTCCTTCGTGTGTGGAACAGCGGCACAAAAAGTTTGCGATACCTATGCAATATTAAAAGGTGCTTTTGAAACACAATCGCCAAAGGTGATCGTGCTTGAAACAAACTGCCTGTACCGTGGTCTTAAGTCAAAGGATGAGACTTCCGATATGGTCATGAATTATTTAACGGATACTCTTCCTGTATTTGCAAACCATTCCTACTGGAAGGGATGGGCTAGAAAATTGCTGCCCAAGAGCAGGGATGTTAAGCGCAGGAAAAACAAAGGTTTTATTATAAGAGAAAACGTAATACCGTATAAGGGCGGCAAATATATGCGTAAAACAAAAAAGAAACGTACCATCAAAAAGGACATCTCTTCTTATTTGGAACAGATTATCTCCCTGTGTGAAGAAAATAATGCAGAACTTATTCTGGTAAGTACTCCGTCTGCAAAAAACTGGAGTTATAAAAAACATAACGGTGTAAAAGTCTGGGCCGATGCCCATGATATCACCTATATTGACTTAAATCTCAATGACGAAATTGACATTGACTGGCTGACTGACACCAAAGATGGCGGCGATCACCTAAATCTTGCCGGTGCCAAGAAAGTTACAAAGTTTATGGGCAGGTATTTCCGTGAAAACTATGGTCTTACGGATCATCGGGATAAGCTGGACACAAAAGAATAAAAACGGAGTATACATCTGCCCGTTTATCCCATAGGCAGTCATCAAGTAACCATTCCTGTACGGATATTGGATGACTGCTGTGCGGAGTATCTGACCGGGAGCATCTGCCAAGTTGGGACGAATTATCTTCCATTATTTTCCCTCTCTCGCCCTCATCATATACTGTACCCCATTATTTACCACCTCAATGAATGGAAACGTAAGCAGTAATAGTACAATGATCTCCACAATCCCATCAATGAGATTCTTTCTATTTTTTCGGGTGAAATCAATTTCCACATCATACTTATACTTCCGGTCGGATATCTGTCTTGCATAAGAGATTCCCATGAACAGCCATACAAGCGTACCCAGTATCAATATTCCTTCAAAAAACCAGATATCTTTCCCGAAACCGGAATACCGATACAAAAAATAGATATCATAGAGAAACAAACCAGCCACAATCATACCGGTTAAAATGGTAAGAATCCTACTGTCATAATTCTTATATGACATATTTCCCACAACATTTTCTGCTTTGGGAAGCTTTTGTAAATCCTTATTATAATTTCTCTTATTCTCCGGTACTTCATACCCATATCTCTGAAGCCTTTTCAAATAAAATACTGCATCCAGATATCCCACCCATAGACCAAATGCCAGAATACAAAGAATCCAGATTGCACATAAGAATATTACTTCTGCTTCCACCGGAACACGCTGCATTACATCTTCACAATTTAGCATTCCCCAATCTATAATTGTTAGTATCGAGAAAACAGCCGCCATATTAAGATACAATTTTTTATCCTTTTTATCGTACTTTATTTTAGTCACTACTTGATACTTCCTTTTTGTTTTGGTCTTGTAAGCTCATAGCTCTCCTCAATCATCCGCTTTACATCCTTATCCGGTACTGTTCCATCAAGAATAATGGAATTCCAGTGTTCTTTGTTCATATGATAGGCTGGTATCACAGCATCAAATGCATCTCGCCAGAAATCCCGCCATTCGGTATCGCATTTCACATTCAGCCAGATCTTCCCCCGCCTCTTATAAATACAGACAAAAGTCTTTTTATTCTTCCTATGCCGCATTAATGTCCAGTTGGCATCATGAAACGGATAATCCTCTATGATATCTGAAAAAATGCTACAAAACTGAATTACGTCTTCTCGTGTTTTCATTATCTTCACCCTTTTTAATCAATTTATTCCAATCCTTATATCTCATCTCTTACTACCCTCTCATTTATGTGCATCATAAATTCTTCTACCCGTCTATAGTCTGGCTCCTCCGGCAGACTAGTATGTTCGGCAGCATAAGCGAGTCTTTGTTCATACTTCCGTAACATATCATAAAACTCTTCCCGATACGTCCCATCTGCTTTCTGATATCTCCCGTTGCGGATATCCATTAACAGGGTATGCCCCGCTTCCCGGCAGGTAATAATTTCCTGCTTTTCCAAAATATCAATTGCCATCATAAATAACCGGATTAAATGCATTGCATGCTTATTCAGATGATCGTCATCCTTCTTTTTATTTCTCTTTCCAATCTTATCGTAATCCTTAACAATATTATGCATTTCTGCCCAGATACTGCGATAATCCCGAAGCGGGTAATGGGACAGCGTTACATCCATAAAAATTTCTTTTTCCGCCTGGGGATAAGAGTCCCTTGCCAGTGCATTTTGCAGACGGCGAAGCTGCTGGTCTGCATAACCTCCAAAGGACTGTACTGCACGCTTTGATAAAAAAAGTCTCCTGTTTTCCAGCAGCTCTTTTCCAATATCATTTATATACAAATAATGCTCCTGTTTTAATCCCAAAAGCTCTATGGTATTCGGATTACAGCTTAAAAGCAATTGTAAAATCTTGTTAAAGCCATATATTACTGTATCCGTATTATGATCCACATATTGTTCAAACTGTGTTCATTCCCAGTAAATCCGATTTAGGGCAATCCCCTTGATATCAATATCACTGTTTTCATTATTTGTACCATAAGAATAGCTCCCCGAAAGACCTAACAGAATTACATACTTTCCCAGATGTTCATTTTGTTTTATAAAATCATATTCCTCATGCTCTAATAATTTGTTTAACTGCATTTTTCTGCTGCCCTTCCCCATATAACATAAACTCTGAATACCAGTCCCCTTTTTGAATATCGTACGATTGCTTCTCTATTAATCAAATATTCTCGTCATATCCTGATACCGGTTCACGACCCGATAAATCTCAACACTTTCTTTACAAACCCTATACAGAAAAATATAATTTCCCCACACCAAATACTTATAATCTGTCTTAAAGCTCACACACTTAGACAAATCTGCACCAATATACGGAAACTGCTGTATATTTTCAAACTGCCTATAAATCTCCTGCACCGTCTCTAATGCTTTATCAGCATTATCCTCTGCAATAAACTCCTTAATCGCTTTTAAATCTTCTGCCACTACCGGATTGATTCGCAATTTCATCATAAGTTTACTCTCCAACCTCAGTCTTTAATTCATCCATTGTCAACCAGCCATTTCCATCTTTAACAGCTTCTTCTGCCTCATGCAGTTTCTCCAACAGCTTTTTTTCTGCTTTATCACGCTCATAATCTTCTATATCCATTACCACGAATCTGCCCCTGCCGTTCTTAGTCAGGAACACAGGCTCTCCAATCTGACAGTTTTTCAAAACCTCATTATAATTTCTTAAATCTGATACCGGTAATATACTTGCCATAAATATACCATTCCTTTCAAATCAAACTAAACTATTTCTTTTTATATTATATTCAAAAATGCTGTAATAATCAACGAAATATTTTACAGCACATTATCAATGTACTAATCATTGCTCATTTCTTAATCTTGCATACAAAACTAGTGTACTGTCTCATTGATATTGGGTAAAACCCCGCTGCAAGCAACAGGGCATGTGGTCTATGCTCCGCTTCGGTCAGTGCTAAACGTGTGCCACAGGCACACAGCACCCCTCGCGGCAGTCACAAAATGTCTGCAAGCATCCACTTGGCTCGTTGCTTGTGGGAATTAATTATTCGTTGTACCAGCTTCTGAATAATTCAGACAGGAGCCAAAGCTCGAAGGAATTAAAGATGCGTCAATATCGTTACACCAGCATCCTTCGACAAAGGATTCCGTCTCTCATAATCGAAAAGACAATACATTTTGACATCCTTCTGTTCTTCTATGCCCCTCGTCACACACCTTCCCTGCTGTTCCATCCACTTTACTGTCTCTACCGACACTTCTTCAATATGCATGGCTCTTGCCGCTGCTTTAGAGTCATATCCCTCCTGTTTCAGGGAAATCTCCTCCGTGCCGCCATTTTTAAAGAAAGCCTGATATCGTTTTTTCTCTATCGGGGCTGTCCTTGCCCAGGCAGGACGGCTCTTGGCATTTTCCCTTAAATAGTAGTCATAGATTAACAAATCGTCCAGAATATTGACTGAAAACTTTTTCCCATTCAAGTCCTTTTGCATTATCCTATCTGGATTGCCCAGTGCATACGTTTGTTTCCCAGATTTATCCTCCTGCTTATCAGATGTACTCCCTTGATCAAACCATTCTTCGCAAAACTGTCTCAGCACTTCATACCGTGCCTCCCGCTTAAAACCAATCCCAAATAACCTCTTATCTTCATAATACCTTCCCAATGCCTCATAAAATGCATAAGGGGAATCAAAAAACGGTATCAGATAAGAAAGTACATGTTCAAACTGGTCACTGTTGTAATATACCTCCACCATTTCTTCCACTTTTTTTAAATCGAGAATCTCATCATAGGATATCCACTTTGTGCTTAACACCTCGTAAGGCTGAAAATCCTGATACTTCAATTCATACGTTTCAACCTGCTCCTGCATGTAAGAGCCCTTTAATACTTTCAGGAATCCCAATTGCAACTGATTTGGCTTCATTTCATAAGCTTCGTTAAAGGATTTCTGAAAGGTGGCAAAATCCTCATACGGAAGTCCTGCAATCAAATCCAGATGCTGATGGATATTGCCAAATCCCCTGATTGCCAGCATTATCTGCTTTAACCTGTCCACATTCATTACCCGTCTGATTTCCCGTATTGTCTGTGCATTCGTAGACTGTAATCCGATTTCCAATTGAATCAGTCCCGGACGCATCTGTTTCAATACCGCAAGTTCTTCTTCTCCAATCAAATCTGCCGCTACTTCAAAGTGAAAATTTGTCACTCCGTTGTCACGCTCCATAATGTAATTCCAAATGGCAAGGGCATGCTCTTTTTTACAATTAAATGTCCGGTCAATGAATTTCACTTGTAAAACCTTATGATCCAGAAAAAACTGAAGCTCCTTTTTCACCAGTTCCATACTGCGGAATCTTACCCGCTTATCAATCGAGGACAGACAATAGCTGCATGAAAACGGGCATCCCCTGCTGGTCTCATAATATAATATTTTATTTTCAAATCTTGATAAATCTGTATAAATAAAGGGTACATCATCCAATTCCATAAGCGGCCTCGGGAGATTTTGACACAGCCGGTTATTCCGGTCACGGTAAACGATTCCCAAAACATTCCGGTATGAGCTGCCGGGAATACCATTCCATACCTTTATCAGCTCATAAAAAGTAACCTCTCCTTCCCCCTGCATAATTCCCTCAATACATGCATTCTCCTCTAACCGTTTCATTGCGTCATAGCTTACTTCCGGTCCCCCCAGCCAGATCTGTACGTCAGGCAGTACTTTTTTCAGTTCTCTGGAAATCGTTAAAATCTCATGAACATTCCAGATATAACAAGAAAAGGCAACAACTGCTGCCTTTTCCTGATAAAGAGACTGCAAAATCATATCCAGATTGTGATTAATCGTATATTCCTTTACAATAATCTCCAGCTGTTCTTTCTTCTCCCGGGAGATAAAATCTTCTCTATTTTCCTGCGTTTTCCAGAAGGAATCGCTGTTTAGTTGTTCCTTTGCATAGGCTTCCAAATCATACACTGCCAGATTAGAGTGTATATATTTGGCATTTAAAGCCGTCAGAATAATCTTCATCTGCTTTCCTTTCAACATTTATGTTTTTCACTTGCTATGTCATACAGTATAGCAAATGACAGGAAAAGCCGTCAAGAAAATAAAACTAATCTCTGTTCCCTGACTGTTTTCTAATATGTATAATACTCTTTAGTGCAAAGAATCCGACCGTAACCACACTTAAAATACCCGCTATTGCAAATAGTCTGACAGTCAATCTTCCTATCATCACTAAAAAATTCCGAATCAATTTTCCAAAACCCAAAATCGCCTGCTTTATCATTACCATAAAAAACACTCCCTTCTTTTTCTTCATTCGCTTACCTGGTATAACGATTTGTAATGAACCAGACTTTATCCGTAGGACAAAGTCCATTTATTGCAAAACTGTTACACTAAATTATCAGGATTATTCATCCTTTGGTTTCAGTATAAAAAAAAAGAAGGCGGGCTGCCATCGTTTAGGCTTACATTTTCCTTACGATCTCGTAAGGTTTAATTTAACTCCTCTATATCTCCAACCTTAACTATTCAACATATATCTCATTTCATACCACTGCTCCCCACCCCAAGAGGATTCTGAGATTCCATTATTGTGAAATCCCATCTTCTCATACATTTTAACTTTTGACTTTAAGCACGTCAGAATCACCATTTTTCTATCTCTTTCGCACTCTCTGCGGAGATATTGAAACATGATTTCTTTTGCCAGACCCTGCCCACGATATTCCGGAAGAACATCAAGTCCGAGCAGCATTACATTACGTCCTGCCGGGTCATGCAGCTTAGCATTTGTGAAAAACTCATCTCTAAAAGAATACTCATCAGTCGAAACTCCATTTAAAAATCCTGCAATTTTTCCCGTCTCCCTGTTGATGGCAATCAAAAATAAATCCGATGCCACGGCAATTCTCTCTTTGATCGCTGTCTCCGAGCATGCTTCATTTGGTGGAAAACATATTTTCTCGATCAATGCCGCCTGCTCTGCTTCTTGCGGAAGAATATTTCTAAATTCAAACCGCTCATTCAAATCCTTATCTGAAAGACCGTATTGCTGCAAAAGCTCCTGTGCCTTCATACGCCCCTGCTCTGTCAGATAAAGATATTTTTCACTGCGGCTTCTCGGCTGATCAATCAATTCGTTATTCTCAAGTTTATCGAGAATATCAAAATCATAGCCTTTCCAGCTTAGTTCCCTGTATCTGCAAAATTCATTATTGTCCTGTGTCCTTGTTAAATACATTAGCATCAGGGACAGTTCTTCTATTGCCTATGCATATGGTTTTTTATTGTTCATGTTTGTGATTCTCCTTTTAATTTTTCAGAATGGATAAACGGATGGAAGGGTACGATTTATTTTAGCGTTGCCCTCACTTTTATTCAAATTAGTTTTTAATATCAAACGAAATACTCTTATATATCAAATTATTTGTATTTCCCTGCCAGCACATTAATCCAGCGTTCCATTTCCCTATTTTTGCGGACATCCTGTGTGATAAAAATATCTTCTATACAAAAACCATTTTTTACCATAAGATCTTTTAACGTAACCTCATTATAATCATAGAAAAATCTTTCCTTAACAACCCGCTTTCCATCTCCATATTTAAAAGAAGCATAAAGCACCCCATTTTCTTTTAATGCATTAAAAAGACGTTTTAATACATCGTCTATTTCTTTGTAAGAAACGTGGAGCAGCGACGCACATGCCCATATTCCATCAAATGCCTGCTTAAATATCAGTTCTTCAAAACGCAAACAAAAAACTTGCCTATTTAACTGCTTTTCTGCCTCCTCACACATTTTTATCGATGCATCCATTGCTGTTACCTGACAGCCGGCATCCAGAAAAGCTTTGGTATCCCGTCCACTGCCGCACCCAGCATCCAGAATATGAATATTTAACCTGTCCCTATCTTTGATATTCTGAATATCATTTTTTTGCTCCAAAAGATTCAAAAATTTATCTCTGCAAAAACGCATATCCGCATCTTTTGTCTCCCTGCAAAATTCCTCTGCATGCTTATCATAATAAGATATTGTCCGATTCATGATTATCCTTCCCGCCCATATAAATCCAATCCTTAAATCCACAATTCTTTGCAGATTGGTATATCGGCTGTACCGTTTCCTCCAATGCTTTAGAAAAGCTTGCCAAATCCAGCCCTTCCTGATAAATTTTTCTACGCACCATATCATCGTTCAAATGTTCTTTCGCACATTTTTCAAATGCATCACGCACGGCATCATATTTCCATATCATTTCATAAGAAAAATACTCTAACCTTGCCAACTGCGGAAAATAAGTCTTCCAATCCGGCAAATGATTGCTCTTACTGCTATTGATGCTTCTTGTCGTAGGATGCAAATTCCAAAATTCGTCATGTGCCACATAAGACCACGGAACAAAATGATCAATCGAAATGTCTTTATCTGATAATGGCATATGCCCATAAATTTCATAAACTGGTTGTAACGTCAATATCAGTTTCCAGTATTTTTTCACCTTTTCCAGTTTTCGTTCCTGGGGCGGATACAATTTATCTGCAATGCCCGGAACACTCGGATTTCGTTTCTGCAAATATATAATCATGCTATACTTAAGCCAGCCTTTTATAATCTCCTGATTCTTCTGTATATAGGCAAACCAGTCTGAACTCAGCCGGATTGTAGTCTGCATACCATTTAAAGCTTCAAAATAGTACATTAATCTACGTTCCTGATTAATTCGGGAAATCAATACGCTCTCTGACACATTCCATTCCTTTCCCTTAATATGATTCATAAAAGGTGCTTGAATACGATACGGGACGTTTTTGGTAAGTATTCTTTTTCGTCTGGCTACTTCCTTATCTTTACAGTTCTTCAAATAGTTAATGATATTTTCCTTTTTTTCGGAAGATTTGAGTTGGGATATTTGATGTAAATAATGCACCAGACTTTCTAATGTATCTCTCGGTCCTAAATTCAGGTGATACTCAACTACCATATACCATGCATCCACAATCATCTCATCAATTAATTCTTCATATGTTATGTACTGTTTGCCTTCCAGCACTTTCGTAACAATCGCCTGAAACCAAAAAAATTTGTAGCACTCGCTTGTATTGTCAAATATTCGGCTTAAGTATTCAATTTCCAGGTTTTTAGAATATGGTAGTTGCATATGGGGATCACCTTCTTGCTTGTTTTATCTTTTATCCTCAAAATAACAAAATTACACTTGAATATATCTTCTCTTTTTGTGGCGGCAGTACTTGTTAAATTCCTCCTAGATATCAGTGTATTCAAGATATATCATTCTTGCCCATTAACCCTGCTATCTCGTCTGAAGTATATTGTACTAATTTCTTGCACCCCACAATATTTTCACTATATTGCATTTTTAATCTAGCACCTTATCAATATGATCATTCATATCATTATTGTCCGTCCAAAGTTCACACTGTGTCATAACTGTCTGCACAGCATCATCCATACCATCCGGTGGATACTTGTGCTTCTTTAAAAGTTTTTTAATCATCATTCGCATCTTAGCCCTTGCCGAATCACGTTTCTGCCAATCAATTGTACGGTTCTTTCTAAGTGTATCTGCGAGCTCTTTTGTGATTGCGATAAGTTCTTCATTCTCATAAAAATCCTTGATTGCCTGCGGCTTAGTAAGTGCATCATAAAATGCTAATTCATCTGCTGTAAGCCCTAACTGCTCACCTTCTCTTTGTGCCATCTGAATCTGTTTAGCCAGATTCAAAAGTTCTTCTATTACTTGTTCATTACTCAACATACCATTTAAATATCTATTCATAACACTTTGGATAATTTCACTAAACTTTTCGGATTTAACAACATTGGTATGCTTATATACAATAACCTGCTCCGCAATTAACTTCTTTAAAAGTTCCACTGCAAGATTCTTCTCCTTCATTTTAGAAATTTCTTCCAAAAACTTAGGATCAAACAATGAAAACTCCTCTTTCACATCAGAAAATAAGTTAATTACACCATCACTCTTGATACTTTGCTTCAAAAGTCCATTCACTCTGGCATTCATTTCCGGTAATGATATCTTATGCTCTCCTCCTTTATTCATGAGGCGCATTACTAATACCCGCACCGATTCAAAAAATGCAGCTTCAATTCGTAACTCCTCTTCTACTAATGATGAACAAAGTGAAAGAGCCTGCTTTAAAAGTAATGCCTCCCGGATAAAATCCCCTTTTTCCCTTTCTTTAAATGGTGCAACAATAAAATTTACAGCACCACTAATCGACTTTGAACGTTCCAAATCCGTACCAGCTACAAACTTTGAGTAATCATAACCATAAAATAAATCACGACATACCGATAGTTTTTCTATAAATTTGGGATATGCAACCTTTGCTACATCAGTATTACCATAATTTTTCTTATCTCTAGAAGTGTAGCTGTTCATTGCATCTTTCAGTGCGGAAGCAATACCAACATAGTCTACCACCAGCCCGCCTTCCTTATCCTGAAACACACGATTTACACGTGCGATAGCCTGCATCAGATTATATCCTTTCATCGGCTTATACACATACATGGTTGCCATTGATGGTACATCAAATCCTGTAAGCCACATATCTACAACAATCGCAATTTTTAACGGACTGTCATTATCCTTAAATTTCTTGGCAAGTTCATTTCTATGGTGTTTATTCCCTATAATCTTTCTCCATTCTTCCCGATCTTTATTACTTTCTGTCATGACAACAGCAACTTTCTCTGTCCAGTCTGGACGAAGTTTTATAATTTGATAATATATTTTAAGAGCGATTGCCCTAGAATATGCAACAATCATTGCTTTTCCAGTCAGCAAATGCTCTCTGTTATTTTCATAATGTTCTAAAATATCATCTACCAGAGAAGCTATTGTCTTATCATTGCCAAGCACTGCTTCCATCTGTCCCAGTTCTTTCTTACTTTTTTGAATCACCTCTGGGTCTGCATTATTTGCCATAATATCATATTCAGCATCAATTAATTTTAAAGTCTCTTCATCTAATTTTAACTTAATAACTCGACTTTCATAATATACCGGACGAGTGGCACCATCTTCAACTGCCTGCGTCATATCATAAATATCGATATAATCACCAAACACTTCTCTTGTACTTCTATCTTTCATTGAAATAGGTGTTCCAGTAAATCCTATGTAAGTTGCATTCGGTAAACTATTACGAATAACTCTAGCTGTTCCAATCTTTATCTTACCTGTCTTTGCGTCAACCGTTTCCCTTAATCCATACTGGCTTCGATGCGCCTCGTCTGCCATAACAATGATATTCCGCCTTTCGGATAATGGTTCATTTGATTCTTCAAATTTCTGCATTGTGGTAAAAATTATTCCATTTGCTTGTCGTCCTTCCAGCCAATCCTTTAAACCAATTTCCCCCGATGACGCATTTTCCCGCAATTTCCTACAGGTTGCACGAACCGGTTCTTGACGCAAAAAATCTTTACACTTTGCAAACTGTCCATACAATTGATTATCCAAATCATTACGGTCTGTAATCACAACAATTGTAGGGTTCTCCAAAGTTTCCTGAAGCAGATGTGCATAAAACACCATAGAAAGAGATTTCCCTGAACCTTGTGTATGCCAGAAAACACCACCCTTTCCATCCGTAATCGTTGCCCGCTTTGTAGATTCTATTGCTTTTCGCACAGCAAAATACTGATGATATCCTGCCAATATTTTAATTTTCTTTAATCCCTCGTTAGAAAAACAAATAAAATTCTTAATGATATCAAGAATACGTTTCTTTTCAAAGATACCTTCAAAAAATGTATCAAATTGTGCAAACTGTGTATTCTCATAACTGCCATCTTTGGTCTTCCAATCCATAAAACGATCTTCACCTGAGGTGATGGTTCCCGCCCTTGATGTTAGATGGTCACTCATCACGCAAATGCAATTATAAATAAACATAGATGGAATCTCCTGCATATAATTCCGAATCTGTATATATGCTTCCGATGCATCCGTTTCCTCCCTCGATGGAGATTTTAATTCTATGAGAACCAATGGCAATCCATTGATAAATAATAGTACATCCGGTCTCTTATTGCTATTTTCAATAAATGTCCATTGATTTGCTATAATAAAAGAATTGTTATTCACCTTCTGATAATCCACTAAATAAACAAGCCCTGAATGCTCCTCTCCGTCATCAAAATAGTGAACAGGCACACCACATTGCAGATAATCCATAAATATAGCATTTTTTTGTACAAGTTCCCCATTCTCATAATTTTTTATTTTAAATAACGCATCACGAATTGCTTCCTCAGGCATATCTGGATTAATACGATATAATGCCTCCTGTAATTCTTCCTCATATAAAGGATTGCGAAAATCTCTTTCAATATTCGGCGCATATAAATGACGATATCCCATATTTTGAAAAAGTTCAATAATTGAGTTTTCATAATCTGCTTCTGTATAGAATTCTGACATAAATCAAAACCTCTCCTCTTATCTACTGTAAAATTTTAGTTACAATCTCCGCAGCCATTTTTAAGGCTACATCCCTTCCAAAGCTTTTAAGTAAAATTTTGGTTATTTCTACCTTTAACCGACTAATAATACTTTCTTTTTTATACCAATCAGTCTGCTGTTTGATGATGTCTACAACTTTTACTATTTCTTTTACAGAATTCAGTGGTCCTGTCACTGATACAACAATATCTTCTACTTCCCCTTTTGCAAAATCTTCTCTTGCTTCTTGTGAAATAGGTTTATTATTCATATATTCTGTAAACTCTTCAAAATATGAAATTAAGTGCGTTTTAGACATATTATTTTCTTTTATATATCTAAGCTGATATTCTAATTCTGGAAATAAATAAGATTGATTGATATTACAATCATCTAATTCATAAAGTATCCTTTCTTTATTTTCATTTGCAATATAAAAAAAATCCTTTTCAAATTCATTTCTCATATTACATTCACTTTTATTGATTTTCCCCTCATTTATATGTCCTTTTTCAACTGTAAAATTAAACTTTCCAGGCAATAAAAAAGCTCCACTTTGTCGTAACAATCGCTGATTACTTAATATTGGCATAACTGTATATGTAGATTGAACAATTTTTACAAATTCTTTAAAACCTTCTTCTGATTGCCATTTTTCTTTTTGATCTTCAAATATAATCCGCCTTAAAAACAAACTTTCCAGCACTGATGCTATATTTTTCTCATCTAAATCTAATCTCGCCAAATGAAGTATAATTTTAATTTTTATATCATCTGAAGGAATAGGCGCTAGTTCCTCTTTAAAATAAACAACCCCAAATGGTTCCTGCTTCACTGTCTTTAACCCTTCTCCATTCGTATCATCTTCATCTAATATCATATATTCTTCCTCTCCATGTGGTAAGCAGGCAAAATATAAAGCCACTAAAGGATTTGTTGTGATATCAAGCAATCTTGTGCACATCCCATAATGTTGATACTTTTCCATAATTTCAAACTCATCTATCATACCGCTAAATTCATCCGGTGTCCTTCTAAGAGGTTCCGAAAGCAAATTATGTTCTACACTAAGCATATTATCCCTAAACACACTAGGTTCGACCTTCCAAAAGTCTACTTCTTGCCCTCTAAAAAAGAAGGTAGAATATTGATTTTCCGATTTTGATTTAATTTCTGATATTGTTTTTAGAAAATCTCCAACTGATTTTATTTCAATACCATCCTCAATATTTAGTGGCATGTACGCCATATTATTCACCCTCTTTCGCACTTTTAATAATTAAAATGCAAATTTTTTAATCCCGAAAATACTATCCTCAATTTTCAATTGATTCTTAAAAATCAAATAATATCTGTAAAATTTTATTATCATTTAGCGGTATAAGCCTACCCTCATCAGTATATTTTTGATAATCCAAAAATTCAATCAATTCCTTAATATTACTTTCTATTACTGATTTAATCCGCAACGCAGTAGGATGAATAAATTGCCTAACCCCAAATTCTTTATATCCTGATACCATTCTATTTAATTCATCCACAGATAATGCTATTTCCACATTATTCACATTTCCATTTTTTATATAAAAATCATTATCCAGATATCCAAACCACTGTATTCTCTCATCTCCTGCAAATCTTTCTAAACACATTATTGAATACTCTTCGCATACTATTTCTTCTATCCAAATACACTCTTCAGCAAAATTATTTTCATTATGCTCGTAAAAAGATATATGTAATAACTCATGCGACAATTGGTAAATATCATTCCAATTTTGTTTTCTAACTATTTGAATTTTTCTTATTTCTGGACAACAGCAAGGTGCATTCAAATCCGCATATTCAAGCTGAATGGCACCATTAATATCCAATTCTTTACATAAATAATCTTTTATATCTTTAATTAACATAACTTTCCCCTCAGAAAGCTAAATTATATATTTAGTACTCTGTTTTTCTATAGTATAAAAGACCATTACAAAATTTAGATAATCTATAAATTATACTTACCTTTTTTCTATATTTAAACCTTGGAACAATCCATTTATTGCTCTTCTATAATAAACAATAATTTAGTGGCTTAGAGGTCGATGGCTGATATATCTATATTTCCTGACATCAGCTTTGGTAATAATGTGTCTCGCATTTGTTTTAATGCTTCGTTTTCTTTGCAATTAGCAAATATTTGCTTTGTTGTGCTTCGAGCAATGCTATCAAATGTGTCTATTTCATCTTGTGGAGCAACATAGATAGAATGTTTGATTATATGAGTCACTTTTATACTTGGCTGAACAGAACCGATATTATATGCCACTAAGTCATTTTTAATGTAGTTCAAATATTGATATAAATACAATGGCGATATTCCTTTGGTTCTAAATCCTATGACATTTTGTGCGATACACCCTATGTCACCGAGAAATATTTTCATTTCAGCTAAGCTACCTACTGTTGATATGAGAATGTCATATGCCATTGGATGACCGCTTCTAAACCAATTTTGGTATGTTTCTTCTGAAACATATTTAGTGCAGTTGTTATAATCAATTATTCTGGAATTTCCAGACAATGCCCTAACATCAATTATTGGGTAGGATGTTGGTTCGTCAGATAACGGAGGTGTTTTTCCTCTGTTATCAATACTTTCGACTAAATTGCCTAATTTTACATTGCTATCATTAAGCGAACCAATGCTACAACCAAACATATTTATGAACAACGAACTTATTTGTTGCTCTAAATTATTGTTTATCCTCTCATTTTCTTCAATTTTGTCATCAATAGAGC
>CAJUBR010000022.1 GCA_910584695.1 uncultured Lachnospiraceae bacterium
GGATTTTGCAGGAAGCGGAGCTTCCGTACCTCTTACCGGATTTGGATATAACTTGTGGAAGGGGATTAAAGAGGCAGTTGATAGTGAAGGATTTGTCGGATTATTCAGAGGTGGATTCAAAATGGCGGCGGTTGGTACATCGGCTGCACTGATCTATTCCTATATCGCCTCTCTCATTTTTCAGCCTAAGATGACAAAGTAAAGAGATTGAAAAAGAATGCAAAATGCCATACAGGAAAATCCGTTGATCAGATGGATTCACTGTATGGCATTTTTTAAGTCGTGCTTATAATATAAAAAGGTATCTTCTCAATCCTGAAAAAATTTTTTAAGGCTGTCACCCAGATAAGCAAGAGGGCGCTTCCATATAAAAGAAAGGTTCTTATTATAAGAGTCTGCACTTGCAACGGTATCCGGAGCCGGTGGCTCGTTGATACCACTTTCCACAAAGGCTGCTACAACAACGTGGTCTTTGGAAATCTTTTCAAAAGTATAGGAAGTAACTGCACCTTGTGCAATACCGTCAACTGTAATATTGGATATAGCATAACCGGCATTTGGGATAAAGGTTAACGTAACGGTATCCCCGTAGGTTGCCGAAGTCGGACCGGATATGCTTCCTCCTCCCTCTACAATAGTAGAAATAGTAAAGGTAGTGTTAGAATCCGGAGTATCCTCTTTTGGTTTCGTCGGTTTCTTATCTTCTTTTTTATCCTGTTCCTTTTTGGTATGGATTGGACAGCTTGTCTCAATAAAATGATCAGGAAGTGAAAAATCCGCGTCTTCTACAGTGATATTTCCGTCTTCATCCATAGAATAATGGTAAGTTGTTGTATTCGGACAATATTTTGTTGCTTTAAAGTGGCTTTCATCGCATAGCGTAATGGTCTGATGAAGGTCACAGGTTTTGGTCGGCACCGTATCTTTTGCAAAATATTCGGTAATAACGGAGGAACATTGTCCTTCTGCCGGAAGGAGTCCGGAGGTGGAACATACTTTTGCTGTCACAATATCACTGGGTTTATCAAAAGAAGCAGAGGTATCCTGTTCTTCTTTTTCAACAATTTTGTCCATAATCTTACGCCAGATCACTTTATGATAATTGCTGTTTGAAAAGTCCGTGTTCACATCATATCCCATCCAGATTCCGGCGGTATAGTATGGAGTGGAACCACAGAACCAGTAATCGTAGTTGTTTGAAGTAGTACCGGTTTTGCCGGATACTGTCATTCCGCTGGAGAGCCGGGCTGCAGTGCCGGTACCGGAGGTGACAACGTCCTGCATAGCGTTGTTGATCAGCCATGCAGTTGTCTGCTTCATGACTTGCTTGGTTTCGGGCTCATTATCAATTAAAACATTGCCGTCATGGTCAAGTACTTTGCTATAGAAGGTTGGTTCTACATAGGTGCCTGAATTTGCAATGGAAGCATAGGCACCGGTCAATTCCAGATTTGTGACACCGTCCGTAAGACCGCCGAGGCACATGGATTCATTGATATCATTTTCGGCAATTCCATTTACGGAAGTTTCTCCGTTCTTTAATGTGGTAATGCCCATATTGCAAAGATAATCATAACCAACCTGTGGAGTTACATCTTGGAATACTTTAACCGTTATAATATTCATGGAATCTTTGATTGCTGTACGGATTGTCTGACTTCCGCGGTATCCGGAATACCAGTTTTTGATCGGGGTTCCATTACTGTAGCTGGTTTCCTCGTCAACGTAACTGGTGGCAAGTGTCATACCTGCCGTATCTAAGGCGGGAACATAGGCTGCTAATACTTTAAAGGTAGAACCGGGCTGACGCTTGGAATCAGTTGCTCTGTTCAGGGTAAGATTACCGGTTTTTTCTCCACGTCCTCCACAGATTGCTTTTACATATCCAGTTGCCTGGTCCATGATTACAAAAGATGTCTGCGGCTGAATCGTGGTAGAAAAAGATTCAGCTAATTCCTGATAACCGGTTTCTTCTATCATAGCTGCTTTAAATTCATCAGCAGCTGCTCTGGCAGTATCTTCACTGGAATAAATCAGATTGTATTTTGGATTTTCAGTTCTCTTTTGGTAATAAGCCAGTAAATGATTGCTTGAATAATTGTAAAGTTCTCCGGTTTTTGGATCCGAGAGTGTCAGGGCATAATTAAGTGCTACACTGGTTCCGGCAGGATAGTTATCTGGATCGTTGATTTCTTTGTCACATATCTTTTGAATTGCAGCATTCTGATTGATATAAATACTTAATCCGCCGGAATAGATTGTATTATAGGCCTGGGTTTCCGTATATCCCAGCTCATTTACCAACTGTGAAGTCAATGTGTTGATAACGGCATCGATATAGTAGGAATTATATTGTTTGTTAGTATTTTTATCATCCTTGTTATTCAGGGTAATACGGGCATAGACATCATCCGACATTGCCTCGTCGTATTGAGCCTGAGTAATCATTTCCTGTTCTAACATTTTTCGGAGAACAACATTTTTTCTTGTACGGTTGTTTTCGGGATGAAGGACCGGATCATATTCTGTCGGACTTTGCGTAATGGCAGCAATAACAGCACATTCTGAAATAGTAAGTTCGCTTAACTTTTCTTTTCCGAAATATGTTTCGGAAGCGGTCTGGATTCCGTTTGCTCCTTCTCCTAAATAAATTGCATTTAGGTAGAGTTCTAAAATATCTTTTTTATCAATCTGTTTTTCCAGTTCAATTGCCAGATATTGTTCTTGGATTTTACGGTTTAAAGAATCCATAAAGGTACTTTCGTTAAGTCCTACGTTAAAGATCTGGTTTTTAATTAACTGCTGGGTGATGGTGGAGGCACCTTCTGAAAAATTATGGTTCTTAATTCCGATATAGAAAGCCCGGAGAATTCCTCTTGCATCAATACCATTGTGTTCCCAGAAACGTTCATCCTCAATGGCAATAAATGCATTGATCAGGTTTTCGGGAATGTTTTCGTATTCTACGTAAATACGGTTAGAGTTTGCAGTTGACAATGTGGTAATTTCTTTTCCGTTCTGGTTATAAATCGTTGTCTGAAATCCTTCTAATTGAACACTTTCCTTTATCTCTGCAATATCTGGTGCAGTGTCGATAATGGATGTAAACATACCCAGTCCGGCACCTGCTCCGACAATAATCATGAGAAGGAATAGAAACAGAAAAACTCTATATATAATATAAGAAAGTTTTTTCTGGTTCTTGGTATGCTTGGACACTAGTTTTTGTTGTTTCTTTTTTGTGCTCCGTTTTGAATAGTTCATAAAGGGCCTCCTCTTTTCCATAAAAGTCTGGCTTTTATCATAGATAACTATTATATCAAATATAGCCATAAATTTCCACCTTTATTCAGAAAGTGTAAAAAGTTGTGGTAGTAAATCTTATGAAAACCACAAATAGCTATTGACAGATAGCAAAAAGAGCATATAATAAATACTTGCCTAGGGAAACTATTGAATGAGGAAAATATATACAGGCAAAATATGGACAAAGAATACAGGGAGAGTAAAGATGCTGAAACAATACTCTACAATTATAGAGCCGGGAACCGGTGAAATTATTGAGAAAAAGTCAAGGTTTATCGGCTGTATCCGGCATGTGGAAACGGAAGAGGAGGCAGATGCTTTTGTCACGGAAATAAAAAAGAAGCATTATGACGCCAGACATAATTGTTATGCCTACTCAATCGGAGAAGAGCAGCCGTTGCTGCGGTTTAGCGATGATGGGGAACCGGGAGGAACTGCAGGGAAACCTATTTTGGAAGTGATTACAGGTAGGAAGCTTTGTAATGTATGTATTGTAGTAACCCGTTATTTTGGTGGAACACTGCTTGGAACAGGGGGGCTGGTACGTGCTTATACAGAGGCTGCAAAAGCGTGTATTGATGCCACAGAGATTGTCCATAAATGTCTGGTGGTTCCACTGAGGATTATTACAAATTATACCGATCTGGGTAAGATACAATATATTTTTGGGAACAACAAAATTGTGATAAAAGACAGCGAATATGGACAGGATGTAATTTTAAAAACGGAGATATTTATTGATGATGTAGAAAAGATAAAGAAAGAATTAGTGGAAGCAACAGCAGCAAGAGTAGTGATAGAGCAGAAAGATGCAGTTTTTTCAATTATGAAGGATAGATAAAGCGGTCTAAATACTATAATCAGGAGGATATTATGATTTCAAAATTCAGTGTTAAAAAGGCGTATACGGTAATTGTAGGAATTGTTTTGATTATTGTTCTGGGTATTGTTGCATATACCAAGATGACAGTGGATTTGCTGCCGGATATGGAATTACCCTATGCAGTTATTATGACAACCTATCCAGGGGCAAGTCCGGAAAACGTGGAGACAGGCGTAACAAAGCCTATCGAACAGGCAGTTGCAACAATTGATAATATCAGTGAAATCCAGTCTATTTCTTCTGAAAATTATTCTATGGTGGTTTTGGAATTTAATACGGATGCGAATATGGATACGGCAACGATTGATATGCGGGAAAAACTGGATCAGATCAGCGGATATTTTGATGACAGTGTCGGTAATCCTATTATTATGAAGCTGAACCCTAATATGATGCCGGTCATGGTAGCTGCTGTAGATAAAAAGAATGCGGAGAGTGTAGAACTGAGTGAATATGTAAATAATACCTTGTCACCGGATCTCGAAGGCTTAGAGGGTGTTGCCTCCGTTACGACAATGGGGAGTATAGAAGAATCGGTTCAGGTCATCATAAGAAAGGATAAAGTAAATAAAGTAAATAAAAAGGTAAAAAAAGCGTTAGACGATAAGTTTGCAGAGGCAGAGGATGCCATTGAAAATGGAAAAAGTAAGATTAACAGCGGAAAGCAGCAGTTAGAGAGCGGTCAGACAACTGCAAATAAAAAATTTGCAGAGGCGGAGGTAAAGATTGATAATACAAAGTATGATCTGTTAAGCTCGGAAAAAGAAGTAAAAGCTGCATTGGCTGAGCTTGTGGAACAGGAGTCAACCCTGAATACACAAAAGACACAATTAGAACAGGCAATTTCTTCTTTGCAGGAACTTCTTACAAGTTATCAGACATTAGAGGCGCAAAAGGCACAGTTGGAGGCTGCAGTTGCTGCTAATCCAGAGGATGCTGCACTGGCAGCACAGCTTCAGACGGTAACCGCAGCAATGCAGGCGATGGAGTCAAAGCTTGGAGAACAAAAGGATACAGATGGAAATACACTGACGTTTGATACACTTCCTTCCTACATTGCCTCGCTGCAGTCATCTCTCAAACAGGTAAAGAACGGATTGTCCGAGATTGAAAAGGGGAAAAAGAAATTAAATGCCGCATTGAAAAAAATAACAAACGGAAAAGAGACAATCGATGACAGCTATGTGGAATTGAAAACCAAGCAGGCACAGACACAGAGCCAGATGTCGAAGGCTCAGGCCGAACTGACCCAGGGAGAGGCGGAATTAAAGGAACAGGAAGCAAGTTTTGAGGATGCAAAGGATGCCGCATACCAGGGTGCAGATATGGATACGATATTGACAACGGATATGATTGAGGGGATCCTTACGGCTCAGAATTTTGAGTATCCGGCAGGTTACGTAACAGAAGACGATGTAGAGTATTTAGTCCGTGTAGGAGAAAAATTCGACGACGTAGAGAGTTTATCT
The DNA here is from genome assembly GCA_910584695.1 of uncultured Lachnospiraceae bacterium. Lineage (GTDB taxonomy): Bacteria > Bacillota > Clostridia > Lachnospirales > Lachnospiraceae > CAG-590. The sequence goes on from CAJUBR010000022.1 coordinate 5,659, forward strand.
GATTTTGTTTTGTTAGACCTTGGATTAGATGGGCTGGCACCGATTAAGCTTTCCGATGTGGCTGATGTATTTGTTGAAACAAATGAAGATAAAATATATGCAAAGGTGAACAAGAATCCGGGTATCATTTTATCCATTGCAAAACAGAATGAATATTCTACAAAAGAGGTTTCAGACCGTATTTCAGACCGGTTTGAAGAAATATCAAAAGAAGATGGGGATGTATCATTTACCACTCTGATGGACCAGGGAACTTACATAGACCTTGTGTCAAATTCTGTAATAGACAATTTGCTCTTTGGAGCAGTACTAGCAGTTTTGATTTTGTTATGCTTTTTAAAGGATATCAGACCGACAGGAATTATTGCCGTTTCCATTCCGGTATCTGTTATTTTTGCAATTGTCATGATGTACTTCAGTGGAGTTACGCTAAATGTTATCTCATTATCCGGTCTGGCACTGGGCGTTGGAATGCTGGTAGATAATTCCATTGTGGTAATTGAAAATATATACCGGCTGCGAAATGAAGGATATTCGGTAAAGGAGGCAGCCATCAAAGGTGCAAACATGGTGGTGGGAGCGATTACTTCATCTACATTGACAACCGTGTGTGTATTTCTTCCGATTGTATTTACATCGGGAATTACAAAGCAGTTGTTTACAGATATGGGGCTTACGATTGCGTATTCCCTGTTTGCGAGTTTGATTGTAGCGATTACTTTTGTGCCAATGGTTGCTTCAAAGACCTTTAACAAAGTATCAGAAAAGGAAAATAAGCTGATTACAAAAATCAGTAACTGGTATTCGGGAATTCTTCCGAAGGTATTAGATCATAAGCCGGTTGTCTTTATTGTTACAGCTGCATTGCTGATTGTTAGTATGGTGTTATCTCTTTCCAGAGGATTTTCTTTCTTCCCTGAAATGGATGCTACACAGATGTCGATGACTATGACAATGCCGGAAGATACAAAAACATTGGAAGAAACAGCCGAAGTTTCGGATCAGATTATTGATGCAGTGTTAGAGATTGATGACATTAAGACCATTGGTTCCATGGTTGGCGGAGGTGCTATGTCGATGATTGGTCTTGGCTCGGACGACTCTTTTGATTCCGTAACCTATTATATCGAATGTAAAGAGGATAAGAAACATACAAATGATGAAATCGCAAAAATGATAGAGGAAAAGACGAAGGATTTTGAGTGTGAAGTTTCGGTTTCCGCCTCTAACATGGATATGAGTGCAATGATGTCCGCAGGCATTGCCGTTCAGGTAAAAGGTAAAGAATTGGATACATTACAGGACCTTGCTTTCCAGATAGGAGAAAAATTACAGGAAGTAGATGGTCTTACGGAAATAGAGAATGGATTGGAAGATGCAACACCGGAGTACCGGCTGATTGTGGACAAGGATAAGGCTGCAAAATATGGATTGACAGTGGCACAGGTTTATCAGAAAGTTCAGGCGGCACTTGCAGAGCCTTCTTCTGCAACAACATTAAGTACGGATGCAAAGGATTATTCTGTTTATGTGAAGAGTGACAAAGAGGAAGAATACACATTAAAGGATATTAACAATCTTACAATTGAAGGAAAAGACGGAGAAGAGACGGTTGATGTCAAAATCAAGAAAATTGCAGAGGTAAAAGATGCAGAGTCTCTTTCTTCTGTTAACAGAATCAATCAGACACGTTATATTTCGATCACCGGACAAATTGCGGATGGTTATATCACTACAGATGTTTCAGGCAGAGTAAAGGATACATTGGATAAAATTTCATTACCGGATGGCTACAGTATTGAATATAACGGTGAAAATGAAACGGTAATGGAGTCAATGAAGCAGGTGATTTTAATGCTGGTACTGGCTTTGATATTTATGTATTTAATTATGGTGGCACAGTTTCAGTCTTTGAAGAATCCGTTTATTGTTATGTTTACGATACCCCTTGCATTTACCGGTGGATTTGCAGCGCTATTCCTGACCGGGAAAGATGTCAGTATTATTGCGATGATTGGTATGGTAATGTTATCCGGCATTATTGTGAATAACGGTATTGTGTTTGTAGATTCCATTAACCAGTTACGGGAAGAGGGCTTAGAAATGCGTGAGGCAATCATGATAACGGGACGTAACCGTTTACGGCCGATTACTATGACGGCACTGACAACGATTCTGGGACTTTCTACTATGGCAATAGGCGTTGGAATGGGTGCAGATATGGCACAGCCTATGGCATTGGTAACAATTGGCGGTCTGATTTACGGAACGGCTCTAACCCTTCTGGTAGTGCCGTGTATCTATGAAGCCTTCAATCGGAACCACCGTAAGAAATCGGAATAGGACTAGCATAATAAAGAAAAGTGTGTTAAAATTTTATCGCATAAGTGACAAATGTCTTGAAGCAGAAAGATTAAGGCAATGGGTGGCTTATGCGATATCTTGGTTATAAGAATAAAAGTGGGAATATAAGAGTATCTATTTATAAAAGGTTCAAAACATAAGAAGAAGAGGTAGGAAAATGAAAATAGGTTTGGATGTAGGTTCCACAACATTAAAATGTGTTGTTCTGGACGAAAAAGACCAGATTGTTTATAAGGATTATCAGAGACATTTTTCACAGATTACAAGAAAGACAGTAGGAATGTTAGAGGATATTATGAAGCAGTTTCCAAATGAAAAGGAAATGAGTCTTTGTATTTCAGGGTCTGCCGGAATGGGCATTGCAGAATCTTTAGGAATCCCGTTTGAACAGGAAGTTTATGCCACAAGAGTAGCAGTAAACAAGCTGATTCCCAATACGGATGTGGTCATTGAATTAGGAGGCGAGGATGCCAAAATTTTATTTTTAACGGACGGGCTTGAGGTTAGGATGAACGGTTCCTGTGCCGGTGGTACAGGTGCATTTATTGATCAGATGGCAACTCTTTTAAATATGGAAGCCGGGGAGATGAATGAAGCAGCAAAGCATTACGAAAAAATCTATACGATTGCCAGCCGTTGTGGAGTATTTGCAAAATCTGATATTCAGCCATTGTTAAATCAGGGAGCTCAGAAAAATGATATTGCAGCAAGTATTTTTTATGCGGTTGTGAACCAGACGATCGCAGGTCTTGCACAGGGACGTGAGATTAAGGGAAAAGTGGTGTATCTGGGAGGTCCTCTTACCTTTTTATCAGAACTGCGAAAGGCTTTTGATACAACATTAAAACTTACAGGGATTGCACCGGACCACTCGTTATATTTTGTTGCAATGGGAGCAGCCCTTAAGAAGGACGGTCAGGCATTTTTGTTAACGGATTTAGTAGATAAGATAAATGGATATACAGCAACAGGCGGCTATGCTAGCTGTAAGCCGCTATTTACATCGAAAGAAGAATATGATGCATTTATAGACAGACACAAAAAAAATTCAGATCATATTAAGCAGGTAGAAAGCCTTACAGGGTCCGCATATTTGGGTGTGGATGCAGGTTCCACAACGGTTAAGGCCGTTGTTATAGATGAAAATGCAGATATTTTATGTTCGGAATATCTTCCAAACGGAGGGAATCCGGTACCGATTATTAAGGAATTTATGGAAAAACTTTACGAGAAGTATCCGGATATCCATATTGAAGCATCTGCAGTTACCGGATATGGTGAAGAGATGATCATGAATGCGTTTGGTGTGGATTTTGGTATTGTAGAGACTGTAGCTCATTTTACGGCCGCCAAGAAATTCCAGCCGGATGTAGATTTTATTATTGATATTGGCGGACAGGATATAAAATGTTTTCAAATCCGTAATCATGCAATCGATAATATTTTCTTAAATGAGGCATGTTCTTCTGGATGTGGGTCTTTCCTGCAGACTTTTGCGGGTGCATTAGGATATAAAATCGACGAATTTGCAAAACGAGGTCTGTTTGCGGATAAACCGGTGGATCTTGGATCCCGGTGTACCGTATTTATGAATTCTTCCGTGAAGCAGGCGCAAAAAGATGGAGCTTCCATTGAAAATATTTCAGCCGGATTATCCATATCAGTTGTTAAGAATGCGTTATATAAGGTAATTCGTGCCGCATCTGCAAAGCAGTTAGGGGAACATATTGTTGTACAGGGCGGTACTTTTTTAAATAATGCCGTTTTACGTGCATTTGAACAGGAGATTGGGCATGACGTCGTGAGACCTGAGATTGCCGGGATTATGGGTGCATATGGTGCCGCATTATATGCCAAGGAGAATAATACTGGAAAGAGCACCATTTTAGATAAAGAAGGATTGAAAGGCTTTCAGCACGAAATTTCCATGACAACCTGTAAGGGTTGCAGCAATCATTGCAAATTAACGATCAATACCTTTGATAACGGAAGGCGGTTTGTCAGCGGTAACCGCTGTGATACACCGACTGCAAAGAAGGCAGAAGGGCCGCAGTATGATTTATATGATTATAAGTTAAAATTGTTAGAACAGTACAGGACTTCAGATATACCGAAAGAGCAGGCGAGGGGAACGATCGGAATTCCGATGGGACTTAATATGTATGAGCTGCTGCCGTTTTGGCATACGTTGTTTACAAAACTTGGGTTTAATATAGTGACTTCACCAAATTCCAGCAGAAGTCTTTATTTAAGCGGACAGCATACCATTCCCTCTGATACGGTATGTTTCCCTGCAAAGTTAATGCATGGTCATATAGAAGCATTATTAAAAGAAAAAACAGATGCCATTTTTTATCCATGCTTAAGCTATAATTTTGACGAGGGATTAGGGGATAATCATTACAATTGTCCAGTTGTTGCCTATTATCCTGAGGTACTTGAGGCAAATGTAAAGGAGATCAAGAAGGTGAAATTTATCTATGAATATCTGGGGATTCATAGAAGAAAGGATTTTACGAAAAAGTTCCATGCAGTTTTGGAAAAGTATTTTGGAAAGATAAAGCTTGCCGATGTAATGATGGCATGTAATTATGCGTACGAGGAATATGATAAATATATGAGGCTGGTACGTATGGAGGGAAGAAAATATCTCCGCATTGCCAAAAGAGAAGACAGACCGGTCATTATTCTGGCAGGTCGCCCATATCATTTAGATCCGGAGATTAATCATGGTATCAATAAGTTAATCTGTGATCTGGGTGCCGTTGTCGTGACGGAAGATTCGGTATCGGATATGATTCGTCATGTAGATACAAAGGTTTTAAATCAGTGGATGTATCATTCGCGTATGTATGCCGCCGCACAATATGTGGCAGATGAGAAAGATCCTAATCTGAATCTCGTACAGCTGGTATCATTTGGCTGTGGAGTGGACGCTATCACAACGGATGAAGTGAGGAGGATTCTTGAGGAGAGTGGTAAAATATATACACAGATCAAGATTGATGAAATCACGAATCTTGGTGCGGTAAAGATTCGTCTTAGAAGCCTGTTTGCAGCAACAAAGCGGAAAGGAGAATAAGGCTATGAGTGAAAATATGGGACAAAAAAGCGTGAATACTGGGAGCCATGATTTTGTAAGTGATACCCGTGTAGAATTTACAAAAGAAATGCGCAAAGAGTATACAATTCTGATTCCCGATATGCTTCCGGTACATTTTAAACTGCTGCGCAATATTCTTAGCCAGCATGGGTATCGTGTTGGATTGTTGAAAAATACAGGAAGGCGGGTGGTGGATACCGGTCTTAAATATGTGCATAATGATACCTGTTATCCGGCACTTTTGGTGATTGGACAGATGATCAGTGCACTGCAGAGTGGAAAATATGATCTAAATAAAGTCGCATTAATGATTACACAGACAGGTGGAGGGTGCAGGGCCTCTAACTATATTCATTTACTGCGTAAGGCATTACAAAAAGCAGGACTTGGGCACGTACCTGTCATTTCGTTAAATATTTCAGGTCTGGAGTCCAACAGCGGATTTTCCCTTACACCGGAGATTATTTATCAGGCTCTGATCGGATTAACTTATGGTGATCTGTTCATGCTTTTAAAAAACCAGACCCGTTCTTATGAGATAAATAAAGGGGATGCGGACGCATTGATTGAAAAATGGGTAAAAGAACTTTCCGGTCAGCTAAAACGGAGAAAAGGCTATACTTTAAAGGGTATGGAAAGAAATATGAAAGCAATTGTGGAGGATTTTACCCAGATACCGCTTAACAAGGTGAAGAAAACGAAAGTCGGAATTGTTGGGGAGATTTATGTTAAATATTCTTCTATGGCAAATAACGATCTGGAAAATTTCTTAGTGGAGCAGGATTGTGAGGTAATGGTTCCGGGCGTTATGGGATTTATGATGTTTAAAATTGATAACCGGATTGAAGACATTAACCTGTATGGCGGGAATATCGCAAAGAAAAAAGCGATCCAGGCACTTATGAAATATTGTGAAATGCTGGAAAAAGCTTTGTATGAATCTGTTTCAAAATATAGTGATTTTCTTCCACCGTCAAGATATGCACATATTAAATCCTTAATTAATGGAGTCGTTGGACTTGGCAATAAGATGGGAGAGGGGTGGCTGCTTACAGCGGAAATGTTAGAGCTTGCAGAGATCGGATATGAGAACATTATCTGTGCACAGCCATTTGGCTGTCTGCCGAATCATATTGTAGGAAAAGGCATGATTCGTAAAGTAAAAGAAATTTATCCGAAAGCCAATATTGTACCAATTGATTACGATCCGGGGGCAACAAAGGTGAATCAGGAAAATCGTATTAAATTAATGATTTCAGTAGCAAGAGAAGAAGAATAGAAGAGGTGATTATGTTTCGGATTTGGGGAAAAATAATGAAAGACAACAGGCTGGTGAAGGATACGGTAATCTGTATTGAAGATGACACAATGTCCCGAACAAAGAAAGTTTATCAGGCATTGGAGCAGATCTGCTATGAATTTGACCTGGCAAAACCAATCTGGCTAGACACCAATAAAGAAGATTTTATCCGGCATGCGAGAACCAAATTTACAAAGGATAGTTTTGTGGAGGAGACGGATTTTGATTATCTTGATTTTCAGTTGATTGAGGAGGATTATTAGATTTTAATATAACGAATCATATAATCTGTCTGTTTTTGTGTGCAGCGTTGTTGTCAAAAGGTATAGGTTTACTACGTCTCAATCCCCCGCTTTGGATACAGAAACATTTTGTGTTAGATAGCCGATTATAAATAATTCGATGTACCGAGAATCACAAATTTACAACAAGGATGTCACATTTTAGTCACAAAACACTGTTAGGATAGCAGATATAAGATAACAGATATCGTTATCGATAGCAGTGGAAAGGCAGGTTTTGGTTATGAAAAACGAAAATAACAATTTAAATCAGGAGTCAGGTTCGACATATCATTATGGAAGAAATGAGAATCCTTTTGGAAGAGAAGATGTATCGGGAAGAACGACTTTTGAAAACGGAAATACAGGAAGTAATTCATCTGCAAATGATAATGGGAATCATACGGAGAACATCTATTATCAGAATGCTTCACAGAATTCTTCGTCAGCCGGGGCGAAAAGTACCAATCCGTACAAACAGGGTAGTGTTTATGGACAAGGCATTTACACGGGAAATGATTTTGCGGCGGATGAGATTCCGAAGAAGAAAAAGGCAGGGAAAGAAAAGAAGCCTTCAAAGGGAATGGCAAAAAAGATTATAAAATTTACTGCGTCAGCCGCGGCTTTTGGTCTTATTGCCGGCAGTGTTATGGTAGGAGTAAATGCAGTGGGTAGCCATTTTTTTGACAGTGGTGCAAAGACGGCACAGATTGGAACGGTAACACCTACGGATACTGGGAACCGGCAAGAATCAAAAAACAGCGTTTCCCAAGTTGTGGAGGAAGTAACACCATCCATTGTCGCCATTACAAGTACTTCTGTCCAGACGGTTCGTTCCTGGTTTCAGTCCTATGAGCAGGAGGTGAGCGGTTCCGGTTCCGGTATTATTATCGGACAAACAGACGATGAAATTATGCTGGTAACGAATTATCATGTAATAGAAGGAGCAAAGGAACTTACCGTAGCGTTCTGTGATAAATCTGCAGTAGCGGCAACGGTGAAAGGATATGATGAAGCAGCAGATCTGGCAGTGCTCACAGTTAATACAAAGGATATGGAAAAAGATACATTGTCACAGATTAAGGTGGCAGCATTAGGTTCTTCGGAAGACCTCAAGGTAGGGGAAGCCGCAATTGCCATTGGTAATGCGTTGGGATATGGCCAGTCTGTAACAGGTGGTTATATTAGTGCATTAGATCGTGAAGTAGAGCTGGAGAATAAGACGATGACATTACTGCAGACAGATGCAGCAATCAATCCTGGTAACAGTGGTGGTGCTTTGTTAAACGAAAATGGTGAAGTGATTGGTATTAATACCGTAAAATATGTTGACAGTACGGTAGAAGGTATGGGATATGCGATTCCGATTTCAACAGCCATTCCGATTATTAATGATTTGATGAATCAGGAGGTCATTAAAGAGAGTGAGCAGGGATATCTGGGTATCCGGGGAAATGATGTTACGGATGAATATACACAGGGCTTTAACATGCCAAATGGAGTTTATGTTGTTAAGATTGTAGAAGATTCCCCGGCAGATCAATGCGGCTTGAAGGCAGGTGATATTATTACTAAGTTTGGTGACAGGGATGTTACAAGTATGGATGCATTAGAGCGTATTTTATCCAATAGAAAAGCCGGTGAAAAAATTAAAATGACGGTACAGCGCAATGATGAAAAGGGTGAATATGAGGAGGTCACCTTAGAAGTAACATTGGGTGCAAAGAAAGATATGCCAAAGGATAACAGTAATCAAAAGAGTAGTGAAGAAAGTACAGAAGACAACAGGCAGCAGATGATTCCGGACGATGGAATCGAAAACTGGAATCCATTTCAGCCAAACAATTAAATAATATTGAAAAGATCAGGGATCACCTTTAAGGTGGTCCTTTTTTACTTTATAGGAAGGGCTGCCCTGTGGAATCAAAAATGCTCTGCTGGAGTCATTTGTGAATATAATGTGAACTTTGAATAAAATTGAAATAAGAACTTGACTATTAGTCATTTTTAGTATATATTATCATTTAATAAATGACCAATATTCATTTTTGGAAAGGAGACATAAAATGATTGCAGTAGGAAAATGGATTACAAAGCACAAAACACTTATTATTATTCTAAGTATTCTGTTACTGATTCCGTCTGTTATAGGAATGGCAAAGACCAAAACGAATTATGATCTGTTAAGCTATCTTCCGGATACTCTGGAAACGGTATCCGGTCAGGATATCATGGTAGATGAGTTCGGAATGGGTGCATTTTCAATGGTAATCGTTGAAAATATGGATATGAAAGACGTCAGTGCTTTAAAAGAAGAAATTAAAGATGTTCAGCATGTGAGTGATGTACTTTGGTATGACAGTGTAATGGATATCTCAGTTCCTGTAGAAATGCTGCCACAGGAAGTGAAAGACGTACTGTTTCATGGAGATGCAACGATGCTGATTGTATTATTTGATGATACGACTTCAGCAGATCATTCTATGCAGGCAGTAACCGATTTGAGAAAACTGGTTGGAGAAAATGTTTCATATCCGGGATGACCGGACTGGTAACCGATATTAAAGATCTGGCCCTTAGTGAGATTCCCATTTATGTTGTGATTGCGGCATTATTTACGTTTGTTGTATTGATGATTACGATGGATTCTTTTGTTACACCATTTATTTTTCTGGGCGGAATCGGGCTTTCTGTTCTCTATAATTTAGGAAGCAATTATTTTCTAGGTGAGACCAGTTATATTACAACAGCCCTGACAGCAGTTTTACAGTTAGGTGTTACAATGGATTATTCTATCTTTCTTTTAGAGAGTTTCCGGGCAAATAAAGAGAGGTTTCCGGATGACAAAGAACGAGCAATGGCACATGCTATTTCGAATACGTTCCGTTCAGTATGCGGCAGTTCTCTTACAACAGTAGCGGGTTTTATAGCACTTTGTGCTATGACCTTTGCACTGGGCCGGGATTTAGGCATTGTAATGTCAAAGGGTGTTGTAATCGGTGTTATCGTCTGTGTCACCCTGCTGCCTTGTCTGATTCTTGTATTCGATAAATGGATTGAAAAATGGTCCCATAGAGAATTGCTGCCGGCATTTCATAGGCTGTCCGATGCGATTATAAAATATAGATGGATTGCAATCATTGTTTTTGTGATCGGTATCATACCGGCTACTTATGGCAATAATCACGTATCAATATACTATAATCTGGACAGGGGACTGCCGGATGATATCCCGTCAGCCATAGCAAATAAGAAGCTGGAAGATGAGTTCAATATGAATGTAATGCATATTGTTATGCTTCCGTCCGGGATGGATTCGAAGGAAAAGACAGAAGCAATTAAGGAGATGGAGGTAGTAGAGGGTGTAAAGTGGGTAGTTGGTATGAATTCATTTTTAGGAGCTAATGTTCCGGAGTCCATGGTACCTAAGGAATACAAAGAAATGCTATCTAGTGACAGCTATGAACTTATGTTTGTATGCTCTAATTATAAAACAGCCTCCGATGAAGTAAACCGGCAGATTAAGCAACTAAATGATATTGTTAAAAAAGTGGATTCATCTTCTATGGTAATCGGTGAGGCTCCCCTTACAAAGGATCTGATGGATGTCACCAATGTCGATTTAAAAAATGTTAACTATTTGTCCATTATAGCGATTTTTATTATTATTATGGTTACGTTTAAATCAATCTCATTGCCAGTTGTTTTAGTATCGGTGATTGAATTTGCCATTTTTATCAATATGGCAGTTCCCTACTATAGCAATACACCTCTTGTATTTGTGGCAAGTATTGTGATTGGGAGTATACAGTTAGGAGCAACTGTAGATTATGCAATTCTTATGACAAGCCGTTATCATAAAGAACGGACGAAGGGTGCCGGTAAATCAGAAGCGGTATCCATTGCACATAAGGCATCCATTAAATCCATTATTATCAGTGGTTCCTGCTTTTTTGCAGCTACTTTTGGTATTACCTTATATTCCAGTATTGATATGATTGGTTCTATATGTACATTACTGGCAAGAGGAGCTGTGATCAGCGTTATCGTAGTAATTTGCATTTTACCTGCGATGCTTTGGCTTTTCGATCCGGTTATCTGTAAGACGACCTGGGATTTGAGACATGTTAAAATTGGTAAAGTAAAACCTGCCAAGACGATAGAAAAGGTTAGAGAGTGAAAAGCAGGTGATCAATCCTGCAAAACAAAATTGGTTATAAAAAGGAGGATTTTACTATGAAGTATTTGAAAAAAATGTGTGCAATTGTATTAAGCGCTGCGATGGTTTTAGGATTGACAGTTAGTGTCGGAACTATATCAAAGGCGGCAGGCAGTGTAGAAAAAGAGGAGACTGTTTATGTAAATCAGGAAGCTGATGGTAAGATTAGCGGGATTACAGTTTCGGACTGGTTAAAAAATGTAAACGGAACCGGTGATATTTCAGATGTATCAAATCTTACAGAGATTGAAAATGTAAAAGGTGATGAAAATTTTGAACAAGGAAGTGACGGAACGCTTACCTGGAAAGCAGATCGTGCAGATATTTATTATCAGGGAAAAACAGACGAAGAACTTCCGGTTGGAGTGAACATTTCTTATAAGTTAGATGGGGAAAACGTAACACCGTCTGAAATAGCCGGGAAAAGTGGTAAAATGGAAATGACGATTCAATATGAGAATACTGCAGTCTATGAAGATAAGATTGAAGGAGTCACTACCAGAATGAATACTCCATTTTTAATGGCATCTGCCGTTATTTTACCGATAGACAATTTTTCAAATGTTGAAATCAGTCAGGGAAAGATGGTATCAGAGGGTTCAAACCAGATTCTTGTAGCATATGGCATGCCGGGGCTGGCAGAAAGTTTGGATTTATCAGGTGACCTAAAGAAGGAAATAGAGAAAAAATTAAATGATACCGTAACAATTACAGCGGATGTAACTGACTTTTCAATGGGTTCGATCTATACTGTGGCAACATCCGAGGAGTTCTCAGATATTAATTTAGACGATGAAAGTGACATCAATGATTTGGAGAATGCAATCAATGATTTAGTGGATGCCACCGATAAACTGATTTCGGGTTCCTCTGATTTATCTGAGGGTCTGAATACCTTGCAAAAGAGCTTTCAATCATATTCGAAAGGTGTTACAGATATAAAGGAAGGTGCTTCTGATTTAAGTACAGGAGCTGGGAAACTGGCAGCCGGTGTTTCACAATATACGGATGGAGTGAAGACATTGACAGATGGAGCAAGCCAGTATGTGACAGGAACCGGAAAACTGGCGGCCGGTGTGAAGGAATATGTAGCGGGTGAAAAACTGATTGATCAGGGAGCGGCGGCACTAAAGGAGCAAAGTGCTGCACTGCCGGCAGGTTACAGTAAGTTTTCCAATGGATTATTAACCTATATCAGTGGGGTAAATCAGATAGCAGATGCAGAAAATACAAGAAAACTGGCAGCCGGTTCCCAAGCAGTTTCAAAGGGAATTAAAGATGTAAATGCAGCACTTGGCAGTGTGGATATAGCGGGAGTGGATTACGATTCGGTAATCAATGCGTTAAAGGATGCAAAAGGAAATCTGGGGGATGACGAGACAGATGCAAAGGCGGCAATCGATACAGCAATCGGTCAGCTGCAAAATGCAAAGTCAAAACAGGCAGCGGCAGCAGCGGTAATAGAAGGATTAAAGGGAAAGACTGCCGCCGGATCTGAATTGGAAAGTGGTGCCCAGGCAGTTTCCGGTGCAATGCAGCAGCTAAATGAAAATGTATCCGCACTGGCAGTAGGCGGAGAGAGCCTGAAAGCTGGGGATAAAGAGATAAGTGAAGGGATCAAGGGGGTTACAGATGGGATTGCTACGTTATATGGCGGAATTCAGACGTTAAGTGCAAACAATGAAACCCTGCTTGCCGGTGCAAATGAACTGACAGCAAAAGGTACGGATTTGACAGTGGGAATTGCACAATTGGATGGAAGCACCTTAACCCTTAATTCATCTGCCAAAAAGCTGTCAAAGGGTGCAAATGATTTAAGTAAAGGTGCAGATAGATTAAACAGTGCAACAAAGAAGGTAGGCAGTGGTGTAGATAAATTACAGCTTGGTTCTTTTGATTTGTTGAACGGAATGAATCAGTTTAAAAGCGAAGGTACTGGGAAAATTCAGAATGAATATGATGAGAATATTAAGACAGTGCTTAATCGGTTCCGGTCTCTTACCAGCAGTAATGCAAATTACAAAACATTTTCTGGTCTTGCGAAGGGAATGGAGGGAAGTGTAAAGTTTGTTTTCCAGACGGCTGAAATTTCTGCAGATCAGGAATAAAAGAAAAATAGACAAATAAAACCAATATATGTTATAGTTTAGCAAAGGAGGAGGGCAGCATGGGTAAATTAGAAGAGAATAAAAAAAGAAAAAAAGACGCAATTGTTAATTCTGCGTTTGCCTTGTTTATTCAGAATGGAATTAATGATACCTCCATTGCAGACATTATGAAGAAAGCGGAGCTGGCGAAAGGAACATTTTATCTTTATTTTAAAGATAAATATGAGGTCAGGGATTATCTGATTCGGAAAAAGGCAGCCAGCATTTTTCAAAAGGCACAGCTTGCATTAGAGGAAACGGATCTTTATGATTTTGAAGAGCGGATTATCTTTATGGTGGATAACATATTAAACCAGTTAAATGATAATAAAGAATTAATGCGTTTTATTTCCAAGAATTTAAGCTGGGGGATTTTCAGGCATGCCATTCTGAATATGTCATTGGATAAGGCACTGAGTGCAGAAGATTTTATGAAAAAATTGTTTTCGGAGGCAAACAGGAAATTCCAAAATCCAGAGATGCTGCTCTTCATGATCATTGAGCTGGTGAATTCAACAGCTCACAATGTTATTCTTTATAAACAGCCGGTAGAGCTGCCGGAGTTAAAGAAGGCATTGTATCCTTTGATACGCCAGATGATCCACAGTTTTGAAGTTGTGGAGGAATAACTTAAAAAGGAGCTGTTCCACTAAGAGGATTGATGCTTAGTGGGACAGCTCTTTTAACTTGTTACAATTTATTGTGTGTATAGTTATTTAAATGGGAATTTGTCTAAACAGGAATATTGCTTCCATTCCAAACAATTTTGACTGCTTGTTCACCTTGTGTTGCCCATAGGATTACCTTTGAAATAAATTGAGGTGTAATTATTTCGGGAATGCGAAAAGGTAACAAATACCGTTCCCAGTGACCATCGCTCTGTTTATTCTGAAACACCAATCCTTTTCTGATGACGTATGACACTTTTGATTTAAGAGAGCATGAAATAATGAACTTTTTATCTTCAGAAATAATGTTCAGAATATGAAATGGACTGTCATCATCCAGTTTAACATACCATACATAGCTTTTCTCATTTACTATAATTTTTCGTCTTCCTTTTGTCCTTACACTCATACATCTGTCCTCCAGCAAATTCCTGTTTCTACCGCTAATATAATACTACAATCACACGCATAATTCTATAGCATTTTCATTAAAGTTTGACATCAGCTATTGACAGATAAAAAAAACAGTATATAATAAATAGTTGCCTACGGAAACTATTGAACTGGGCAAATATTGAAAAGGGATGATGAAATGGAGAAATTAATAGAAGGTTTTTATAAAGTGCTGCATCGGTTTCATGCGTGCAGGCCGAAAATAGAGAGTCATGGAGATCTTACGAATGTGGAATTTTTTATGCTTGTGGGAATTTCCCATATGATTGAAGAAAAGAAAAAGAATGAAGGCGGGTCATGGCAGGAGGGGATCACGTTAGGAGAAATCATTAAACCGATTGAAATGTCTATGTCTGCGGCATCTAAAAAGATTAGTATATTGGAAAAAAAGGGACTGATTGAAAGGAGGAATTCTACAGAGGACCGCAGAAACGTATATATTACTTTTACAGAAAAAGGAAAAGCGATCTGCGAAAGAGAAAGGGAGAGAAAACGGAAATGGATGGTGGAAATCATAAGGCGGATGGGAACGGATGATACCGAAAAGCTGATTGAATTGTTAAACAGGATTTTTGATATTATGGAAGACTTAAAAAAATAGGAGGCATAGGTCACGTGATTAAGATATTAAAGTTTGCAAAAAAGCTTTGGTATGTAATGGTAATCATTTTACTGCTGCTTATAGTGCAGGCATACTGTGAGTTGACGTTACCAAGTTATACATCGGATATTGTGGATGTGGGAATTCAAAATAAAGGAGTGGAATATCCGGTACCTGAGGAAATGTCTAAGACAACGTATGACAATCTTATGGTATTTCTGGATGAACAGGAAAAGAAGGTCGTTGATACATATTATAAAGAGGATAGAGGTCGTTATAAAGCAGATATTCAACATTTATCAGCAAAAGAACTGGAAGAATTGAAGGCATCTTTACTGGATGCAGAACAGATGGTATATCTGTTTACTTCAGATGGGGAAGAAGCCGTTAAATTACAAGAGGAGATGTTATCTGTTATCGGGAATAAGGATACGGATATAATGGAGCAGTTGAAAACAATGCCTCAGGAGCTCATTTCATCCATGAAAGAATCTGTGGAGGAGAAATTAAAGGATTATCCCGATTACTTAAGCGAAGCAATGGGGAAGCAGTTTGTAACAGCAGAATATACAAATTTGGGTCGCGATATGGATGATTATCAGATGGATTATTTGAAATCTACGGGACTTAAGATGCTGGGGATTGCAATTGTCGCCATGCTTGTAAGCATCATAGTCGGATATCTTTCCGCCAAGCTTGCTGCTTATACGGCAAAGGATATCCGGGAAAAAGTATTTTCGAAGGTAATAGGATTTTCGAATGCAGAGATGAATCAGTTTTCCACCTCCTCGCTGATTACCCGTTGTACGAATGACGTTCAGCAGATACAGATGGTACTCACTATTTTGTTCCGTATGGTGGCATTTGCACCGATTGTGGGATTAGGGGCCGTTTTTAAAGTGTTGGATACTACAACTTCTATGGTGTGGGTCATTGTTCTCGCCGTGTTAGCTGTTCTTATGGTTGTGATGGTTCTTATGATCGTGGCAATGCCGAAGTTTAAAAAGATGCAGAAACTGGTTGACCGCCTGAATCTGGCGGCTCGTGAGATTCTGACAGGCTTACCGGTTATCCGTGCATTTGGACGGGAACAGCATGAGGAAAAAAGGTTTGAGGATGCCAGCCGGGATTTGATGAAGACTCAGTTGTTTACGTCAAGGGTGATGGTAATGATGATGCCCACAATGATGTTTATTATGAATGGTATTAGTGTATTGATTATCTGGACCGGTGCCAATAAGATTGATGCCGGAACCATTCAGGTTGGCGAAATGATGGCATTTCTTACCTATACTATGCATATTGTAATTAGTTTTTTGATGATTTCCATGGTATCTATTATGCTGCCAAGGGCATCTGTTGCAGCGGAGCGGATTGAAGAGGTAATGGAATCAAAAACCCTGATTACAGATAAAGAGGGTACCGTAGAAGTGCCTGCAGACGGGAAAGGAAATATCACATTTTCTCATGTATCCTTTGGATATCCAAATGCAAAGGAATATGCACTCACCGATATTGATTTTACGGCAAAAGCGGGAAAAACCACGGCAATTATAGGAAGTACCGGATGTGGAAAATCCACGTTAGTTCATCTGATTCCAAGACTGTTTGATGTATCGGAGGGAAGGATTACCATTGATGGTGCAGATGTCAGGGATATAAAAATGAAAGAATTGCGGAAGATGATAGGATTTGTTCCGCAAAAGGGTACGTTATTTTCCGGTACCATTGCGTCCAACATTGGATTTGGAGATGTCAATCTATCCCGGGAGGAGATGGAAAGGGCAGCAAAGATTGCACAGGCAGCAGAGTTTATTAATGAAAAGGATAAAAAATATGAATCCGAGGTGGCACAGGGGGGCAATAATGTATCCGGAGGCCAGAAACAGCGTCTTGCGATTGCAAGGGCAATTGCAAAGAATCCAAAGATTTATATATTTGATGACAGTTTTTCAGCACTGGATTATAAAACAGATGCAGCACTTAGAAAAGCACTGAATGAGCAAGTCGGTGATGCGGTAGTTATCATCGTGGCACAAAGGATCAGTACAATTTTACATGCTGACAATATTCTGGTGCTGGAAGACGGGAAAATTGTGGGACAGGGAACCCATCAACAGTTGCTGGCAGAAAATGAGGTTTATCAGCAGATAGCGGCTTCCCAGTTATCAAAGGAAGAACTGGAAGGAAAGGGGTGCTAAATATATGGAGGAAAAGAAAGAATCGTTAAAACGGTCTTCTCAAAAAAGAGGAATGGGCAGACACCAGATGGGACCGGTGGAAAAGGCGGAGGATTTTAAAGGAACGTTAAAAAAACTGGTTCAATATATTTCCCAATATCATATAGCACTTATTGCAGCCGCTATTTTTACCATTGGTTCAACTATATTTAATATTATAGGTCCAAAAGTGCTTGGCAGGGCGACAACGGAGATTTTTAATGGTCTGGTAAGCAGGGTGCAGGGGGGAGCCGGTATTAATTTTAAAAGAATAGGATATATTTTGTTGATTATGATATGTCTTTATCTGACCTCCATGGCAATGAGCTATATTCAGGGCTTTGTTATGACGGGAGTGGTTCAGAAAATATCTTTCCGGATGAGGAATGAGATTGTAGGGAAGATGAACCGGCTTCCTATGAATTATTACGATAAACATAGTAATGGTGATGTACTATCGAGAATTACAAATGATGTAGACACATTGACTCAGGGATTAAACCAGTCGGTTACTCAGCTTATTTCTTCTGCGGCAACGTTGATTGGTATTTTAGTTATGATGCTTAGTATTTCGCCGATGATGACGTTAATTGCATTACTACTTCTTCCGGTTTCTGCAGTTGGAATTGCACTGATCGTAAAGCATTCCCAAAAATATTTTGTCAGTCAGCAGAATTATCTTGGAGATGTAAACGGGCAGATTGAAGAGAATTTTGGAGGACATAATGTAGTTAAATTGTTTACCCGTGAGGATATCGTATTAAAAGACTTTGATAAAACAAATGAGAAGCTTTACACTTCTGCATGGAAATCGCAGTTTATTTCCGGTCTGGCACAACCGGTTATGGTTTTTGTAGGAAATCTCGGATATGTAGGTGTGGTAATTCTTGGTGGATATCTAAGTATCAGGAAAACAATAGAGGTTGGAGATATTCAGTCCTTTATCCAGTACGTGAAGCAGTTTACACAGCCAATCCAGCAGGTAGCACAGGTTTCCAATATGTTACAGTCTACAATGGCGGCCGCAGAGCGGGTATTTATTTTTCTGGAAGAAAAGGAAGAGGTATTGTCTGCCATGGACCATACAGAGATGTCGATAAAGGATATAAAAGGGAATATCACATTTTCGCACGTATGCTTTGGATATTATCCGGATAAGATCATCTTAAAAGATTTTTCTGCTGATGTGAAAGAGGGACAAAAAATTGCAATTGTAGGCCCTACCGGTGCTGGTAAGACAACTCTTGTGAAACTTTTAATGCGTTTTTACGATTTGAATTCCGGAGAAATCTATATGGATGGAACCAATGTAAAGGATTTTGATAAAACGGAAATTAGAAATGCATTTGGCATGGTTTTGCAGGATACCTGGCTTTTTAAAGGCACGATTATGGAAAATATCCGTTATGGGAGATTAGATGCAACAGACGAAGAGGTAATTGCAGCATCTAAGGCGGCACATGCCCATCATTTTATCCAGACATTACCGGGAGGTTATGAAATGGAGTTAAATGAAGAGGCCACCAATGTATCTCAGGGGCAAAAGCAGTTATTGACAATTGCAAGAGCGATTCTGGCAAACAAGAAGCTGTTGATACTTGATGAGGCGACTTCTTCGGTTGACACAAGAACGGAGGTGAGAATCCAAAAAGCAATGGATAACCTGATGAAAGGACGTACGAGTTTTATTATCGCCCATCGGTTATCTACCATACGCGATGCAGACTGTATTCTTGTTATGAAGGATGGAGATATTATTGAACAGGGAAATCATGACGAGCTTATGAAACAAAGTGGTTTTTATGCAGAACTTTATCGTTCTCAGTTTGAGGAGACTGCATAGCCGGTCCTGGAAATGATATATTAAAATAAAAACATGAAGCTGTAGCAAAACGAAGAATAAAAAACTTCTAGTGCTGCAGCTTCGTGTTTTTAATATCAATATTATGTGCTTGTCAGATTTTCAAAGAAAGCGTTAAAGTCTGTATGAAAAAGATCGGCAAGTGCAATGAGCTCAGAAATTTTTATGTTATAGGTTCCGCATTCAATTTGGGAATAACTGCTGCGGGAAATGGATATGCCGTTTAACTGTAATTTGGCAATGACCTGTTCCTGGGTGTAACCCGACCGGATACGAAGCTGGCGGATATTGTTTCCAATATGAATATCCTGTTTTAATTTTTGAGCCATAACACATCACCTCATCAGATAGCTTGCAATAAATAGATTGCATTTTTTATTGATTTTAGTGGAATAAGGGGATATAATTGCAATGTATACATTGCAAATAAATCTTAGTAATCTATTATCCGACAAAATCAGATATTTTATGCCATAGTCAGGATGTAGTATGCTTATAAGAGATAGAAATAACGGAAATTATAAATTTTATCCTATTGGAAGATGAGACAGGTGGATGTATGAAAAAGCAAAAGATAATGAATCAAAAGTATTTGACGGCTATAATAAAAAACAGCAGGGTAGAAGTCTTTGAATATTATCCGGAAAAAGACAAATTAATACTATATGATGAACGAATGCAGAAGGTAAAAGAGATATGTAATTATCTTGACTATCTGAAGGGGGATACTATAATCCATCCGGAGGACCGGAAGAAAGCGGCTGTATTTTTTTCGGGGGAACGAAAGGAAATGCTTGAAATACGTACAATAGAAGAAAACCGGATTCACACAAAGGAGATTACAATGACACCGGTAAGTGAAAAGGAAGAACCTTTATGTTGTGTTGGTTGTATTAGAGATGTTACGTTGGAAAAGAATAAAGAAAAGGATATGGAGGAGCTGGCAAAGAAAGATTCTCTTACAGGACTGTATAATCATTTTTGGGGTGAAAAATTAATATCCGGCTATCTGGATAATAAAAACCCTAACTGCCCTTGCGGTATGCTGCTGGTTGATATTGACAACTTTAAAACAGTAAATGATACGTATGGACACCTTTTTGGAGATAAGGTTCTGGTAGAACTTTCAAAATTATTCGGTTGTATTTTTGGTGGGAAGGATATTGTGGTACGCTTTGGTGGAGATGAATTTATTCTGTTTTTAAAAGATATTAATTATGCGTCTCTTGTTGCAAAGATTATGGAGATGATGGAATCTATTCGCAAACTGGTATTTGAGGAGAATGATTATTCCATGACATGCAGCACAGGAGTATGTTTTTTGCCAGAAAACACATTCGGATTTACTTATAAACAGGTTTTTGAAAATGCTGACCGGGCACTTTATAAGGCAAAAGAGAGGGGAAGAAACCAGTATGTACTTTGGAATGCTTTGAAACAAGAGGATAAGAATGTCTCTGACTTGGAGGAGGAAAAAACAAATAGACATTTGTCCAAAAACGCATGAATATACATTTACAGAAAACCAAAAAAGTGTTATGATATGAGTACTTATAAAACAGATTTTTGAACAGGATGGAGAAGACATTTTCTAATGGCAGATTCTATTTAATGCAGGAGGTTTTTTTATGGATGTAAAGATTCAACAATGGATGAACTGGATACTTTATGACGAGTTAATGGATGGAAAAATTAATGCACCCAAGCACCTGCTGGGTAACCATGATTATGTGGACGGGCAGATGATTACTGCGTATAAGCCGCATTCTGCAAGTTGTAAAGTGATATCCCCGGATGGTAAGACAGAACATTGGATGGAAAAGATAGATGAAAGAGGATTTTATGCAGTTTATCTTTCCAAAAAGATATTTATAGGAAGCAGATACCGTCTTGTTACGAATTACTATGACGGTTCAACAGTTGTTTCAGCAGATCCTTACAGTTTTGAAAGCCAGCTTACGGATTTTGATATTTATCTGTTTGGAGAGGGAAACCACTGGGATATTTATAAGAAACTTGGAGCACATCCTATGACGATAGACGGAGTGTCAGGAACTTATTTTGCAGTCTGGGCTCCTCATGCAAGAAGGGTTTCTGTTGTAGGTGATTTTAACCTGTGGGACAGCTCCCTTCATCCAATGAATATTAGTAGAACCGCGGGATTTTTTGAATTATTTATTCCTGATGTAGGTGAGGATGCAGTTTACAAATTTAATATTCTAACACGTTACGGAGAAGAAATCTTTAAGTCAGATCCCTTTGGAAACTGTGCACAGTTCCGTCCAAATAATGCTTCGGTGGTAAAGGATATTACAAAATATGATTGGACAGATACCACATGGATGGAAAACAGGAAAGGGGTATCCAGAGTAGATGCATTAAAAAAGCCAATGGCAATTTATGAGATGCATTTAGGATCATGGAAAAAGCGGATAGAAGATGATGCGAACGGATTTTTCAGCTACCGGGAATTGGCACATATGGTGGCGGATTATGTAAAAGATATGGGATATACCCATATTGAACTAATGGGAATTGCAGAATACCCATTTGATGGTTCCTGGGGATATCAGGTGACCAATTACTATGCCCCTACAAGAAGATATGGAGATCCTGCGGACTTTATGTATTTTGTAGATTATATGCATCAGAATGGTATTGCTGTTATTTTGGACTGGGTGCCTGCACATTTTCCAAGAGATGCACATGGACTTGGGAAATTTGACGGCATGGCACTTTATGAGCACCCGGATTCCAGAAGGGGAGAGCATCCGGATTGGGGGACTTATATTTTTGACTATGGACGCAATGAAATATCCAATTTCCTGATTGCAAATGCCATTTTCTGGGTAAAGGAATATCATATTGATGCCCTGCGTGTCGATGCGGTGGCTTCCATGCTGTACTTGGACTATGGAAAGCAGGATGGGAACTGGCTCCCGAATGAAGATGGGGGCAATGATAACTATGATGCCATTAAGATGTTAATGAAACTCAATAAAACCATTGAAGAGCTTGATATGGGTGTATTTGTCATTGCAGAGGAGTCTACTTCATGGGCAGGGGTAACGGCACCGGTTTCAATGGATGGATTAGGTTTTCTGTTTAAGTGGAACATGGGCTGGATGAATGATTTTCTTGAGTATATGAAGATGGACCCATATTTTAGACAGTTTAATCATAACCGGTTGACCTTTAGTTTAATGTATGCATATTCAGAAAACTTTATTTTGGTGATTTCCCATGATGAAGTGGTGCATTTGAAATGTTCCATGATCAACAAAATGCCGGGACTCCATGATGATAAGTTTGCAAATCTGCGTGCAGCATATGGGTTTATGTACGGACATCCTGGAAAGAAGCTGTTATTTATGGGACAGGAGTTTGCACAGTTAAGAGAGTGGAGTGAGGAACGGAGTCTTGACTGGTATCTGTTAGATGGAGAAGATGCGAGAAGCCATAAAGGAATGCAAAATTATATAAAGGCACTGAATCACTTATATAATGATTATGATGCAATGTATTGTAACGATCAGGATCCGATTGGATTTGAATGGATTAGCTGTGATGACGCACAAAGTAGTATTGTATCTTTTATCCGTCGTGGTTCCACATCTAAGAATCAGTTGCTGTTTGTATGTAATTTTACACCAGTAGACCGGGACGGATTTGTGGTTGGTGTACCTTGTAAGGGGAATTATACCGAAATCTTAAATTCTGATGCGGAGGAATTTGGAGGGCTTGGAAGAGTAGATAACGGTGTAATAAAGGCAGTAGAAGAACCATGGGATCATAAAGATTATTCTATTACAATGCATTTACCACCATTGGCCGTTACGGTATTTCAGTATGATTACAAGGAGGACGCTCCAAAGAGGGTATCTGCCGCAAAATCCGTTTCTAAAGGGCGTAAGGCGAAGAAAGCGGCGAAAAAAGCAACTACAAGGAAACAGGGATAAAAGGAATAAGCAAAAACTAAATTAGCTAGATTTTTGACTGACAGTAAGTATAAATCTGAATCTTAACAAATGACACTTATAGTAAAAATATATTTGAATATTTACAATTTATGAAGAAGGGGAAGTGAAGATGGGAAATGCAGGAAAAAAAACGGTACTCATAAAGGCAGTTTCAGAACTGGAAAATATGGATTACTCTAAGGAACCGGAATTAAACCGTATTTATCACAGATTGTCAGACGGCAGAAAACAATTTGCGGAAATTTTTGAAAAGAACATAAAGGCGGTAATGCAGATCAGCTCCCTTGATTTGATGATGCAGCATCAAACCGAGAGGATTATGGATATATCACGGAATGTAGCAATTGCAACAGAAACCATTTTTGGAAGTTCGGGAACAGGAAATTCCAATAACCAGCATGAGGAATTGACGAACACTATAATAGAGGTTTCTTCCCAAACGCAGGAGGTATACAGCAAAATCGAGGAAAGTCAGGGAGAGCTTACTACGATTAAGGAGCTTTCCAATCAGGCGATTGAAGTTTCAGGGGAAATGCAGCAGGATTTAGATGAGCTGTTGAAGATGATTAATTGTATGAATGATGTAGTTGAGGGAATTGATGCGATTTCTCTACAGACAAATCTGCTGGCATTAAATGCATCCATTGAGGCGGCAAGAGCAGGGGTTGCGGGAAAAGGTTTTGCTGTGTTAGCACAGGAAATCCGCGGATTAGCGGAACAGACCCAGAAATTGACCCAGAGTATGGGTGACTTTGTAGACAGCATAAAGGGGGCATCACAAAAGAGTGTGGAAAGTGCCCAAAGTACAATTGATGCACTGGGAACAATGACAGAAAAAATCGGAACGGTATGGGAATTGAATAATGAAAATCAGAATCATGTTTCTATGGTGAATGAGTCGATTAGTTCAATTGCTGCTGTGAGTGAAAAAATCAGCAGTTCCATGACACAAATGGAGAACCAGTTGAGAAATAGTACTAATTTTATGAATAATGTCAGCAAGGATTTGAAAAAGGCGGCAGAACCAGTAGTAGATATAGAAAAAACATTGGATGAAGCGGCAAAACAGATGGGAAGCATGACAGAGGATGCATTTTTTCATCTTGAGAATTCAGAGTTTGCCAGATATGTAAGCAATGCGATTTCTGCACACCACACATGGCTTGCAAATCTTGAAAAAATGGTGAAAGAGCGGGAGGTAATGCCGTTACAGTTAGATTCTTCTAAATGTGGATTTGGACATTTTTATTATGCAATGACGCCAAAGATTCCGAGTGTGCTTCCCATTTGGAATGCATTAGGTGCCAAACATAAAAAATTTCATAAATTTGGAGAAGAGGTTATTTCCGCATTGGATAATGAAGATTATTTTAAGGCAGAGCAGATATACAGAGAGGCAGAGTCTTACTCTAAAGAACTGATTTCCGATCTGGAGCAGATATTGCAGATTTCCGGAGATGATGTGAATAGCAAAAGGATTATTTACGGTAAATCGTCTAATTAAGCAAAAAATTTCTTGAAAGCCTGTACTCTTTGTGCTACACTTGTAGACGTTGTGTGCAAATTATTTAGATAAAGCATTGTAAAGTGTAAAGGAAGAAGTATTATGCAGATTTCAAGAGATGACATTCGTAACGTAGCAATTATTGCCCATGTAGACCATGGAAAAACCACACTGGTAGACGAGCTTTTAAAACAAAGTGGTGTATTTAGGGAAAATCAGGAAGTGGCGGAGCGTGTCATGGATTCCAATGATATAGAACGGGAACGTGGCATCACGATTCTTTCAAAGAATACAGCGGTAAATTATAAAGGGACAAAAATTAATATTATTGATACACCGGGGCATGCAGATTTTGGCGGCGAGGTGGAACGTGTTCTTAAGATGGTAAATGGGGTTATCCTTGTGGTAGATGCATTTGAGGGTGCTATGCCACAGACAAAATTTGTATTAAAAAAGGCATTGGAGCTGAATCTCCATGTGATTGTTTGTGTAAATAAGATTGACCGCCCGGAAGCAAGAGTGGAAGAGGTGGAAGAGGAGGTATTGGAACTTTTACTGGATCTGGATGCAACGGATGAACAATTGGAATGCCCATTTGTATATGCGTCGGCAAAGGGCGGTGTGGCAAAAAAGAGTATGGATGATGATGCTGTTGATATGGCTCCATTATTTGAAACGATTATCGATTATATTCCGGCTCCCACCGGTGATCCGAAGGCAGATACTCAGGTACTTATTTCTACGATTGACTATAATGAGTACGTTGGTCGTATTGGTGTAGGTAAGGTAGATAACGGAAGTCTCAAGTTAAATCAGGAGGTATTGCTGGTAAATGCCCATGATGAGTCAAAGTGTAAGAAGGTTAAGATCGGTAAATTATATGAATTTGAGGGTCTTGATAAAGTGGAAGTGAAGGAGGTGGGAATCGGTGCGATTGCAGCGATTTCCGGAATTACCGATATCCATATCGGGGATACGTTATGTTCTGTGGATCATCCACAGCCGATTCCTTTTCAGAAGATTTCGGAGCCGACTATTTCCATGAATTTTATGGTAAATGATTCCCCTCTTGCAGGAAAGGAAGGCAAATTTGTAACCTCCAGACATTTAAGAGACCGCCTTTTTAAAGAACTGAATACAGATGTATCTTTACGTGTGGAAGAAACAGAGGGAACAGAGGCATATAAAGTATCCGGTCGTGGAGAACTTCATTTATCCGTATTAATTGAGAATATGCGGCGTGAGGGATATGAGTTTGCAGTCAGTAAGGCTGAAGTGATTTATAAGGAAGATGACAAGGGTAAGAAGTTAGAACCAATGGAGACTGCTTATATTGATGTACCGGAGGAGTTTTCAGGAACCATTATCAGTATGTTAAATGAGCGGAAAGGGGAATTGCAGGCTATGACGCCTGCCCATGACGGAACGGTACGTCTGGAATTCAGCATTCCAGCAAGAGGACTGATTGGATTTCGGGGAGACTTTATGACTTCTACAAAGGGAACCGGAATTATCAATACTATTTTTGATGGGTATGGCCCTTATAAAGGAGATATGATGTATAGAAGTCAGGGGTCCCTGATTGCCTTTGAAACGGGGACTTCCATCACATATGGTTTGTATAATGCCCAGGATAGGGGAACTCTGTTTATTGGACCTGGCGAACAGGTATATGCCGGAATGGTAATAGGACAGACTGGCAAAGCGGAGGATATTGAGATTAATGTATGCAAGGCAAAGCATTTGACCAATACACGTTCTTCCGGGGCGGATGATGCATTAAAACTGACCCCTCCAAGAGTATTAAGTCTTGAACAGGCATTGGAGTTTATTGATACCGATGAACTTTTAGAGATTACGCCGGAACATATCCGTATCCGTAAGAAGATCTTAGATCCTACGTTGAGAAAGCGTTCTAAGATTAACAGATAGATAGTAGTTGACTATCGTGGGCTATGAGCCAGGGGGACATGCTTGCACGCTGTCAATCGCAGTTTATGCGGTTGACGGCTTTTTTTTTTCGTAAATTAATGCTATACTTAGAAAGATTGTAATCATACAGAGTTAGAAATTATAAAGGACAGAGTGGAATGAAAAAGAAGAAAGACAAGAGTGAGGGGAAAAGAAACCTTCGGAAAGAACAGCTTGCATGGGACAAATTAGATAATACGGCGAATTTATTCCCTGTAATCGCTACAGAGGATATGACAAATGTTTATCGTATATCGGTGACTTTGACAGAGGAAATAGACCGTATCTTGTTACAGGAATCGTTAAACCGTATTCTGCCCCAGTTCCTTGTATTCCGCATGCGTCTTAGAATGGGTGTGTTCTGGTACTACTTTGAAGAAAACACAAGACCGGCACCCATTGTCAGAGAAGAGTACTCCAGTCCGGGAGCTTATATAGATAAAAGCAGAAACAATCATTATATGTTCCGGGTAACCTATTATAAATGCAGGATTAATCTGGAAGTATTTCATGCCCTGACAGATGGGGCGGGCGGAATCATTTTTTTACGGGAACTGATTTATCAGTATTTAAGATTAAAATATCCGGATATCCTAAGGGAAGAGAAGGATAAAATTTCTTCCGGTATTTTTCTGGATAAGGAAGACAGCTATGTGAAAAACTTTAAAAAGGGACATTCGAAAGTATACCAGTCGGAACGGGCACTGACGATTCATGGGGAGAAACTTTCAAAGGGTGAAATGGGTGTAGTGCATGGATATATGCCGGTTGACCAGTTGAAAAAGGCGGGGAAAAAGTATGGAGTCACGATTAATCAGTATTTAGTTGGAGTATTTGTATATTGTATCTATAAAGAATATTTGAAAGAACAGCCGTCTAAAATACCTATTAGCTGCTGTGTACCAGTTAATCTTAGACCGTATTATGACTCGCATACGATGAAAAACTTTTTTGCCATGGTATCTGCTGTATTTAGACCGGAAAAGGAACAGTATACCCTTTCTGAAGTGATTGAAATTGTGGCGGAAAGCTTAAGAGAACAAATTACACCGGAGAATCTAAACAATATTATGTCTTATAATGTATCAAATGAAAAGAATTGGATATTAAGGGCGGTTCCTCTGGTAATCAAAAATGCAGTAATGAAGCGGATTTATGGTATATCGGCCAAAGCCACTTCCGCAACCGTGACCAATATTGGCAATATCGAGTTAAGGGAGCCGTATCAAAAATATGTGGAGCATTTTTATACGACACTCTCCATGTCAAAGGGACAGAATATAAAAGGAGGTATTTGTTCCTACAATGGAATTCTTACGTTTACCTTTAGTTCCGTACTGCTGGATTTGTCTATCCAGAAACGTTTTTTTCAACTTATTGCGAAAGACGGCGTTGCCGTAGCAGTGGAAAGTAATGGTGCATATTATGAATAAATGTAGACATTGTAATATAGTAATATATGATGATACAGAGATTTGTCCGCTTTGTCACAGCGTTTTAAATGAAATGACAAAGGAGGACAGTGAGGAGATAAAAGGATTTTCGTTAAAGGGTGCTCCATATCCCGATGTGCGAAAACGTAAAAAACAGTTACATTTTGTAATGCGTTTGATTTTATTTTTATTTATTTTGGCAGAAATCTGTCTGGTTACGATTAATTATTTTGTGACTCCGAAGTTCTGGTGGTCCGGTATCAGTGGTGTAGCAATGATCTATACGTATCTTTCTATGGTTTACTGGATTCACCACGATGCGGGGTATGCAGCTAAAATCGGGCTTCAGCTTTGTTTTACGATAGCACTTTTGGTAGGGATTGATTATTTTACAGGGATGACAGGATGGTCATTACAGTGGGCAATTCCCGGTGTTATTTTGTTTGGGGATGCCATTGTATTTTTTTTGATGATGTTAAACAGGCAGCATTGGTACAGTTATACACTATTACTTTTGCTGATTACGATTTTCAGCATAGCGATTATCAGCCTGTATTTTGCGGGAAAGGTAGAAAATATTGTGTTACCGGTGATCAGTGCAGGGGTAACCGGTATCTATCTGCTTGGCACGATTATATTTGGAGACAGAGAATTTGCCAGAGAGTTGAAACGCAGGTTTCATGTTTGACTAAAAAAATAATGGGCAAAAAAGAGGCAGGCTTCATATTTTTTTAATATTCAATAGATAAGATTGATACGGGATGAGGAATATATGAAAGACAGAATTAGTATAAGAGGAAGAACCGCGAGAAAAATGGTACATTTTGCAAATCATTTTCCTTTACTGGGGGAAAAGGCCCAGAATGGAGAATTGAGGAAAAAGCTTAATGAGAGGGAAAAAATGTGGGAATGTCCGGAACATTTAGATTTAAAAACGATACAGACAGAGCATTTTTCAATGGAACTTCTCGGGAAAAAAGAAGGGGTATCAAACGGAATTATTTTGCAGCTCCATGGAGGTGGTTATTATGGAAGACTCCACAATACGTACCGGGATATGGCGGGTTTATATCATGAGATCAGCAATGGCTTTGATGTGCTGAGTGTAGATTACCGTGTGGCACCAAAGCATCCGTTTCCGGCGGCTCTTGAGGATGCACTTACAGCCTATCAATGGATTTTAGATCATCATTATAGTACGGACAGACTGTTTGTGGCAGGAGATTCTGCCGGTGGTGGATTAGCACTTGCATTGTGTCTTTATTTAAGGGATTATGAGATACGGCTTCCAAAGGGAATTATCACGATGTCAGCATGGACAGACCTTACAAAAAGCGGGGAGTCTTATAAAGAAAATTTTAATATTGATCCAATTTTTGGCGGGACAAAGGATTCTTTGGTATATAAGGATGGATATTACAAGAATTCCGATCCGGAAAATCCGTATATTTCACCTGTAAACGGGGATTACCATGGATTTCCATCTATGCTGATGCAGGTGGGAGAATACGAAATGCTTTTAAGTGACACGTTAACAGTAGCCCAAAAAGCAAGGGAAGCCGGTGTGTTTGTCAAAGAACATACGTATAAAGGAATGTTTCATGTATTTCAAATGGGTCTGTTATTATATCCTGAGGCAAAAGAGGCATGGGTGGAAGCCGGACGTTTTATTCGGAGACTGAGCAAGGAAGTTTGATTTCCACAAGAGCGAGCCAAGTGTGTATGCTTGTATATTTAATTTCTGCGGGTAATGAGTCAAAGTTGAGCTTATAGGAGTAAAGTATGTTTAAGATTACGTATTATTTAAAAGAATATAAAAAAGAGAGCATTATTGCTCCATTATTTAAGATGTTAGAGGCATGTTTTGAACTGTTTGTGCCTCTTGTTATGGCGGCAATAGTAGATACAGGAATCAGGAATCAGGATAAAGGATATATCCTGAAGATGGGAGCCGTCCTGATTTTTCTTGGTGTGATTGGGCTTGTCTGCTCCATTACAGCACAGTATTTTGCGGCAAAGGCATCTGTTGGATTTGGAAAGAGTGTCAGAAGAGATTTGTTTGCTCATATTCATTCCCTTTCCTATACAGAATTGGATCAGGCGGGAACTTCTACCTTGATTACGAGAATGACAAATGATATCAACCAACTGCAGTCTGGAGTAAATATGTTCCTGCGTCTGTTTCTGCGTTCTCCGTTTATTGTTGCCGGAGCGATGGTGATGGCATTTACCGTGGATGTAAAATCTGCCTTGATTTTCGTTGTTGCAATTCCACTTTTATCCGTTGTAGTATTTGGAATTATGTTTTATGCGATTCCTCTATATCAAAGAGTACAAAAGGCACTTGACCATGTATTGATGATGACGAGAGAAAATCTCGCCGGAGCAAGGGTGATCCGGGCATTTTGCAGACAGGAGGATGAGAAGAAGGATTATAGAGAAGGCAGTGATGATCTGATGCGGATACAGATCTTTGTGGGAAAAATTTCTGCGGTGATGAATCCGGTTACCTATATGATTGTAAATGCCGCTATTATTGCGATCATATGGATTGGAGGCATACAGGTGGATACGGGAATGCTTACTCAGGGGGAAGTGATTGCACTGGTAAATTATATGTCGCAGATTTTAGTGGAATTAGTGAAGCTTGCAAATTTGATTATTTTGCTTACCAAGGCAGCGGCATGTTCAAAACGTGTGGGTGAAGTATTTGCAATGTCCCCTTCCGTTTTGGAAAATCCAATGGGAGTTGATATAAAGCAGGCTGAAGATAAGGTGGTATTTAAAAATGTTACCTTTACTTATCAGGGGGCGAAGGAACCGGCATTGCAGAATATTTCATTTACAGCAAAAAGAGGACAAATGATTGGGATTATTGGAGGAACCGGCTGTGGAAAATCCACACTGGTAAATCTGATTCCAAGATTTTATGATGCGACAAAAGGAGAGGTTTTGGTGGATCAGGTAAATGTCAGGCGGTATTCGTTCCACCAGCTAAGAAATCGTATCGGAATTGTTCCCCAAAAAGCAGTTTTATTTAACGGAACCATTGCAGACAATCTTCGTTGGGGAAAAGAGGATGCGACGAAGGAAGAGATGGAACGGGCGGTTGGGATTGCACAGGCTGTGGATGTCATTTCTAGCAAAAAGAATGGTTTGGAAGAACGCATCTTACAGGGGGGAAAAAACCTTTCAGGAGGTCAGCGCCAGCGTCTGACCATTGCAAGAGCATTAGTGAAGGAGCCGGAAATTCTGATACTGGATGATTCTGCGTCGGCACTTGACTTTGCAACGGATGCAAAGCTTAGAAAAGCAATTCGGGAAAAAACAAAGGATATGACCGTGTTTGTAGTTTCACAACGGGCTTCTACGATCAGGCAGGCAGACCAGATTCTTGTTTTGGAGGACGGACATCTGGTAGGAACAGGAACCCACGATGAGTTAATGCACACCTGTAACATATATCAGGAGATCGTAAAGTCCCAGGAAGACAGTGGGGAAGAGAAACCACACAAGAAAGCTACAAACGGACAGGATCAAAAAAACGATTATGACAATAACGAAAGGAAGGATGGGAGAAGGAATGGCAGAAAATAATCAGATTTCGAAAGAGAATCAAAAAAGGACGATTAAGCGTGTATTCCGGTTTATCAGACCTTATCGTCTATATGTATATTTATCACTGTTTTTTGCTTTTTTGACAGTAGTAACAACTCTTTATGCACCGATTCTTACC
>CAJUBR010000023.1 GCA_910584695.1 uncultured Lachnospiraceae bacterium
TGCGGCAATGCCAAGGTGTGCAGCAATGCCAAGGTGTACGGCGATGCCAAGGTGTACGGCGATGCCAAGGTGTGTGGCGATGCTTGGGTGTGCGGCGATGCCAAGGTGTACGGCGATGCCAGGGTGTGTAGTGATTATGATTATGCAGTTATTAAGGGATTCGGAACATATGCTAGACTATCTACATTTTTTAGATGCAAAGATGATGGCGTAAAAGTATCCTGTGGGTGCTTTTTGGGGACGATTGAAGAATTTAGACAGCAGGTAGAAAAGACCAGAGAAGGAAAGGTTGCAAAGGAATACCAGATGATCGCAGATATTATGGAGTATCATTTTCAGAATGGAGGGGTACAAAAGTGAGAGAAGAAAAAAGGCAGAGAAAAGACATTGTTTTAAATCTGACGGACAGGCGGTACGGAATACTACACGGGATAGCGTACGAATATGGTTTCTCCTCTCCGGCAGAGCTGCTGGAAGGATTTGTGGCAGACCTTACAAGAAGCAAGGTAAATAACACAGATTCCATGTTTGAGGCGGTGACGTGGCTGAATATGGCATTTGGAAGCAGGAAGGCAATCAGCACGCTTTATTTTAGACAATATCTATATGACGAAGACATAATGCCAAGAGATATCGCAGACGCAAGCAGAGTATCAGGATTTGAGGACATATTTAAGCAGATTTATAAAGATTACATAGAAACCGGTGAAGAGAAAAAGCACCAGAGTCAAGAGGAATGCAGGGACATATTAAGGGAGTGGAGCAATGAACCAACCAAAGGAACCAACCCCGGAACAGAAGCACATCATCCGGGCACACATGCTTATTCCTGATAACTGGCTAATACAGAAGGAGACAGAGCGGGAGCTAGTAGTTACATATAAGCACGGAAAGGCTGTAAAGCATTTAAACAAAGGTGAAAACCTTTGGAAAGGAGAAAAAGATGGGATATAGAAACAGAGGTAGAAATTATCTAACAAAATCGGATAAGGAAGAAATAAAGCGGCGCATCCAAAGCGGAGAACGGCCGGATTCGGTCGCATCCTATTATGATATAAGCGAGTTTGCGGCAAGGAAGATTGCCGGATTACTGACGGAATGAGAAAAGCACCGGTTCAAACGGAACCAATGCTTTAAACGTACATATGATATACCTAAATAACAAATAAATTATATCATATGTGCAGATGGAAAGCAAGCAAAACCTTAAAAAATAAGTTTTTTTCGCTTGCTTTCAGACTTGATTAAGCTATTAAGTTTACGGGCAAAAAGGAGAAAATTAAAAACTATGCACATAGAAAACAGGTATTATATCCGACCGGGAGTGATAGAAGTGGAACAGGTACACTCATCGATGGTCGGGAATCATAACAGCAGGAGTGAAAGGGACAGCCCGACGGTAGAAGCTGTTAAAAAGATTAATACAAAAAGAGTGGTTAAGAAGCTCCGGAGATTGATAGATGCTAATTTCGTCCCGGGAGATATATTCCTAAACCTGACCTACAAAAAAGGAACATCAATCACATTGGATCAGGTGTATCGAGATCTGGAGAATTTTAAAGATAGGTTAAAACGCAGATACAAAAAGAGGGGACAGCCCCTTAAATGGATTGCAGTAGTAGGAATTGATGCACCCCACATACATATCATCATAAACAAAATTGACAATTTTGATTACATGACGGAAGTACCATGGAAACAAGGATTTATAAAGATGGAGCCATTGTACATAGAAGAAGGCAGATATATAAAACTAGCAGAGTACATGGTAAACCACAAAGCGGAGAATGAGAAAAAGCTGGGAATAGAACTAAAGGACCGGAAAGCATACCGGAGCAGCAGGAATCTAAAGCACCCAAGGATGAAGAGGGTAATTATTAACGAAAAGACCATCATTCGAAAGCCGAAGGTTCCAACCGGCTACCATCTGGATGTAAATACAGATGTAGAAGAAGGAGTAAGCAAAGATACCGGGCATCATTATCGGTACTTTATGTTAATCAAATCAGAAAGAAAGAAGGAATAAACAGATGTTAGCATACAAAACGTTTAATAAAGACATTACATATTGATTTAAGGAGGAGACCAGATGAAAGGGAAAAAGAAGGAATATGAAAGATATAACACACTGAAAGAGATCAATGATATGGCAGACAGGCTGTTGAATGATAATGAGACGGAGAAGGTAAAAGCCCTAGCTGAAGAAAAAGGGTTGGATTTTTATACAGTGGAGATGTATTTAACCGGACAACTTCCGTTATTGGTAATGGATGCCATGACAGGAGCGAATGCAAAGTTGGATGTAGAAGTCCGGGAGTTGGATGATGAAAATAAAGAGTTAGGAGCAGGCATAGCGGAATACATGAAGCAGCAGAATATGGAAAATGAGAAGATTGCTAAGGCGGTGATGAATCCGGATAAGCATCTGGAGGATGTGTGCAAAAAGGCATGGGATGAAGCAAGAGAAAGGAAAAAAGGAAACTGTGCATATATCCCGCAGTTTGAAATCTTTCAGATGGCAAAAGCGTATTATCTGGATAAGGAGACGGGAAAATGAAGAAAAAACTGATAGAAGACCTGCCAGCTCCAAGAATTACAAAAAATATGGAGGACATGGTAGTAATAGCCAGAAATCCGGCAGAGGGATTATTGACATTAGACGTAGTGGAAACGCTTGCAAAAGAGGTTGAGGTTCGTATCTGTGTTACCCAAAAGGAATTTATGAATTATTATCCGAAGAGTGGCATATGGGACCAAAAGCAGATAAATTCGATTATGACAGAGATTTCAATGGGAAGCGGGGAAATCATTTATTATGATCTGTATGGAAAATCAAACATACAAAAAGTGCTGGGAAAGAAGTACAGTTCAGTCCTGGCGGTACAGGCATATGAATATGAATTGGCACAGGAAAAACGATTGAATGTGGAAAAACAAAAAATAAGGCGCTGCCGGGAACGGAATGCAGAAGTACCGGATCCGGATAAAGAGACAGATGCATGGTTGAAAAGATATATTGGACAGATGCATTATATCTATTACAAACGGGATAAAAAATATGTACAGATTGCATGTAGTGCATGCGGAAAGAACGGAAAATATATCATGGTTCCAGAGAGTTACGAAGACCATTTAAAACGATATCTGGGCTTTAGACCGGAACATAACATGGGAGGACAACCATGTCCGATGTGTGGAGCATATGGCAAGTGGAAGGCAGCGGGAAGGACTACAGGTGTATATACACAGAAGGACCAGAGATATCTGGTGGATAAGATAGATGGTACGGTAGTCATCCGATACTTTGAAATAGAAAAAATCATAGAGGGAACAGAGTTTAAAGCCTATGAGAGTATAAAATGTACAGAGGTTGCCAGAAACTGGTTCAAAGATGGAAAAGTACAAAAGGATTATCAAAAACACGACCCCTATGTAGGTGAAGATTTTTGGGATGACAGAAATCTTGCAGGCATGGCAAACATACAGCAAAGGGCAGGAAAAGTCCGGCTGAAAGAAAAGAATATTTTAAATGGAACTCCGTTCCAGTACAGCGGGCTGGAATCGGAAATACTGCAAAATGATTATACGAATGCAGAAAGATATCTTACGGTATACCAGAGATATCCGATTATAGAAATGCTTGGAAAACTGGGAATGACAAAAATAAAAAGAGCCATATTACACGATTGGGGCGGGGAAAGATATCTGAATATGACAGAAAAAAAACCACAGGATATTTTTCAGATCACTAAGCAGAGGTTTAATGACCTGAAAGAAAAGAATGGAGACGAAATCCTTTTAAGCATTTACCAGTATGAACGCAAAAATAATATCCGGTTTAAGGAACAGCTTGTGGAAAAACTGTATTTTTTTAGAGCAAATGAAAACCAGATATCGATAATAAGGCAGCATGCAAAGTTGGAAAAAGCACTGAATTATATTTTAAAGCAGGCAGAAATTGACAAGTTGGAATACATAGACACTTTGAGTGATGTGGCAAGACTGGAACTGCAAAGGTATGTGGATTATTTAAATATGCTGTCACAAAACGGAAGGCAGTTTACAGAACGTGAGTTGTACCCGGCAGAACTGATAGCGGCTCATGACCGGGAGATTACACTGCTGAATCAAAGGAAGATGAAAAAGGAGATAGCAGAAAAGAATGAAAAGAATCCGAACATCAAGAAGGATTCAGCAAAGTATAACAGAAGATACCTTTATCAGAATAAAGATTATATTATCCGTGCACCAAAGGATGCGGCAGAAATCCTGATGGAAGGTCTGAAACTGAATCACTGCGTGGGGAGGATGGGATATATAGAGGCTATGAACCGCCACGAGACAGTGATCCTGTTCCTAAGAAAGAAGGCACATAAGGATGTGCCATATTATACGCTGGAAATCAAGGAGGGGAAGATTACACAGGCATACGGATACGGGGACAAAACTCCGGACTGGGAAAAAATCAGTCCTTTTTTGGAAGCGTTTAAAGCGGTGAAACTGAAAGATATAAAGAGTGAAAGAGAGGCAGGCTAAAAGATGGACGAATCAAAAGAATATATGCAGCTGACAATTGATGATTACCTGACATATAAGAAGCAGCTTATGCAGGAGTTGAATAATATGGCAAACGGATTTATCCGGACAGGTTACTATTTAAAGAAAATAAGAGATGCAGAGGCCTATCAAAACGATGGATATAAAAACATCTATGAATTTGCCGAAAGGGAATATGGCATCACCCGGACAGTGGCAAGCCGTTTTATGAGTATAAATGATAAGTTTTCCGAAGGTGGATACAGTCTGGAGCTTATGGAACAGTATAAAGGGCTGGGCTCTTCCAGATTAACGGAAATGCTGACACTGGATGTAGCTGACCATGAAATGATAACAAATGTGACGAGGATTGAGGATATACGGGAACTAAAGCGGTTTGAGAAACAGGAACCGGAGGCGGAAGCCACACCTTATGATGAATTGTATCGGAATTTTTTTGAAAGGAAGGAAAAAGAATTTAATGCGGTCATGCAACTGGAAGAGGTGAAAGACATAGCCGAGATTGTAAATCCGTCTGGAAATAAGACATGGAAATACCGGATGCTGTTTATGGCAATGAAGGAAT
This sequence comes from uncultured Lachnospiraceae bacterium, assembly GCA_910584695.1. GTDB lineage: Bacteria > Bacillota > Clostridia > Lachnospirales > Lachnospiraceae > CAG-590. Next base: position 5,123 of record CAJUBR010000023.1, read on the forward strand.
ATGACAAGGGGATATCTATTAGGGATTACTTAAAGCCGGTACCGGATACCATAACCTGGGAACAGTTTGTGGAACAGTGCCGGAGCATATTTGAATACGACCATGAGACAGCGGGAACACCGTACGAGCAGAATTATATAACAGAAGAAAGCGGCATGGATAGTGAGAACGCAAATATAGAATCCGGAAAAGAATCTGACTGGGAAGATGAGAAAAAAGAAGGGGAGGAGAAACAAAAGGCAGAAAAAAAAGAAATAGAACAAAAACAAAAAGAAGAGGAAACGAGAGAGGAACAGCAGCGAGAAAAGGAAGAAAAGCAGCAGGAGAAGGAAACAGAGTCGAAAAGAAAAGAAGCTCAAGCACAGAAAGAACCGGAAAAAGAAGAGAAAACAGCAGAAAACATTGATTTTCTTAAACAGGAGCAAAATACAACGGAAATACGCTTAGATGAGCCAGAAGTCGTCACAGGCGAGGTAGAAAATGCCACAGACAAGGATAAAAATGAGGTGTGCGATATCGCACAAACAGCGGATTTCTTTAACGGGGGAGATGTTTTAAAAGGATATACTGTAACGTTTCCGGCGGCTATAGGAGAGGAAATTTACGCAATAGAACCAGAAAGTATGGATGAAGATGGAAAGTACAAATACAGAAACACAATAATTAAGCCATACCTGTATGAGGTTAGAGGACGAAACAATATAAAAATGTATTACCACAAGAGTTCAAGTGGTTCGGGTTCTGTTGATATAAGAAATATGAAAGCACACCATATTTATTTAGATATTAAAGAAGCAGAACAAATATTGGAGGAGTTAAATGGCAAAGAGGAGTAAAAGAGCAAAAGCAACGGACTTTAAACAGACAACAAGAGAATTAATCCGGCAGCAGGACAATTACCAGTGTTTATTCTGCAGATTAGGGAAATACAGGAAAAGCGAATGCGATACCCTACAGATAATGCATTACATAAACCGGAGTGCCGGAGGATTAGGGATTCCCCGAAACGGAGTAACCGGATGCCTTTGCCATCACCAGTTGTTGGATAATGGAAATAAAGGATACCGGTCAGAAATGCTAAAGGATATGGAAGAATACTTAAGAAGCATATACCCGGACTGGAACAAAGAGGATTTATATTACAAGAAGGGAGCAAACACATGATATTTAACAAGACTGTATTAAAGAGACTAATGAAAACGGCATATAAAGGAGCCGGCCTGTTGGTAGCTAATAACAAGGGCAAAATACTATTAGAAGGCGGCTGGTGGATTGCAGAAATAAACGAAGATGCATTTCCTAAAGAGGCAAAAGCAGCACTTGTGGAGCTAACAGGATGCCTTCCAGAGGAAGGGGAGTGTTTCCGTTCCACTTCTGCCGGAAATCAGGTCGAAATGCCAAAGGAACTGCATGATATTTCCATCGTAAAGGAAAACGGGATATTTGAACAGGAACCGTTTTTAAAGACAAAGATTATTATGGATTTTCTAACACCAATCCGGATATATCAGCAGGGACAAATAATAGCACCCATAAACGAGTTAATACCGGAACTGTTAGAAAATCCAAGTTTGCAGGAATGGGAAGATGGAGGAACAGAAGGACCGTTTAACAGGGGAGAAGTGTATTACTGGTTTTCTTCCACATGTTCATTGGTTGCAGGCGGAATTAAAATAGAAAAACCGGAAACAGTAAAGATTTTAAAAGAATTAGAAAAAATAAACCTTGCAAGTTAGCACCTGCGTTATATACATCACATGTAACGTTAACATAGATTTCCTGCTCCTATTCGGAGCAGGAGAAAGGAGAAAACATGAATGATGTGAATATATACATATATACGGAATACAGCGGAAGCCTTAAATCCGGAGCCGGAAAATATCACATTGTTCTAGAATCTCGGATTGAAACAGTATCCGGCAAAATACTTTACACAATTTTAGATCAGGGGGCTTGCAAAGGCATAACAAAAAACAGGTTGGAACTGGTCGCAATAGACAAAGCGTTAAAGCATTTAAAAGCAGCGGGAAAAGTAACGGTATATACCGCTTCGGAGTACTTAACAGGAGCCTTTAAGCAGGGATGGCCGTATAAATGGCAGAAAAACGATTACAAAAGGAATAACAAGCCGGTAGCACATGCGGACTTATGGAAGAACATCATGGAAAAGATGGAGCAATACGACATTACATTTGTTTTTTCTAATACAACGACTTATACAAAATGGCAGGCAACCGAGTTAAAGAAAATTAATAAAAATAAACAAGCAGCAGGAGGTAGCAAATGACAAAAAAAGAATATAGGAAAATTATGCGGGAGGTAAATGCAAGAAAATTTGAACACATGTTTAAATCTATAACATGTGAGGAAGAGGAACTGGAGGTAATAGATGCAATATCCCTAGAGGATATCTATAGCATCTTAAGAAAAAACGTAAGAAAAAAGAGAAAGACCGGCAGAAAAATACAGATTAATATTAAATAAAGGAGGCTGTTAAATGAACAGGAAGGAAATAACGGGATTTCTTAGCAATCTGCTTGAAAGAGAAAAATTTACAGGTGCGGGGTGTTGGGCAAAAGAGGTAAGTATAGATGCCGGCAGCATAAATGTAAAGAGAGTGGATTATATGCAATTTGAGCCTGCCGGGATATGTGGGATAAGTGATATTGAAAAAGGTGTATTTATTTGCTACGAAGTGAAAAGCTGCAAAGCAGACTTTAACAGCGGCTTCGGCAAAAATTTTATCGGAGAAAAAAACTATTTCGTGATGCCAATGAGATTATACAAAGAAGTTATACAGGACATCCCACATAACGTCGGGGTTATAGTTCCAATCCCATTTATGGGAGACAAGCATGATGAATTCGAGAATCCCACAGAGCTTTCCACAGAAGGTAAATGGGAGCTTCGTGTAATAAAGCATGCACACGTACAGTTGAGAAATCGATCGATGGCAGAATTATTATTCTGCATGCTAAGAAGCAGCAGCGGGCATAAAGAAGCAAAGAAATTATTAAAAGGATTGGAAAAAAGTACTTTTACCGGGAAATGGATTCCGACAGAATATGATAGCTATGCTGATGGTTATCCGGTATGGGATAAATGGGAATGCTCGGAATGCGGTCGTGAACATGAAGGTGATGAAGACTCACTGACGGCTTTTTGTCCAGATTGTGGGGCAAAAATGGAAGTGGGTTATATAGAAGATGGGAAGGAGTAATGTAAGAGAATGGGTAAGGAATTACCAATATTATTTAATGCAGATATGGTCCGGGCAATATTGGATGATGTAAAAAGCTGCACAAGGAGAGCTATTAAGGGTGAGATCCCCAATGATGCAAGATGGGGATATACTATGTTTACTCCAAAAGGCTACATATCATGCAGAGGGACGTATAAAGGTGAACCTGCGGAAAAATTTTTCAAGCTGCCGTGCGAGAAAGGGGATGTTCTATATGTTCGGGAAACCGTATGGCAGATGACAGCACATTCTTTAGAAGTAGATGGAGAGACAAGAGGATATTTTCTTCCCAATTTCCGGTATGCTGCCACAGATACAAAACCAGAAGTTGGATGGAATTACAGCTGGGTAAAACGACCATCTATCCACATGCCAAAGATTGCGGCAAGAATTTTCTTAAAGGTAACAGACGTAAGGGTAGAGAGATTGCGGGACATAACGGGGGAACAGGCGGAAAAAGAAGGAGCACAATATTACTGTCCAAAATGTAAACAATACAACATTTGCGGCGGTAATGGAATCGGCAAAAGCTGTTTTAAAAAATTATGGAACTCCACTGTAGATAAAAAGCAGTTAGAACAATATGGATGGTATGCCAACCCTTGGGTATGGGTAATAGAATTCGAACAATGCGAGAATCCAGAGAAAAAGCAAGGAGGTGAATAAAAGCAAACGAGTTTGCAGAAATAGCTACAGAGATGATTCAATACGAAAAGGAAACTTTTCAGGAACTTATTGAAAACGAAGATTGGGAATCTCTCAAGGATGAGATATATGAATATATAGCACAAGGCGAATAAACGGAGGGAATTAATATGAACAGGGAAATTTTATTTAAAGCGAAACGGATGAATTGGAGAGAGCTTCCGAAAGATGAATGGTGGATTGAGGGATTGCCAAGTTTTGATATTAACGGAAACATGACAGAATTTGAAATTTACAAGGGATTTGCTGATCGCGAAACGATTGAGATAGACGCAAAAACTTTATGTGAATACACTGGCTTGTCCGATAAAAACGGCAGAAAGATTTTTGAGAATGATATTTGCGATAGAAAAGAAGAATTTCCAGAAATTGTTACATACCACGACGGGGATTGGACACTCGATTACAGTTATGTAAGCGGAAAAGAAAGCGGGTATAACTATTGCAATCTCGGTTTTTACACAAGGAATAGGGGCGGAGTTGAAGTTATCGGCAATATTTTCGACAATCATGAAATATTGAAAGGGGAAAGCAAATGAATAATACAAAGTTACCGTGTTCTATTAATAACACAAGAATATTAAGAAAGCTTATACTAGAAAATCCTAGTTTACCAATATTGATATTTTGCGGCGAGGAAGCGTGGAGCGGAGAATATCAGTATGAACAGACAGAAACAAGGAAGATAATAATTAGAGAACTAATACTTTTTAACGATTACTGGTTAGAAAAGGATGATTACAGAACCCAATTGGAGGAGAATTTAAACTGTGAAAAAGAATATGAATCTTTATCCGAAGAAGAATTTGACCAGATGATCCAGAAGAAGGTAGAAGAAACAGAATTTGTTAAAGCTATTGTAATTTATGTTGGATAGTAAATTAATGGCAGCGGGAATTACTCCGATTCCCGCCAAGTCCAGAAATTAAGCTTTTTATAATATGTTAAATAAAGCTCCCTATGATAGTTATGATCGGTAAAAGTACAATGATACTTATATATATTATAGCTTCCGCCTTCTGGATCAATGGGCTGGCAGTAAACAACCTCTAGCTTATAAGCTTTTCGATTTATCCGTACATAAAGGGGTACAATATGTCCTTCGGTATCAAAAGACGCAATAACCGGAACAACGGTATTCATATCAACGGTATATTTCTTTTTAGGGGCAGATTGATAAAATGGCATAAGCAATTCCTCCTTTAACAGGAGTATAACAAACGGATGTTCGGAAAGACAATAGGAGAAAAATGGAAAGAAGAGATAAACAGTGTCAAGGAGGAGTGGTTAAATGAAATTTACGATTAAAATGCATGGGGCTGACATAAATCGGCTGAAATATTTTAGAAGTGGAATAGCTAAGATTTCCAATTTAAAAGACGGGCTTTGCACAGCCACCTTTGAAGTCATAAGCATATCTAAAGGGAAAGACTGCGTGATATTACAAATAAATGAAGATGAAAGCTATAGCTTTCCAGAAAGTGCATATGAATATATCAAATTTTAGAAGAAAGGATGATGAAATATGGATAGATTAACGACAAATAAGCCCCATAAAGGTATGGAAATGTTTGAACGGGCACATAATGATGTCTACATACAAGATGGAGAAGCATGGTATAGAGATCATAACACAAAAGTACCCTGCAGGGATGTAGTAAGGCATATATTCACCGAAAGAGAAATTGATCCGGGCGAAAAATTTTTTAAAGAAGATGATTGTTTTGAAGAGTATATGTATGATTTGCTGCAATATGGGTTTAACACATTGGAAGGAATCATAGCGATATTATATCAGCAAATGTGGTCAAAATGCAACTTAAGAGAAAGACTAAAGGAGTATGAGGACACCGGACTTACACCAGAACAGATAAAGGATATAGACAGGCTTTATACAGAAAAATGCAAGGAATTAGGAGAGGTAAAAGATTCACGCAATAAAAGCAACTGGATTCCATGCAATGAACGGTTGCCAAACGTAGGTGAATATGGTTATGGAGATTTTATTGTAACTATAAAGGGAGCCAGTGAAGCCACAGCCTTGACATACTATGATAGCAATAAAAGTTGGACGGATGGGATAGGAAATTACTATGAAGTAATTGCATGGAAACCATTTCCAGAAGTATATAAAGAAAATTCGGAAGCAGCAAAGAGATGAAGGGAGTCGGGGCAAAATGACAGAAAATGAAGCTATAGAGGTTATTAAAAAAAGAAAGAAATGTGATATTAAAATATTAGAAGGATGTGCTAGAGACTGCCCTGACTGTGATTTTGCAATATGGCATGAGGATATTCTTCTAGCCGCTTATGATACTGCAATTATGGCATTGGAAGAAATACAGAAGTATAAGGATATCGGTGCTATAAACCAGATAGAGAAACAAAGATAGATTAGAGTAAAGAAATATAACCTATCGCAAGCCTTACCCTTGTATCAGGTTACCTCTTTTAACGGATGTAACTTAATACAAGGAGATAAATCACATGTGCGGTGTCGCACAATTATAAGCATTGGCAGCGGGAAAGGAGGGCAAAATGAAACACTTATTAATACAGTATGTAGACCTAATAAAAGAAAAAGAAGAAATACAACGCAAAATTGATAAACTAAATGCAAAGCTCGAAAGAATTAACAAGGAAGGCAACGTGAAAGATGCGGTAAAGGGTGGAGCTGGCGGATGGCAGACATTTCACATTGAAGGCTTTCCTGTTGCTGACGAAGATGAAATAAAATATTTGTTAAATAAAAACATAAGGATATTAAGGCAGCGAGAGCATGATATAGCGGAAAAAGTTGTGGAAGTAGAAAAATATCTAAATACTGTAGATAACAGTCGGATGCGGCGTATGATTACTAAAAAATATATCGAAGGGAAAACATGGTATCAGGTTGCTATTGAAATGGGAAAAAACTATACAGCAGATAGTTGTCAAAAGCAAACAGAAAGGTTTTTAAAAAAAATTAAAACTTTGTCGTAAATGTCGTGCGAAAATGTGTTATATTTAGAATGAAAAAAGTGTGGTTAGAAATGACCGCACCTTTTTTATATGGAAAAGGAGTGTTGCAGATGGCAAAATTGACGGAAAAACAGAAAGCATTTGTTGATGAATACCTGATAGACCTGAATGCGACACAAGCCGCTATCCGGGCGGGTTATTCAGTAAAAACAGCAGACCAGCAAGGGTCAAGGATGTTGGCAAATGTCAAGGTTCAACAGGAAATCAGCGAAGCTATGGCGGAACGGAGTAAAAGGACCGGGATCAATCAGGATAGGGTAGTCCTTGAACTTGCCCGGATAGGTTTTGTCAAAATGACTGACGTTGTTGACAGTCAGGGAAAAATCAAAGACAATGCCACAGATGATGATCTCGCTTGTATTGAATCAGTCAAATATAAGCGTTCTGACACAGACACCGGGTCAAGTGTTGAAAGGGAAGTCAAGATTGCTTCTAAACTGAAAGCACTGGAGCTTTTGGGTAAGCATTTGGGTATGTGGAATGACAAACTGGATGTGAATGTTGCATTGCCTGTTGTTATATCCGGGGAAAATAATCTTGAAGATTAGGCGGTGATTTTCTATGGTAAAGAATAGAATTTCATCGCAATATGTTTTTGGATATCAAAAATTTATTCTGCACCCAGAAGATTACAAAGTTCAAAAAGATGGCAAGAAGAAAATTTCACTGCCTGACATAGTCGGAAAAGGTTACGGCACATTTTGGCGGTATAAAGGTAGATACCGAGTATGCAAAGGATCAAGGGCATCTAAAAAGTCCAAAACAACAGCATTGTGGTATATCACCAATATGATGAAGTACCCGGATGCAAATGCTCTTGTGGTCAGGAAAACGTTTAGGACGTTGAAGGATTCCTGCTTCACTGAATTAAAGTGGGCTATCCACCGCCTAGGCGTAGACGCCTTTTGGGAAATAAAGGAATCCCCTCTTGAAATGACCTACAAACCGACAGGTCAAAAGATATATTTCCGAGGCTTGGATGACCCGCTAAAAGTAACCTCTATCACCGTTGATGTCGGCTGCTTGTGTTGGATGTGGATTGAAGAAGCTTATGAAATCAGTTCAGAAGATGATTTCAATATGCTTGATGAATCAATCCGTGGTGCGGTGCCGGAGGGGTCCGGATTGTTCAAGCAAATAACCCTGACTTTAAATCCTTGGAATGAACACCATTGGATTAAGAAAAGGTTTTTTGACAATCCGGATGATGAAACCCTTGCAATGACAACTAATTACTTGTGTAATGAATGGCTGGATACTGCTGATTTGAAGGTTTTTGAAACCATGAAAGAGCAGAATCCACGTAGATATCAGGTTGCCGGATTAGGTGACTGGGGTATTGTGGATGGTCTTGTGTATGAGAACTGGGAAGAAAAACTTTTCAGTGTGGAAGAAGTCAAGGCAATCAAAGGGGTAAAAACTGGATTTGGTCTTGATTTTGGTTATACGAATGATCCGAGTGCATTGTTTTGTGGATTTATAGATCGAGCAAGTAAGACTATCTGGGTGTTTGATGAAATGTATCAGCCCGGAATGAGTAATGAAGCTATTTCAGAAGAAGTGCAGCGGATGGGTTATCTGAAAGAAAAAATAACCGCTGATTCCGCTGAACCAAAGAGTATTGACCGATTGCGTGAATTGGGAATAAAAGGTATCAAAAAAGCAAGGAAGGGCAAGGACAGCATTAATAATGGTATTGACTTCCTTCAAGATTATCACATTATTATACATCCTCGGTGTGTAAACTTTTTAACTGAAATCAGCAACTACACTTGGGATAAAGATTCAAAGACGGGTAAAAAGATAAATAAACCAATAGATGACTTTAATCACCTGATGGACGCAATGCGGTATGCATTTGAAGATATTACAAAAGGGGATGCGTTTAGCTTTGAATAATCAAACAGTGGTTATATTTAATAAACAGACAAAAGAAATAGTCGCTTGTATACCTCTTGTGGGAGAACAGGCGATTTGTAGAAAAAACATTGATTTCAAGATATATAATGGTACAGAGCCAATTTTCATGAAAAATGAAAACAATATTGTACTAAATGAGAATGCTTTAATTTTAAACATTAAGGAAAGGGGTGAATAAATTGAATGGCTTGAATAGATTGATTGATAAAGTATCGCATTTCATATTGTACGGTGTCAACGGTGATATGAGTAACAGAGAATTCTTAGAACAATCTATTATTCGTTGGAAAGGTTCACCTGAAAGACAGATGCAGATAAAAGGTCATTTGTACTATGATAACGAACATGATATTTTAATGCGTAAGCGTACTATGATTGGCGAGGATGGTAATCTTCAAGTTGTTGAGAATTTACCCAATAACCGAAATATAGATAATCAATATGCAAAAATGGTCAATCAAAAGACTAACTACTTGTTTGGACAACCATTTATAGTTGAAACTGAAAATGAACAATATGCCATATTATTAAAAGACATATTCAACAAAAAGTTTATGCGTATTTTGAAGAAATCTGCAAAGTATACTTATAATGGTGGTATTGCATGGATGTTCCCGTATTATGATAATATTGGGAACTTTTCTTTTAGGGTATTTCCGGCATATGAGATATTGCCTTTTTGGGAAGATTCGGATCATACAAAGCTACAAGGAGCAGCACGTTTATATTTGGTTGCAGGGTATGATAAAAACATCCCGACTGTAATTGAAAAAGTCGAAATATTTGATGCAACTGGAATACACTGTTATATTTTGGATGGTAACAAATTAATTCCGGATATGATGATGGAACACCAAGATTCATGTTATGTGACAATAACAGATGGAAATTGCGTTCAGAATGGTTTGAACTGGTCACGAATACCATTAATTCCGCTGAAACGTAACGATTTGGAGACTCCATTATTAAAAAATATTAAATCATTGCAGGATGGTATTAATGCAATGCTGTCGGACTTTGAAAACAACATGCAAGAAGATTCAAGGAATACCATTTTAATTTTAAAAAATTATGACGGTACGGATTTGGGTGAATTCAGAAAAAACCTTGCGACATTTGGTGTAGTAAAGGTCAGATATGACGGTGATACTAAGGGTGGAGTGGAAACTCTCGAGATTCAGGTTAATGCGGAAAATTATAAGACTATTATTGATATATTCAAGAAATCACTAATCGAAAACGGAATGTCGGGTACACCAAATCAAATGAATATTCAATCAATGTACTCGGATATTGATCTGGATGCAAATGACACAGAAACAGAGTATCAGGCAGCGTTTGAAGATATACTATGGTTTGTGAATGCACATTTGAAAAACACCGGTAAGGGTGATTTCAAAAATGAAAATGTCAATATTATATTCAATCGTGACATGATGATGAATGAGTCAGAAATTATTGATAATTGCCAGAAGTCTATAGGTATTTTATCAAATGAAACTATTGTTGGTCAACATCCTTGGGTGGATGATCCTGAATTGGAAATGAAAAGACTGGAAGAGGAAAAGAAGAGGGAACAGGAAGAAATTGAAAAACAGTATAATCCGTTTGGGCAACAATGGAAAAATTCAGCAGACCTCGACCAAGATAATCGTGGCGGTGATGTAGATGAAGAATAGTGAATACTGGAAAAAGCGGTTTGAGATGCTCGAACAGACACAGTATCAGAAAGCTATACAGTGCTGTACTGATATTGAAAGACAATACAGGAGGGCACTAAAACAGATTGAAGGCAAGATTGCCGCTTGGTATCAGCGGTTTGCGGATAACAACAGCATTTCCTTAATTGATGCCCGCCGGATGTTAAATACTAAGGAACTAGCAGAACTTAAGTGGGACGTAAAACAGTACATAAAATATGGGATGGAAAATGCAATCAATGAAAAATGGGTGAAAGAGCTTGAGAATGCTTCTGCTCGGTATCATATTAGCAGATTGGAAGCGTTAAAATTACAAATACAACAAAGCATTGAGATGATGTTTGGTAATCAGCTTGACAGTATTGATTCAACAATGCGGAATATATACATATCCAACTATTATCATACGGCTTTTGAAATTCAGAAGGGTATGGGTATTGGATGGAATTTTGCCGCATTGGATGAAAAGACGATTTCTAAAGTTATCAATAATCCTTGGGCCACAGACGGAAAAAATTTTTCTGAAAGGATTTGGGGTAACCGTCAAAAGTTAGTAAATGAATTAAATACTGAATTAACCCGAAATATAATATTGGGGCAGGATCCACAAAAAGCCATAAATGCAATAGCTCGCAAAATGAATGTATCAAAAACAAGTGTAGGGCGGTTGGTAATGACAGAAGAGGCGTTTTTCAGTAGTGTAGCACAAAAGGATTGTTTTAAAGAATTAGATGTGGAACAGTATGAAATTGTAGCAACTCTTGATTCCCGTACATCAGATATTTGTCAGGATATGGATGGTAAGCATTTTAAAATGTCAGAGTGGGAAGTGGGTGCTACTGCACCCCCTTTTCATGTAAACTGCAGAACTACAACAGTTCCATATTTTGAAGATGACTTTGAAAGTATAAGTAAACGTGCTGCAAGGGGTGATGATGGCAAGAACTACTATGTACCAGCTGATATGACTTATAAGCAATGGCAGAAGTCCTTTGTGGAAGGTGACAAGACTGGATTGCAAGAAGCACACCCGAATGATATAATAAAGGCACAGGAAGAAGTGAAACAGGTCGTAGAGGAATTGAAGGTTAGAAACTTCCCTTCTTCCTTTACTGCAAAGGGTGAGTTGAAGAACACACAGGCACTTGTTGACTATGTGAACGGTTTGGAAGGTGCGGATGCAAATGTGGTTGCCCTGTTCAACCGCATGGGTAGACTGGAAAACATTGAAAGCGATGGAATCCCGTTTTCAATATCCCATGCAAAGAACCATGCAGTGTCATATTCTTCATACCGTATGAGTGGGAACATGGCAGAAGCAAAACTGACCATACCCAAGTTACAGGGTGATGACCTTGCGGGTCAGGTAAATATAACGCTGCATGAGGAAATGCACCTGATGGATTTATACGGTAGGCAAGACCCGCAGAAACCCGGCAACTGGTTCAGCACAAGCAGGAAATCATTGGTGGATGCGTTCAGGAACACTTCTGATTCCATGAGTGACGATGTTGCCAAGCTGTTCAATAAACATAATCAGGAATACAGGAAGGTCAGGGATGAAATAAACAGCAAATACAACCAACCGATTTCTGAACTGAACGATTCTATGACGAACAGAACCTTTCAGGGTTCGTATAAGGACTATAAAAAGCAGTATAATAAACTGGTGACTGCAAGGGATGCCGAACGTGACTATGTGGTAAGGAACATCATGGGCGGTGGAATCGGAAATCTTCAAGATATTTACGATGCACTTTCAGGGGGGGCTTTCAGGGATGCCGGAAAAGTGATATATGGTCATGGTTCATCATACTATCGGTATACGGAAAGCAGGGTGCATGAAACCATTGCCAACTATGCAGCGTTGAGCGTGACAAGACCTGACCTGATTGACCTGTTGCGGGCTGATAAGCCTGAACTGGTTGCTGAACTGGATGCAACCATTGTTGAACTTTTGAAGAAAGCGGGTGATTGAATATGACTGACCGGGAACTGGTTGAAAAAGGGGTAAAGGTGCGGGAACTGTTTTTTGGAGTGGATTTCCCGCCGATGCTGACACAGTTCTTTGATTTGGACAGTGACAGGCTGCTTGATGAAAAAATCGAAGTCCTGACAGCATTGAAGGAAGGGAAACAGATTTCCGACATACCGAACTTTTACATCATCTTGGAGTTATACCCCAAGGATGAAACACACTGGGATTGAAAACATCGTCATTTAGGCGGTGCTTTTACATACTTTAACAAGTAGTTCTTTGTAGAAATAAAAAAGAACCGTCCATAGAACCAATCAACTGATTTCGAAAAATCAGGATATGGGGTTCGAGGACGGTTTCTTTAATTAATTTATACCATATTTCAAAAAATATGCAAGATAATGAAATATAATTATATGACAAAATGGTGATTTGCACATGTGCGATACCGCACAAACAAAAGGAATATCTGGAAACAGATGTTCCTTTTATATTTTATAAACAGAAAGGAGGTAAAAGTAGTGTTTCACTTGTTTTGTGATGGATGTGTTAGAAAATACTGTATTAAACATAGGTTGGCATTATTGTATGAAGCAGTATTTAACAAGATTCCCAAATGGGAATGTACAGGATGTTATGAACCAAATAAACAGAAAAGGTAAGGTATCTGAAAAGAATGGTTTACCTTTTTACAAAGAGAAAGGATAGGTATAACAATGATAAAGACAGAATTAGAACAATTAGGATTAACTAAGGAACAGGTTGATTCGATTATCAAGATTAACAGTGATGATATTGAGAATACCAAAGCTAACACCAGTGTAGAGATCACTAATTTAAAGGCGGAGAATGATGCTCTTTCGAAGCAGGTGGGTGACAGAGATAAACAGATTGAAAATTTAAAGAAATCTGCAGGTGATAATGAGGATTTACTGAAACAGATTTCGGATTTACAGGCAACAAATAAGGCACAGGCAGAGGCACATGATAAGGAAATTCAGCAGTTACGCATTGATTCAGCGGTAGAAAAAGCACTGACAGATTCAGGGGCAAAAAATATTAAGGCCGCTAGAGCACTTTTAGAACTGGAAGATGCCAAGTTATCTGATGACGGAACCGTTAAGGGACTGATAGAACAGATTGAGAAATTAAAGAGTAATGATGGTTCAAAATTCCTGTTTAAAGAAGTTGAACAGGAACAACAGCAGACTTTTACCGGATTTCAGCCAGGCAATTCTACAATCATTCCTAATTCAACACAAGCCGGCTATGAAGCAAGACTTGCGGAAGCAAGAAAAAATGGCAATCAGTTAGAGGTTATAAAAATCAAACAGGAAGCATTCACAAATGATGGTACTGTTTTGATATAACAATAAAAAAGAAAGGTTAAAAAGGTGATTTATTATGCCACAGGTAAATGGAACTGGTAATACATTTAATTTACCAAATTATGCGGGTGACTTGTTCACTGCATCCCAAACGCAGACCCCATTTCTTTCTATGATTGGTGGATTGAGCGGTGGAAAGCAAACAGATAATTTTGAATTTCAGACGGGGGTTGTATATGACCTCCCGGATGCAGAACAACCAAACATATCTGAAAATGCATCAACTAAAGCTCCAGAGGCAACACATGTTGCAAGAGAGCAGAGAACAAATGTTGTACAGATTCATCAGGAAACCATTGATTTGACATATGCTAAGCAGTCAAATAGTGGCAGGCTTTCGGGATTAAACACTGCTAGCCAGAGTGCAAATCCGAATGATGAAAAAGCGTTTCAAATTCAACAGAAGTTAGTCAAGATTGCACGTGATGTTGAGTATTCTTTCCTGAATGGTACTTACAACAAAACCGAAGATGGAAGCACTGCTAATAAAACACGTGGAATGCTTGAACTTTGTACTTCTGATGCTGGTACTTCTATTGATGCAGCGGGAACAGCGTTAACCAAATCGCTATTTGATCAGTTATTTAGGGAAATGGCGGATAACGGTGCGGCATTTGGAAACATGGTACTTTTCTGTAATTCATATATCAAGCAGGCCATTACAAATCTGTATGCTGATTTCTTTAAGGCACAGATGCAGATGACACAGAATATAGCCGGTATGAATATTACACAGATAGAAAGTGATTTCTGCAAAGTTGGTATCTGTTTTGATCCATTCATTAAAACAGATTCATTGTTGGTAGCTGATGTCGCACAGGCTGCACCAGTATTCCAGCCGGTACCAGGTAAGGGCAACTTCTTTGAAGAACCACTTGCAAAGGAGGGTGCATCTGACCGTATTCAGATTTATGGCCAGATCGGACTTGCACATGGACCGGCATTTTTGCATGGTGCCATTACAGGTTTAGAGGTTAAATAATCAGGAAAGGATAAGGTGATAGCTTATGTATACAGTAACAAAGAAACCACTAACAGCTAATACCATTTGGGATGCCAAAAAAGGTGTACCGCTTTGTAAGTTTGTTAATGGAGTATTTAAAACCAATGATACTGATTTGGTAGAAAAACTGAAAAATATGGGTTATGAAGTGACCGGTGAAAAGGATGCTAATCCCCAGAAACAACCTGATACACGTAGAAACCACAAAGAAGCAGATAAGTAAAGGCTGGTGCTTGATATGTTTAATGTTGAAACACTCAAAGAACGATTAAAAGATTTGAGATATGAGGTCAAGGAAGGTGATGAATTTTCCTTGACCTTTTGTGTTGAGAAAGTACGAAGCACAATTAAGAATGAAATCAACTGGCAAGACATACCGGAAGAATTGGAACGCATTGCTATTGATATGGCAGTGGGTGAATTTCTGCTCGCTAAGAAGGCCTTCGCACCTGATGACCTGACCGGTATTGATTTGACCAATGCAGTAAAGGAAATTAAAGAGGGTGATGTAACAATTGCATTTGGGACAGGTGAAGGGAGCCAGACACCTGAACAACGACTGACCACATACATTAATTATCTTCTGACATATGGAAAGGCACAGTTTGCTTCGTTTAGGAGGTTGAAATGGTAAGTGCAATTGAAGTAGCAAGGGTTGCTGCAAGAAAGGCACTAGAAAATACCTACGAGGGTGTTGCAACTGTTATTGAGCATAAGAAGGTAAAAGATGAAAATACCCATATTACGGGTTATAAAGATGTAATTGTTTTGGAAGGTCAGCCATGCAAGTTGTCATTTTCGAAGCTGGCAGCAGTTAGCCAGAGCGATTCGGCAGCAAGTGCACCGCAGACAGTTAAATTATTCATATCACCGGATATCGCAATCAAACCGGGCAGTAAAATTACAGTTACACAAAATGGTGTCACTACTGATTATACATATAGTGGGGTACCGGCGGTATATGCAACACATCAAGAGATTATACTTGATTTCTTTAAGGAGTGGATTTGATGGCAAGAATGGGTGGATTTGATTCAAGTGGTTTAAAACAATTACAGCAGAATTTAAATAAACTTCAAGATGATGCTGCAATCAATGCTTTCTGTGAAGCATGTGCAAAAGAACTTGCCGCAAGATTGCTAGCAAAGGTTATTAAAAGAACCCCGGTGGGGCAGTATCCGAAAGGGTCAGGAAAAAAAGGTGGCACTTTAAGAAGAGGGTGGACTTCTAAAAAAGGCAGCGGTTCAGAGGGATTAAACACAAGAGGAGCAACACAGTTTATTGAGACCCTGAAAGTCAATCATTATGGTGATACATATGTTATCGAAATTGTGAATCCGGTGGAATACGCAAGTTATGTAGAATATGGTCACAGAACAGCAAATCATAAGGGCTGGGTAAAGGGAAAATTCATGATGACGATTTCCGAACAAGAGCTTCAAATGATAGCTCCAAAGATACTTGAAAAAAAACTTATGGAATTCTTAGGAGGTGCGTTTCAGTGATAAATTCAATCATTGCCGGAATAAGTACTGCACTATTTGATGCTTTTGGTGAACGATATGAAATATTTATTGATGAAATAAAGCAGGACTTGGAAGAGCCCTGTTTTTTTATTTCATGTCTGAATCCAACACATGAACTTTTCCTTGGTAAACGTTATTTCAGAACAAACAATTTCTGTATTCAGTATTTTCCTGAAACACATACCAGGCAATGTGAATGTTTGGATGTAGCTGAAAGCATGATGGAATGTTTGGAGATTGTAACCGCTGATAATGTGCAAATCAGGGGAACGAAAATGAAGTATGAAGTGATAGACGGTGTCTTAAACTTCTTTGTTAATTATGACTGTTTTGTTTACAAAATTGTGAATGAAACACCAATGGATAGTGTTTCTATTGATACCAGAGCGAAAGGTTAGGTGATATTTTGGCAGAACGTAAAAAGCCGGTAGCTGCAGATGTTCAGACAATAAAAAAAGAATTCAGTAAGGAACAAATTCTTGCATCTGCAAAATACAGTAAGAGAAGGGATCTGGTGGATGCCCTTTTAAAAGACAATGAAAAGTACACCTTAGAAACTGTTGACAATATGATTGAAAAATTTATGAAAGGTAAGGTGAAATAAAGATGGCATTAGGTGGTGGTAATTTTACTACGCAAAATAAAGTTCTTCCTGGATCATACATTAATTTTGTATCAGTTGCAAATGCAGACAAAATGTTGTCTGACAGAGGGATTGCAACCATTCCCCTTGAATTAGATTGGGGAATAGATGGGGAAGTATTTACAGTAACCGGTGAAGATTTTAGAAAAGATTCACAGAAAATCTTCGGTTATTTATATACTCATGACAAAATGAAAGGACTTAGAGATTTGTTTTGCGGTGCCAGCAGATTACACGCATACCGTTTAAATGGTGGCGGAGCAAAGGCAAGCAACGATTTCGCAATCGCACTATATAGCGGTGTGCGTGGCAATGATTTAAGTATCGTGATCCAAGTTAATGCGGATGATTCCTCTAAGTTTGACGTATCAACTTACATTGACACCAACAAAATAGATTTGCAGACGGTTACGAAGGCAGATGATCTTATTCCGAATGATTATGTAACGTTTAAAGCAGATGCAACATTAACAGTCACCGCATCCACGCCACTAACCGGTGGGACAAATGGTACAGTTGACGGTTCCTCTTATCAGGCATATGCAGACAAGATTGAATCTTATACATACAACACAATGGGCATTGTTACAGACGATACAATTATTCAAAAGCTGTTTATTGCATTCAATAAACGTTTGCGGGATGAAATGGGCATAAAGTTCCAATTAGTTATTTATAACAATCCGGCTGATTTTATGGGTGTTATCAATGTAAAGAATAAAACAACTGATGAAGGTTGGTCAACAGCATCCCTTGTATATTGGGTAACAGGAGCCGAAGCGGGGTGTGCGGTAAATGCATCCTGTGAAAATAAGGTGTACGATGGTGAATTCACTATTAATGTTGATTACACACAAAATGAATTAATCACAGCTATCAAAACAGGGGAACTAATTTTCCATAGGGTAAATTCTGATATTCGTGTTTTAAAAGATATCAATTCAATGGTGACAATTTCTGAAACTTGTGGTGATCTATTCAAGGAAAATCAGACAATTCGAGTGATTGACCAGTTAAATAATGATGATGCGGTTTTATTTAATACAAAATATCTTGGTGTTATTCCGAATGACCAATCTGGGAGAACTGCCCTATGGTCTGATCTTGTAAAAATCCGTCAGGAATTACAGACATTACGTGCGATTGAAAATTTCAGTCCGGATGATGTTGTAGTTAGTCAGGGAGATACAAAAAAATCAGTTGTGATTGAAAATACAATTACAGTAATAAATACAATGTCACAAATGTATATGACTACGACAGTGGCATAGAAAAGGAGATGAAAAATATGCCTAAGGTAACTATGAAATCAGGGGATACTATTTCAGCCAGTCTTGCCGAATGCTTTGCTACGATTGATGGAAGAAGATACAATTTTATGCAAGCAATTAATTTAGAGGCAAAATTTGAAAAGCAAAAAGTAGAGGTTCCACTTCTTGGGAAAACCGGAAAAGGAAATAAGTCTGTTGGATGGAAGGGAACCGGTTCTTCTAAATTCCATTATAACACCAGTATATTTCGTGAAATGATGCTACGGTATAAAGAGACAGGGGAAGATGTGTATTTTGATATCCAAATTACGAATGAAGACCCAACAAGTAGCGTAGG
Source organism: uncultured Lachnospiraceae bacterium (assembly GCA_910584695.1). Taxonomy (GTDB): domain Bacteria; phylum Bacillota; class Clostridia; order Lachnospirales; family Lachnospiraceae; genus CAG-590. Next base: position 23,856 of record CAJUBR010000023.1, read on the forward strand.
CAGGCAGACGATCATGTTGTATGGCTGTAATATCAACGGTGGTATTCTTGCAAAGTTTGATGCAGACGCAAATTATTTGGATGAAGATATGGACTTTACATTTGAGGATTTCGATATGCCGGAGAAATTCAAAGAACTTTTAGGATTTTCTGTTAATTAAAATATGTCTGTGGGCTTGTATTCTGCCCACAGATGAATTAAAAAACGTTCAGTGATAATAGGAAGGAGAAATAAAAATGTCAAAATTTAGCCGTTTTATGAAAGCAAACAAAGCAACAAAGAGCAATGAGAAGTATGCACCAACCAAATCATTAACATATGATGATGGGAAACCGCTTGAGTGGGAATTTAAGCAGATTACCGCAAAAGAAAATGAAGATATCCGTGATCAATGTACTATAGATGTTCCGGTGACTGGAAAACCCAATATGTATCGCCCACGGTTAAACACATCCAAATATTTTATAAAAATGATTTGTGCGTGTACTGTATACCCTGATTTACATGATGCAGAATTGCAAGATTCTTACGGTGTAATGACCCCGGAAGATCTGGTTTATGCAATGGTTGATAATCCGGGAGAATATAACGAATTTACAGCATGGATTCAGAGTTTTAATGGATTTGATGTGAGTATGGATGACAAGGTTGAAGAAATAAAAAACTAATCGATGAAGGGGATGGAGAAGCAAATTACGCTTACTATGCCCTTCATAAATTACATATAAGACCATCAGAATGGATGGATATGGATGAACAGGAAAAAGCATTCATTATTGCAGCAATCCAATTAAGGATTGAAGCGGAGAAGGAAGCACAAAAAGAAGCAGAACGTAAAGCAAAAGGAGGCTGATAAAAACATGGCATCTATACAAACAGGGATAGAATTGCAGGATAATTTTACAAATACATTATACGGTATTATAAATTCTGTAAATTTGGCAGTTTCTTCAATGTACGATATGTCACAGGCTATGAATACCGACATTGATACCAGTTCCATTGATACAGCAAGGCAGGAACTGAATCGGACAACAATCGCTGCTGACCAACTGAATAAAGCCATGCAGGGAATCAGCTCACCACCTGTATCGCAGCCACCGCAGCCGGTCCAACAGCCGGTTCAGTGGCAGTCTGCCGGCTTAGATGTGTTCAATAGTTCAGGTGTAGAACGTTATCAGCAGGAAATACAAAGTGCGAACGCTATGCTTGAACAATTAAGCAGTACACAAAGTGAGATATCAAGACAGGCATTCAACACACAGATATTACCACCGGATGCACAAAGAGACATGACTACATTAGCAGTAAGAATAGATTCTGTTCGTGACCGTATTCAACAAATAGAAAGCAATCCTGTAAATATGGGAATAGATTCTGTTAATATTGAGCTGGAACAGTTACGGTCACAGTTGGTTCAGGCAGTGCAGCAACAGGAAGATTTAAACAGGGCGGTTCAGAATATGGATGTCAGTGCTGCTAATAATGCTTATTTAAGACTGTCACAAACAGTCAGCAATACAGAACGCTACATACGGGATAATGCATTGGAACAAGGTGCATTTAATCAACAAATCAGAGATGGGACCAGTCACGCAAACACTTTAGTTGATACCATTAAGAGGATGGCGGCAGTATACCTAAGTATTCAGGGAATAACGAATGTACTAGGGGTATCTGATAAATTGGTCCAGACAACTTCACGCTTAGATTTAATGAATGATGGAGTTCAAACAACGCAGGACTTACTTAATATGACTTATGTTGCTGCACAGGATGCCAGAGGTTCTTTTAATGATATGGCTAGCGTTATGGCACGATTTGGTAATAACGCAAAAGATGCTTTTGGTAGTTCAGCGGAAGTTGTTGCTTTTGCTAATTTGATACAAAAACAGATGACAATAGCCGGAGCTTCTACTGCGGAAGCAGCCGCCGCCGAATTACAGTTATCACAGGCCTTAGGTTCTGGCGTATTACGTGGCGACGAATTGAATAGCGTCTTTGAACAAGCACCAAACCTAATTCAAAATATTGCAGATTATTTAGAAGTACCTATTGGCACTATTCGGGAAATGGCAAGTGAAGGTCAATTAACCGCCGATGTGGTAAAAGCATCAATATTTGCGGCATCAGATGACATCAACGCAAAATTTGAAGCTATGCCTATGACTTGGGGGCAGATTTGGCAGTCGATGCAGAATACTGCTATTATGGCATTTCAACCCGTCCTTCAAAGGCTGAATGATGTTGCCAATAGTCAGCAATTTCAAGTGTTCACGACAAATGCAATTAATGGTATGGCAACATTGGCCAATGTAATATTAGACGTTTTTGATTTAGCTAGTGCAGTAGGCGGGTTTGTAGCAGATAATTGGGAAACAATCGCACCAATAATATGGGCTATTGTTGCAGCGTACGTAGCATATAATACAGTTTTAGGTATTTATAATGGAATTTTGGCGATTTCCAACACATTATCTGGTATTAATGCAGCAAGAGAAGCTTTTAGAACAGGTGTAACGGCAGCGGGAACAGCGACAACATTTGGTGCAATAGTAGCACAAAATGGATTTAATGCGGCATTATTAGCATGTCCAATCACTTGGATTATAGTATTGATTATTGCATTAATTGCAGTAATCGTTATATTGGCAAATCATTTTTCGGGAGCTGGTCACATTGCACAAAGTGTTTTCGGGGCTATATGTGGTGCCTTTTGTTGGATGGGTGCTACTATTGCAAATGGTGTACTTGCCATTGGAAACGCTCTTAATGCCCTTGCGTGTAATATGGGTACTGCTTTTTATAACGCAATATGCAGTATTCAGTCATGGTTTTACAACCTGCTTTCTACCGCATTAACAGTTGTCGCTGGTATATGTGAAGCATTAAATAAGCTTCCGTTTGTGGAATTTGACTACTCCGGCATTATACAAGCAGCAAACAATTATGCGGCTCAGTCGGCAGAGACAGCGGGAAATAAGAAAGCGTACAAAAATATAGCGGATGCCTATATAGAGGGAGGAACAACCTTTGATCCAAATGAGGCATATAAGAATGGTGCAGCATGGGGGGATGGTGTTTCAGACAAGATAAAAAATACTTTTTCGGGCGGGGCAACCAATATTCCTAATGCAAATGATTATAGTAGCCAATTAGCAAATGCAGCAAACGCAGCTTCACAAACTGCAAAAAATACCGGAGATACGGCAAATAACACAAATAAGATTTCAAAACAAATGGAAATCACAAGTGAAGACTTGAAGTATATCCGGGATATTGCAGAACGTGATGTTGTTAACCGCTTTACAACCGCTGAAATTAAAGTTGAAATGACAAACAATAACACAATTAACAATAATACGGATTTAGATGGCGTAACAGAACATTTACGTTCAACCGTAGAAGAGCAGATGAACGCCGCAGCGGAAGGAGTGCATTAAGATGTATCAGATGTATATAACTGATTCAGAAGGACCGGTACTGTTTCCGGTAACACCGTCAAAAATCAGTATGAAAATAAATAATCAGAATAAGACAATCACCCTCATAAACGAGGGTGAGGTCAATCTGATAAAAAAGCCCGGATTGACAGATATAGCAATTGATGAATTACTGATTCCGGCATTTCAAAAATATCCATTTGCCGTATATGACAACAATATTCAGCATGCAGATTATTATTTAAATAAGCTGGAGCGATGGAAAAATGCAAAGACTCCGGTACAGTTTAAATTAATAAGGACCACACCCAGTCATTCAGTACTGCTTTGGGATACCAATATGGACGTAACAATCGAAAGCTATGAAATCATTGAGGATGTTGAAAAGTATGGTTTTGATGTGGCTGTTAAATTAAACATGAAACAATATGTTTTTTTTGGTGTTAAAAAATTGGAAATTAAGAAAAATTCCAGTAAAAAGAAAAAAACAGCAGCAAAGAAAAAGAGCCGCAAGACTAAAACATCGGCAAAAGTATATATAGTGAAGAGCGGTGACTGCTTAATCCGTATAGCCAGAAAAGAGTTAAATAATGAATCAAAGTGGAAAAGTATTTACAACCTAAATAAAAAGACAATAGAAGATGCAGCGAGAAAACATGGAAGAAAATCTTCATCCAATGGATGGTGGATCTATCCGGGAACAAAATTAAAACTTCCCAAATAGGCAGGTGATTCAAGATGGCAAAAGATATAGTTGATATTGCGATTGGCGAGCTTGGATATGCTGAACAAGGTGAAAATAGAACAAAATATGGTGCTTGGATGGGAATGAACGGTGCCGCATGGTGTCACATGTTTGTATCCTGGTGTGCATATCAAGCAGGGGAGAGTGCTGCAGTTCCAAAGACAGCATCCTGTGCTAATGGTATCAGTTTTTTTAAAAATAAAGGACAATTTAAATACCGGGGAAAGTACACACCGAAACGAGGGGATATCATTCACTTCCGAAATGGTGGACATGTGGGGATTGTAGAAAAAGTAAAAGGATCGACAGTACATACGGTTGAAGGAAACTCGTCTGATAAAGTGACAAGAAGAAGCTATTCATTAAGCGATACGAGCATAACAGGGTATGGAGTGCCCACATATAAAAACTTAAATGGAGCAAATAGCTCAACAGGTGGTTCTACAAAAAAGACGTCTAAAGAAGAACTTGCTTATCTGAAAAGAATATTAAAAAAGAAGAAGCCGACTGTTGATTTGTCCGTTAATGGGATTGTGCAGGAGACAAACGAATTACCTGATTGTAATATTGAAGTACTTGTTAATAATGGAAAAAACTTATTTACTATCCCGGTAAAAGACGGAATGAAAATCATATGGGAAAGAAAAGGAACACCGGGCAAACTTACATTTGAAACAAAGTATGATAAAGATTTTAAGATCGTAGAAGGGAACAGCATTTCGGTCACAGTTGATGGAACAAAAATTTTTTACGGTTTTATTTTTACAAGGCAAATGTCAAAAGACGGGATTATGTCATTTACTGCATATGATCAGTTGAGATATTTGAAGAATAAAGAGACTCTTATTTACAAGAATAAGAGAGCTGATGAGGTAATTAAGATTATTGCTGAACGGTTTAACTTAAACTGTGGAAAATTGGCAAATACATCTTATAAGATGTCTGCCGTAGAAGATGATACCACATTATTTGATATTATTCAAAACGCTTTGGATAATACATTGATGGTTAAAAATAAAGTTTATGTATTTTATGATAAAGCAGGGCAGTTACGCTTGTCGAATGTGGCAGATATGAAAGTAAATAACTGCTTAATTGATGAAGAAACGGGTGGAAATTACACTTATAAAACCACAATAGATGATGATGTATATAATCAAATAAAGCTTGTTTATGAAAATAAGGACAAAGGAACATATGACCTTTACATCTCAAAAAGCACCAAAAACATTAACAATTGGGGAGTTCTTCAATTATTGGAAAAGATAGACGATCCTGATGTTGGAAAATTAAAATCGCAAGCTTATTTAAAGTTATATAACCAAAAGCAAAGGAATCTGAAAGTATCTGATGTGATCGGCTGCACAAAGGTCCGTGCCGGGTCACTTGTCCCGGTTCTTTTAAATTTGGGAGATATTAAGATTGCAAATTATATGTTGGTGGATAAAGTAACACACACATTTAGCAACAGACAACATTTTATGGATTTATCATTGTCAGGGGGTGATTTTAGTGCCGAATGAAAATCTGGTTCAATTGATTAAAAAAATAGCATTAGATGCATTTACCGCATCTAAGCCTTGTAATGTAATACTTGGTAGAGTTCAGAAGTTATCACCGATTAATATATCAGTCAGTCAGAAAATTATACTGGATGAAGACTTTCTGGATATTACAAGCACTGCAAAGAAAAATATGAAAGAAGGATCCAGAGTTCTTATGATTAGACAGGCGGGCGGACAGCGTTATGTTGTAATTGATACTTTAAATTAAAAGGGTGGTGATAAAATGATTCCAAATAATGATAACTATGAAAATGAATTTGAGGATGATCTTGCCACTGATTTTGATATAGAAAATGAACCATCATTAACTTATGCAATGAATGCTGAACGTTCTATTTTTGTTGGAAAAGTAGATGATTTAGAAGCTATACAGCAGGCAGTACTAAAAATCATAAATACTGAACGATATGAATATGAAATCTATTCATGGGATTATGGTATAGAGATTCAGGACCTATACGGGAAGCCTGTTCCTTATGTCATGAGTGAGTTGAAACAAAGAATCATTGATGCGTTAACTGCTGATGACCGCATTGATTCAGTGGATGATTTTACCGTAGAGCGTGTCGGAAAGAACATCCTTAATTGTACTTTTAAGGTCATTACGATACAGGGTGATGAATTCACAATGGAAAGCGAGGTAAAAATTTAATGTTTGAAGAATACAATTTTGATTACCTAGTAAATAAGATGTTATCCAATATAAGTGACAAGGTTGACAAAAGAGAAGGCTCGGTAATCTATGATGCAATTGCTCCGGCAGCTTTAGAACTTGCAAATTTCTATATTGCTCTTGATATGGTAATGAATGAAGTATTTGCAGATTCGGCATCTTATTATTATCTAATAAAAAGAGCAGCAGAGAGGGGATTATATCCAAAAGAAGAGACTTATTCCATCGGAAAGATGGTTGTTACGCCAAGTGATGCAGTGATTAATGCGGGTGACAGATTTAATCTTGATACTTTGAATTATGAGGTGATCGAACCTATTGAAGGTGAAAGTGGTGCATATAAAATACAATGTGAAACAGCGGGGACAGTAGGAAATCAGCAGTTAGGCACATTACTACCAATTGAGTACATAGAAAGGCTTGAAACTGCTAAACTGACCGAAATCCTTATAACTGGAGAAGATGAGGAAGATGTGGAATCTCTACGTGAACGGTATTTTGCTTCGTTTACGAATAAGGCATTTGGTGGTAACAGAACAGACTATATTAATAAAGTAAATGACATTGATGGTGTAGGCGGGTGTAAGGTAATACGCATGTGGAAAAATGGATATAACCCCGCCGCCATGATACCAACAGATGCCATAACGTCATGGATTAGCAACCAGTCAGCAGATACGGTTGGTACAGATGTACATGAATGGCTAATGCTAATATACAATGCAGCAGTTCGAAAATTACTTACGGTAGGTGGTACAGTAAAAGTAATTATTATTACATCTGAATTTAGAGCACCGTCAAAAACCCTTGTCGATACCGTTCAACAAGTGCTTGATCCGGTAGAGACTGCCGGCGAAGGTGATGGACTTGCCCCTATTGGTCACGTCGTTAATGTGGTCGGTGTACAGGAAGAAAATATAAATATTGCGTTAGAACTCACTTTTGAAGATGGATGCACCTTTGCAGATTTGAAACCTTCAATTGAGGAAACGATTGATTCGTATTTTGAACAGTTACGGCAGGCATGGAGAAAGAATAACAATCTTGTAATCCGTAAAAGCCAAATAGAAGCCTTGATTATTAATTTGGATGGAATAATTGATATATCTGATACGAAGATAAATGGTGTTGCTGAAAACCTAATATTAGATGCTGATCATATTCCAGTAAGGGGTGAAATTGATGGATGATATAGTGGAACGTAAGAAGCTGTTGGATTACTTACCGGATTTCATGAAGCAATTTTCTGAAATGAAAGAAATTATGCAAGCGGAAGATATAGAAATGGATGAAATGGATTCCGACATTAAAAAAGCACTTGATAATGCATTTATAGAAGATTGCAACGAATATGGATTAAAAAAATATGAAACACTCCTTGGTATTATACCAAGTCCACAAGATACCCTTGAATCAAGACGGTCAAGGGTTCTTTTACGTTGGAATGATGGCATTCCTTATACGTATAGAGTGTTAATCAGAAAGCTAAATACACTCTGTGGTGTGAATAATTATAACATCACTGGTGATGAATCAAATTACTATTTGCATTTTATAACCAGTCTTGATTTATATGGACAAGTCAAAGAACTGGAAGATATGTTAGAAAAAACATTGCCAATGAACATTCACTATGAATCATCAAACAATCTTAGGTGTGAATTAGATAGCCTAATGAATCTGGCAGGCGGAGTGTGTTGCGTAAAAAAAGTGATTATAAGTGATGATTGCAAATAAATGCAGAAAGGAATAAAACGTATGACAGAATATTCAAAGCTCGTAACTACTACAAAAGGGAAAAATCTAATAGTTAAGGCGGCTACTGGTACATATGATATTAAATTCACAAAAGTATGTACATCCAATGCGATATACACTGAAAAACAATTGGAAAATCTGACCGGTATAAATAACATAAGACAAACAGGAATCATATCAAAGATATCACGTGCAGATTCTAAAATTAAGGTAGAAACAGTACTCTCTAATACAAATCTTACAGATGGTTATTATATGCGTACAATTGGTTTATATGCCAATGACCCAGAGGAAGGTGAAATATTATATGCTGCTTGTGTTGCAACAAATGATAACTGTTATATGCCGGCGAACAGTGGTATATCATCAACAGGAGTATATATCAATATGTATCAGACAGTTGATAATGCACCTAACATTTCACTTGAAGTTGATTCAGGTGTATATGCCACTATCGGTGATATACAAGAATTAACCCAGTTATTAAAAGAACATACAGAAAGTGTAAATAACCCACACAATGTAACAAAGGAACAAGTAGGATTGGGAAATGTGGACGATACATCCGATCTTGAAAAACCATTGTCTGTTGCTGTACTAGAAGCCTTAAATACATACTATGCACAGTTGACAGCGTATACGGATAAAGCCATAAGTGATCTGATAAATGGAGCCCCCACTACACTAGATACGTTAAAGGAATTAGCAGATGCAATTCAAGAGAATAAAAATGTACAAGAAGCACTGGACGCAGCGATTGGAAGCAAAGCAAATCAAAAGGAATTTGATACACATATTGCGACCACTGCAAGCAAAACGGTATTCGGACACGTCAAGGTGGATGATGAACTCTCTGCAACCTCTACAAATCCAGTACAGAATATGGTCATAACAAAAGCAATTAGTAATGTAGATAATATTTCTGATGCAGAGAAAAATGTAATGAGTTCATTATTCACACGAACGCAGTATATAAACTCCGGTAACGCTGACTTTAATGATTATAAAGCTGCCGGTATATATTATTTTGGGACTGGCTGTACGATTAATAATATACCGATTGGATCAAACGGATGGCTAATTGTTATTCCTAATTCCACTGGAGGTATAAATATTATAAAGCAGATATTTTTTAGACATGGAACTTTTAACGAAACTATGCAAAATGATTATCATACCTTTATTAGAACAAGCGTCGGAAATAATAGGTGGAGTAATTGGACAAGATTAATGACAGAAAAGGATGTGGGAAAATGGAAGATAATGGATATAGTACCGGTAACGCTTACATCTGGCGGAAGTGTTAGTGCAGGAAGTTCAGTGAACGTTTCGGTTCAATTTCAGATAGTTAATGAGGCAACAAATTTTTTTCCCGTATTATTAGATTCCGTTTGGTGTACAGCAACAAACGTATCAGTTACAGATTCAGAGGATCCACAAGCTCCTTCTGGGTACAAACAACTTAATGCTATGCTTGTAAATGTTAGCCCGGCATCACACAACCTGATAGCCCATTATTACATTTTGCAATGTAAATAAAATTTAACAAAAATTTTGAAAGGATGATGAAAATGGAAAAGATGAAATGGTTATCTTCAATTATTTGCGGACTTTTGTCCGCATTTACAAAGCAATATGGAATGATTATTGCATTTGTAAGCATGGCAGTCGTATTTGACTGGATTACAGGAATTATAGGAGAAAAAGCAGTAGGACATCCTATTACAAGCAAAAAAGGAACAATCGGATTTTGGAAGAAGATGGCACTATTTGCCGGGCTATTCTTTGGTTTTTTTCTGGATTACTTTATCCCGTATGCTTTAACTAAAATAAATATTAATTTACCGATAACCGGTGCAGTATTTGGAATGATAATAGGATGCTACATAGTGATCAATGAGTGTATAAGCATATGCGAGAATATTTACAAAGCCAATCCAACCATATTGCCGCAATGGGTGGTGAAGTTTTTGGAAAACACAAGAGACCAGATCGATAAAGAAAGAGAGGAAAAAGATCATGAAGACAACAGAAAGAGGAATTAATTTAATTAAAGAATTTGAAGGTTGCAGGTTGGAAGCTTATAAGTGTCCTGCCGGAGTGTGGACTATTGGTTATGGTCACACTGGGGGTGTAAAAGAAGGACAGGTTATTACAAAAGAAAAAGCCACAAATCTATTAAAAGACGATCTAAAGAGATTTGAAGATCATGTGGAAAGTTTTAGAAAAAAATACAACTGGAACCAAAATCAGTTCGATGCTATGGTATCCTTTGCGTATAATATAGGCAGTATAAACCAGTTAACAGCAAATGGGACAAGAACGATACAACAGATAAGCGGCAAGATTACAGCTTATAACAAGGCAGCGGGAAAGGTACTAAAAGGACTGGAAAGAAGGAGAGCAGCAGAAAAGGCACTGTTTGATACACCGGCAGAACCAGATCCTAAAGCTTCTCCAAAAAAGAAAAAGTCCAAGGTATCTAAAAAGAAGGTCTTAGAGGTAGGATCCAAGGTGAAAATAAAGACCGGAGCAAAAGACGCTAACACAAAGGGTAAATATGCATCCTTTGTCTACAAGAATGTTTATAGCGTTATAAGCATAAAGGATAACTATGTAGTGTTTGGGCTGCAAGGGGTTGTAACAGGAAAGACAAAGAAAGACAACGTACTCCTTCAATAAAGTTAAAAATTATACTGATACCTTTATGGCACAGAAGAACTGGGGCATGAGGAAATGGTTTCTACGATTGTGACTCAGTTAACAAAGAACCTGACAATGAAGGAGATTGAAGATTCCGGTTTCTATCAATATTATGTAGACCATACGATTGGTATCTGGCCACAGGCCGCTAGCGGAATGCCGTTTTCAACAGCTACACTTCAATCTACAGGGGATCCGATTACGGATTTACATGAGGATATGGCAGCAGAACAAAAGGCCCGTTTAACTTATGATAATATTTTGCGTTTATGCAAAGATAATCCGGATGTATATGATGCAATTAAATTCCTTCGGGCACGTGAAATGGTACATTACCAGAGATTTGGAGAAAGTCTGCGTCTCGTTCAGGAGGATCTGGATGCTAAGAACTTTTATGCATTTAATCCTGCTTTTGATAAAAAGGCAACCTGTCTGTAGGATAGATCATTGTTATCATCTGTATGGAACTGCTATGTTAAGGAATATTTAAAATCAAGAATAATAAAAATGCACAGACATATCTGATTAACGGTTCTAAGACGTTCTATGTTTGTGCATTTTTACTATATTTCCGGGATTTTTTATTCCCGCGAGCAATGAGTCAAGCGGACATGCTTGCATGTCCATTTGACGAATGTCGCGAGGGTCAAATACTCTGTAGCTCTGCTGCGTTGGAAGTTTGATGCCCTGTAGATTGCTGCGGGGTTATTGACTTAGTGTTGCGACAAGCCTTTGCACAACAATCTGATAAGTGCGTATACTATTAAAAAAAGCATTTGGAGCCAGTGATGAAGAAAAGCAAAATTGCAAAAAGGCTAGCAGTATATTCACTTGTGTTTGTTATTGCCGCTACTACCTGTACTGCTTGTGGTACAAGTAAGGGAAAACTTACTAAGGTTACCCTGAATGAAGTGGCACATTCGATTTTTTATGCACCACAGTATGTAGCAATTGAAAATGGATATTTTGAGGAAGAAGGAATTGATTTAGAACTGGTAACTGGATTTGGTGCGGATAAGACAATGACAGCATTGGTATCAGGAGAAGCAGACATTGGATTTATGGGAGCAGAATCTTCCGTTTATCTATATAGTGAAGGTGCTTCAAATTATGCTGTTAATTTTGCACAGCTTACACAGCGGGCAGGCAATTTTTTAGTAGCAAGGCAGCAGATAGAAGATTTTTCATGGGATATGCTGAAGGGAAAGGATGTAATCGGCGGACGTAAAGGAGGAATGCCGGAAATGGTATTTGAGTACATTTTAGGAAAAAATGGAATTGATCCGGAAACAGATTTAAACATTGACCAGAGCATTGATTTTGGAAGTACCGCTGCGGCGTTTTCGGGTGGTCAGGGTGAATTTACGGTTGAATTTGAACCGGCGGCTACTGCATTGGAATCAGCCGGAGAGGGATTTGTAGTCGCTTCCCTTGGTGTAGATTCCGGTTATGTTCCATATACATCCTATTGTACAACAAAGGATTATATGGAAGAGAATAGAGAAATGATACAAAGCTTTACAAGAGCGTTGCAAAAAGGTATGGAATATGTTAATTCCCATACTCCGAAAGAGATTGCCGAAGTAATTGCTCCTCAGTTTGAAGAAACAGATATAGAGACCGTCGAAAAGATTGTCACCAGATATTATGAACAGGATACATGGAAAGGGAATCTGGTATTTGAAGAAAGCAGTTTTGATCTGCTTCAGAATATCCTGACAAATGCAGGAGAACTGACAAACCGTGTTCCTTATGACAAGCTGGTGGATACCAGTTTTGCAAAGGAAGCCGCGGAAAAATAACCTGACACAAGGAATTTCCCCAAAAACCCTTGTAATAAACGAGTTGAAAAGACGCAAAATGAAATATATAATAAAAATATAAATTAACACAGTTAATTTATAAATTCAATCGATATTCATTCGGTTTTGGGGGCGTATATAAAAATTTGCGGACCTGTCTAAAAAGGATACCATTGTGTATCCTTTTTCTTTTGGGTTCTTGAAGTTTTGTGCTGTATTTGGTATACTAAACACAATAATAAGCATTTGAGAAGATGAGAACAGATGTATATTTTGCTAATGTGTAGGGAGGATATCCTTTATGAACAATAACGGGTTGATGATGCAATATTTTGAATGGTATATGGAAACCAATCAAGACTTATGGAATCAAATA
>CAJUBR010000024.1 GCA_910584695.1 uncultured Lachnospiraceae bacterium
ATAGTGGAAAAAGTGCTGACAATTTCTTATTCGGAGAAGTCAGTAAAATAGGAGATAATAGTATAATGGTAAAAGTCGGAACCATGAAGGAGAGAAAGCAGGGAGAACAGTCTAAAGAGGGAGAACCGATGTCCTCTCAGGATGATGGGGAAGTGAAAGGAACAGATACAGATGAAGACAAAGGACAACAGCCTCCGCAGGAGGGAGAGCCGCCTTCCATACTAGAATTAACAGGTGAAGAAAAGGAAATTCGTGTTACCGGTGATACTGTCATAAAAAGACAGGAAAAACCCGGAAAGCAGCAAGGTGATATGAATAAAGTATCGGAAATGCCGGATCATTTAAAAGACAATGGACTGAATGAAGAACAATCGTCTGAATTATCGGATAAGGAGAATCAGAATAATAGAGAAGTACCAAAAATGTCAGATAGAGAATTTCCCGATAAGCAGGAGGCAGAAAGCATTACGTTAGAAGATATTTCAGAAGGAGATGCCGTTTCCGTTACTTTGGATAAAGATGGAAATGCCAGTGAGATTACCGTAATGTCTTTTGGCCGGAATATGGGTCAGCCGGGAGGAGGTATGACGCAATCCGGAGGTGTGGAACACTATGAGGCAGTAACGGAATATACCACTGACTCTGAAATAGAAGAAGAAAACATTACATCTACTGGTAAAGATGAAAATGCAATCCATATTCTAAACGGAGCAAATGCATCCGTAAATGATATTACTGTTTCGAGAACTTCATCTGATAGTACCGGAGGCGATAATTCCAGTTTTTATGGCGTTGGTGCAGCACTTCTTGCTACAGACGGCAATGCCTATATAAAAGGCAGTACCGTTGGAACAGATTCGTCTGGCGGTACAGGAATTTTTGCATACGATAAGGGAACCGTATATGTGGCAGATACGGATATTTCCACAAAGCAGGATACCTCTGGCGGTGTTCATGTTGCAGGCGGCGGAAGTCTGTATGCATGGGATTTGGATGTGGAGACGAATGGGGAGTCTTCTGCTGCAATTAGAAGTGACCGCGGCGGTGGGAAAATGGTTGTGGATGGTGGAAGCTATATTTCAAAAGGAACCGGTTCTCCTGCCATATACAGTACAGCAGACATTTCGGTAAATGATGCAGAATTAGCAGCAAAAAGTTCAGAGGCGGTATGTATTGAGGGATTCAATTCTGTTCATCTGTATGACTCGGACCTGAAGGGAAATATGAGTGATGACAGCCGCAATGATTGTACGTGGAATGTGATTCTGTATCAAAGTACGTCTGGTGATTCAGAGATAGGAAACAGTATATTTGAGATGAATGGCGGAACCTTAGAAGCCGGAAATGGCGGAATGTTCTATACAACTAATACAGAATCCACCATTACTCTTTTCGATGTAAACATTACCTATGCAGAGGATAGTGAATTTTTCTTAAGATGTACAGGAAATGATAACCAGCGTGGATGGGGAACATCAGGGGAAAACGGTGCAGACTGTCTCTTTACAGCAATAAATCAGGATATGGAAGGTAATGTTGTATGGGACAGCATTAGCAAGCTGGATTTTTATCTGACAGATGGCAGTATGTTAAAGGGTGCTGTTTTAGAAGACGAAACCTTTGCTGGAGAAAACGGAGACGGTTACAGTAATCTCTATATTGGAGAGGAATGTAGATGGACGGTAACCGGTGACAGTGTATTAAGCGGGTTATTTTGTGCCGGAACAATAGAAGATGAAAATGGGAAAACAGTTACCGTGAAGGGAAAGGATGGAAAGATATATGTAAAAGGTGACAGCAGTTATACCGTAACAGTAGATAATTATGAAGATACGGCGGATTTATCTGGTGCTTCTGCCCTAACCAGATGGGAAGATGTCAGGGTAGAAAGACCGGCAGGATTGGAATAGGCAAGGAGGATAACATAGTGAAAAAGTGGAATTTCAGTATAAATCGATATATAAACCGGTGGAAAGTTCTATCAAAAAAGAAAAAAGTGATTTTTATTTTTCTTGCAGCCGTTCTTGTAATTTCAGGGAGTGTGTTTCTGATTCGAGGAAGAAAAATGCCGCAGGCAGAAAATATTGTGCAGGAGGTAACCGCAAAGACAGGAGATATTTCCAATACCATTGTGGGTACAGGAAATCTGGAAGCGGATGATTCCTATTCTATAACGATTCCTTCCGGTATTGTGATAGAGGAAGTGAAGGTAGAAAGTGGGGATCCTGTATCAAAGGGAGATATATTGGCAGTCTTAAATAAAGAGTCGGTTTTCAGTGCAATGGAAACCGTGCAGGAAGAGATCGAAGCTTTGGATAAAAAGATAAATTCCGGCAAAAACGGTACACAAACAGAGACGATTGCTGCGAAAGTCAGTGGAAGAATTAAAAAAATCTATGCCAAACAAGATAGTGACGTCACAGATAGCATGATAGAAAATGGGGGACTGATTCTTATGTCGATTGATGGAGAAATGGCGGTTGATCTTGATAATGTATCCAATGTTTCGAAAGGCGATACGGTTGTGGTTATACTTTCAGATGATACAGAGGAAGAAGGAACCGTGGCGAGTGTAGGTGAAGAAATCTGTACGGTAACTTTTACAGATGCAAATGCACAAATAAATGAAAAGGTAAAGGTAAAAACAGAAGATGGCTCATCTCTGGGACGTGGAGAAGCGTATATTCATCAAGAACTCAAAATCACGGCTACAGGGGGAATCGTGTCAAAAATTCATGTCAAAGAGAACGATAAAGTATCCGGCGGATCTTCGTTACTTACATTAAAAACAAATGAACAGTCGGCAGAATACCAACAGCTTATTGTGGAAAGGGAGAGGTTGGCAAAAAGTTTACAGAAATTGGTTTTAATGGCGGAGGCAGGAACAATTACGGCAGATATGGACGGAACGATAGGGGAAGTAAATGTATCAGGGGAAAAAGAGGCTTCCGTCAGCACTGGAACCGGTAGTGACAGCCTGACCCAGGTAAGAGTAAAATCTGATTCTGATACCCGGACCGGATATGCCCTTATGAATCTATCCAGCGTATCATCTAACAAAGAAATACAGACAGAAAACACACAGACAGAAAATATAGATCAAGGACAGGACACTAATGATATAGGATCAGAAAAGAAGAGTAAATTGAACATTCAGTTCCGGATTGAAGAGAGCGGAACGGATAACCAGAACACACTGGTGCTGCCGTCTCCAAGAACCGGAGAGACTCCGAAAAAAGAGATCACGGCTGCAGACGGAAGCTATACTGGTAAAGTGTCATGGAATCCGGGAGATAGTATATTTGCAGAGGAAACAGCCTATCAGGCGAATGTTACATTATATGCTTCCGAAAATTATGTGTTTGACAGCGGCAGTATTTCAGGGGTGCAAAGTGGTTTGTTATCAGGGATAACGGTATCGGAGGATGGAAAGACATTAACTTTTTGCCTGACTTTTTCTTCTACTGAAAAGGCAGAACAAGCAGAAAGTGGAGGTTCTAAAGAAGAGAAACCGGCTGTTAACGGAGGAAATACTGCCAGCGGGAATCAAAATACCAGTGAAAATACAGCAGCAAATAGTAAATTATCCGGGAATCAGACAACAGGAAAGGTAGCGGGAACAGCAGTTTCTACAAACAGTGGTTCACAGGGAGCTTCTTCTACCGATACAGAGGATACTTCTGATAGGAAAGAAGTGACTGCATTTACACTGTCATCAGATGAAAATATGATACTTTTGGTAAGTGTGGATGAATTGGATATTAATTCTGTATCCAGTAATCAGGAAGCCGAAGTTGTATTGGATGCGATAGACGATGAAACATTTGCCGGAACGGTTACAAAAGTTGGAAACATTGCCAGCAGTGCATCCGGCGGTGTTGCAAAATACAGTGTGGAAATTACGATTCCAAAGAATGAGGAGATGAAGGCTGGCATGAATGCTTCTGCGACGATTGTAATTGAAAATAAGGAAAATGTTGTCAAAATACCGGTTCAAGCCCTTCAGGAAAAAGGGAATAGGGTGTTTGTGTATACTAAAAAAGATAATGACGGAATTCTTTCCGGAGAGAAGGAAGTAATCACAGGTCTATCCGGTGGGAATATGGTAGAAATTACGGAAGGTCTTTCGGAGGGGGATGTAGTGTATTATCAAAAAACCGGTAGTACATCCGGTGAATCTTTTGATAGAAAGTCAGGAGGAAAAGATGGTTTCGGAGATTTTCCAACAGGAGGAGTTCCGGGTAAAGGAGATTTTCAAGGTGGCAGCAGATTCCCTGGAGATGATTCCTCTGGCGGACCAGGAGACAGGGGAGGAAATCAATGATTCAGTTAAGAGACGTATCTAAAATTTATGAAATGGGGCAGGATACCGTATATGCCCTAAATCATGCCAATATCCAAATTGCAAAGGGTGAATTTGTCAGTATTATTGGTCCTTCCGGAAGCGGAAAATCAACCATGATGAATATTATCGGATGTCTGGATACCGCTGATTCGGGAGAGTATATTTTAGATGGTGTGCCAATGAAGGAATATTCCGAAAGGGAGCTGGCAAAAATCAGAAACAAAAAGATTGGTTTTATCTTTCAGGATTTTAACCTTCTGCCGAGGCTTACTGCTGAAGAAAATGTGGAACTGCCCCTGATTTACCAGGGAGTGCCTGTTGCAGAGAGAACGAAAAGGGTAGAAGAGGCATTAGACCGTGTAGGACTTTCCCACAGAAAGTTTCATAAACCAGCAGAACTTTCAGGGGGACAGCAGCAGAGAGTTTCCATTGCAAGAGCACTCGTGACAACACCCACATTGTTTCTGGCAGATGAGCCCACTGGTAATCTGGATTCAAAAACAGGAGAAGAGATCATGACATTGTTTCATCAGCTTCATAAAGCAGGTAATACCATTGTGCTGATTACCCATGACCAGTATATAGCAGATGAGGCAGAAAGAAAAATATATATTAAGGACGGACTGGTAAAAGAGGTGAAGATATGATAAGGCAAACATTAAAAATGGCTTGGAATGCAGTTCTTGCCAACAAGATGCGTACATTTTTAACAATGCTTGGGATTATTATTGGAGTTGCTGCGTTAATTGTTTTAGTGTCCATTGCCGATGGGGCAACCGCATCGGTGTCTGATCAAATTTCCCAGATGGGGTCTGATTATCTGACGATAAAGATTACCGATGATAAGGAAAATCCATTGCGGCTTTCCGAATTTTCTAAGCTTTTTGAAGATGATGCCATTGAAACGGCTGCACCAATGGCAGGAACCAGTGTTACAGGAAAGAGCGGTTATACAGACGGAACCATGACTCTTTACGGAACGACAGGTGCCTATTTTCAGATTATGGATATGGAGCTTTTATGTGGAAGATTTTTAAAGCAGGCAGATGTGAATAATAATTCTTATGTGATTGTAATTACGAAAGATACGGCTGTAGAATTTTTTGGTCATGCTGCCGCAGAAGGAGAATCCCTTTCTTTAGACGGAAGAACATTTCAGGTTGTAGGTGTTTTATCAGAAGATAGCAGTCAGCAAACAGGTTTTACAATAAGAGACTCCAATGAAGACAGTACACAAAGTGTTACTTTAGAAGGATATATTCCCTATTCTACATGTGCAAGAATGGGAAACAATGCTTTGAATATTATGCAGTTTTACGTATCATCTAATGATGAAAAATCTATGGAGCAGGCCGAAGCAGCAGTAGAACAGATTATGCTTGAAAGATTCAAATCAGATGAGGATGCATTTTCGATTCAGAACCAGTCTGAGATTATGGATACTATGCAGGAGGTAAATCATACATTGTCCCTGATGATAGGCGGAATCGCTGCAATTTCGCTTTTGGTAGGTGGAATTGGAATTATGAATATCATGCTGGTATCGGTTACAGAAAGAACAAGGGAAATTGGAATCCGTAAAGCGATTGGAGCAAGCAGGGAAAGCATAATGATGCAGTTCCTTATGGAGGCTTTGATTGTGAGTCTGGCAGGATGTCTGGCGGGAATTTTATTTTCGGGGATTGCACTTTGGGTAGTCGGAGGAGTTGCGGGGGATAGCATGAGTGTTCATATGGATGGAAAGGTAGTATGGATATCCGTTATTTTTTCAGGAATCATTGGTATTGTATTTGGAATTTATCCTGCAAATAAGGCAGCCTATAAGAAACCCATTGAGGCATTGAGGTATTCGGGGTAAGGTTGCGTATTTTGTAATTTTTCTGGTATAATGATAAATCATGCAAAAGGAGGGAGCGGCATGCGTCTTTTATTGGCAGAAGACGAGAAAGAACTTTCCAATGCTCTTATGGAAATTTTAAAACATAGCCATTATTCGGTAGATGCGGTCTATAATGGTGAAGATGTTCTGACTTATTTAGAATCAGAGAACTATGATGGTCTTATCTTAGACATTATGATGCCGAAAATGGATGGTATTACAGTATTGAAAAAAATCAGGAAACATGGGAATACGATACCTGTGTTGATCCTTACTGCAAAGTCAGATGTTGACGACCGGGTGTTAGGGCTCGACAGCGGTGCGGATGATTATTTAAGCAAACCTTTTGCGGCAAAAGAATTGTTAGCAAGAGTTCGTGCAATTACCAGAAGAAGGAATGAAGCTGTCTGTGCCGTGCTGACCTTCGGAAATCTTTCTTTGAATTGTACAAATTTTGAACTTAGTACGGAGTCAGGTTCCTGCCATCTTCCAAATAAAGAATTTCAGATGCTGGAGATGTTGATTGCGAATCCGGGACATTTAATTTCTACAGAACGGTTTATGGAAAAAATATGGGGATTCGATAGTGAAGCAGAGCTGAATGTGGTATGGGTATATATTTCTTATATTAGAAAAAAACTGTCGGCGTTAGGCGCAAATGTACAGATAAAGGCAACCCGCAATCAGGGATATTCTTTGGAGGAACTGTAATGATTAAAAGTTTAAGAAAAAGATTTATTATCGTTGCGATGTGTTCGACTTTTTTGGTACTGGCTGTCATTATGGGAACTGTAAATATTGCAAATTATTGCCGGATGTTAAACCGGGCAGATAATATGACAGCAATCCTGGCAGAGAATGATGGGGAATCGGTCAGATTATTTCCGGATGGAAAGAAGAAACAAAGAGACTTTAGAAAAAAGTTTGAGAGAGATGATTTTTCACCGGAAACACGTTTCTTTTCAGTGGTATTAGACGAGGAAGGAAACGTGTTATTTTGTAATGTAGACAAAATTGCCTCGATTAGTGAAGAAGAAGCCGGAGCGTATGCTAAAAAGGTATTTAGAAATAACATTGTAAAGGGTTTTGAGGGTGAATACCGTTACAGGAAAGAAGTTTTTGGAGAGGATGAATTGCTCATCTTTTTAAATTGCAGACAGGAACTTTTTATGTTTCAGTCTTTTGTGGTGACCAGTCTTTCTGTGTCACTGTTCGGATTTATAGCAGTATCCGTGTTAATTATTGTTTTTTCTAAAATTGTATTTCAACCGGTGGCAGAGAGTTATGAGAATCAGAAACGTTTTATTACGGATGCCAGCCATGAAATTAAGACGCCTCTTACGATTATTGATGCAAATACAGAAGTATTGGAAATGGAAAGAGGAGAAAATCAATGGACAAAAAGCACAAGGAATCAGGTGAAAAGGCTTACATTATTAACACAGCAGTTAATTACTTTAGCTAAGCTGGATGAAAGGAATGTTATATTAGAAAAATTGAAATTTTCTATCTCGGATGCTGTGCTCGAAAGTATACAGCCATTTTGTTCGTTAGCCCAGACACAGAATAAACAGTTAGATATAAAGATTGAAGAAAATATCTGCTTTTTAGGAGATGAAAAGTCGATTCGGCAGATGGTGGGGATTTTGATGGATAATGCAATAAAGTATTCTGCCGCTGGTGGGGAGATTCGTGTGTCTTTAAAAAGAAAAGGGAAAAAAATTCAATTGATAATCTTTAATGAGACAGAGGACATTCCAAAGGGAAAATTGGATGTTTTATTTGAACGATTTTACCGGCTGGATACTTCCAGAAATTCTGAAACAGGAGGTTCCGGAATCGGTTTGTCTGTGGTAAAGGCAATTGTATTGTCCCAAGGAGGAAAAGTAAATGCTTATAGTGCAGATGGAAACAGCCTGACAGTTGAAGTCATACTGTAGAACCGGAAAAAGGAATCATTGCCAGTTCATTACAAAGACTAAAATAAAGGAAATTCAGAAAAACAACAGAATCGCGAAATAAATGTATCATCTATAAAATGAAAAAAGGTCGCTGCATCCCGCATATAATAAAGATGCAACGACCTTTTGATATTATTTGCGCTTGTTATCAAGCATTGCACGAACCTTTGTAGAAAGACCAAATAGATTAATGAAACCTTCCGCATCTTTATGGTTATATAACTCACCTGTTGTAAAGCTTGCAAGTGATTCTGAATATAAAGAGTATGGGGAAGTGGTACCAGCTTTGATGATGTTGCCCTTGTATAACTTAAATTTCACTTCTCCGGTAATGCGTTCCTGTGTGGACTCAACAAATGCCTGTAATGCCTCACGCAACGGAGACCACCATTTACCTTCATATAAAACATCCGCAAATTTGTCACCGATTGTTTTCTTAAATGCCAGGGTTTCCCGGTCAAGAATTAATTCTTCTAACTGGGTATGGGCTTCCATCAGAATCGTTCCGCCCGGAGTTTCATAAACACCGCGGGATTTCATTCCTACAACACGGTTTTCTACGATATCAACAATTCCGACACCATGCTTGCCGCCTAACCGGTTCAGCTCACGGATAATGTCAGAAACTTTCATCTCTTTACCGTTTACTGACTTTGGAACTCCTTTTTCAAAGGTAAGGGTTACATATTCCGCCTCGTCAGGGGCTTTTTCAGGGTAGGTGCCAAGAACTAACAAATGTTCATAATTTGGCTCACTTGCAGGATCCTCCAATTCAAGACCTTCGTGGCTGATATGCCATAGATTGCGGTCACGGCTGTAAGAGGAGTCTGCCGAGAACGGTAAGTTGATGCCATGCTGTTTACAGTATTCAATCTCTTCTTCACGGGAATTCATAGTCCATGCATCCTGTCTCCAAGCTGCAATAATCTTAAGCTCTGGACCAAATGCCTTAATGGCAAGTTCGAAGCGGACCTGGTCATTCCCTTTGCCGGTAGCACCGTGGCAGATAGCGGAAGCACCTTCTTTATGTGCAATGTCTACTAAAACCTTCCCGATTAGAGGTCTTGCCATGGAAGTACCCAGCAAATACTTATTTTCATATACAGCACCGGCCTGAACGGTAGGTACAATATAATCATCACAGAACTCATCTACAACATCTAATACATAACATTTAGAAGCTCCGCAGGAAATGGCTCTTTCCTCCAGCCCTTCTAACTCACTTTCCTGTCCAACATCAATACATACACAGATTACTTCGTAATCATAGTTTTCCTTTAACCAGGGAATGATAGCAGTTGTATCAAGACCGCCCGAATAGGCTAAAATAACTTTTTCTTTCATTAATAAATGTCCTCCTTCAAATTTCCTAATGACTAATATACAACTAAAGCGAATATTATGCAACCTTTTTTCGACAAAAAAGCAAATGAGGGGGAACAATCCGATCTTTGTCTATTGGACACCTGTAATTTTAGTAAAATGTCTCCCAAATCTATTAATAACAGGATAATAAATTAAAGATGTGTCTATAAAAAGCTTGAATAATATACATGGATAATGTATAATTATAAAAACTTTGTGAGTGGTACAATATTTACTAAAACCACAGGCATCTGATAATCAAAGATTAAACGGTGCAGGATTTAATCGAATAAACAGATTTCGCTCTATACATAAGAAGGGAAGAATGTTATAATAAGAACTCGGGTTTTCTTTCTATCGTATCAGAGGAAACACAAAAAGAAAGGAAAGAGAAAAAATATGATAAAAGCAGGTATCATCGGTTCCACCGGTTATGCAGGACAAGAGCTGGTAAGATTATTACTAGGACATAAAGAAGCAGAGATTGTATGGTATGGTTCGAAAAGCTATATTGATAAAAAATATTATCAGGTGTTTGGCAATATGTTTGACATTGTAGATGCAGCCTGTCTGGATGATAATATGGAAGAACTCGCTGCCAGAGCCGATGTGATTTTTACGGCAACACCGCAGGGGTTATGTGCATCTTTGGTAAACGAAGATATTTTATCAAAGGTTAAGATTGTGGATTTAAGTGCAGATTTCCGGATGAAAGATATTGCAGTCTATGAGAAATGGTACGGAATAGAACACAAATCTCCGGAATATATAAAAGAAGCCGTTTACGGTTTATGTGAGATTAACAGAAAGGATATAAAAGGAAAACGTCTGGTTGCCAATCCGGGCTGTTATACAACCTGCTCTATTTTATCCCTGTACCCACTGGTAAAAGAAGGCATCATTGACCCCAACAGCATTATTATTGATGCAAAGTCAGGTACTTCCGGTGCCGGCCGCAGTGCTAAGATTGCGAATCTTTATTGCGAGGTAAATGAAAATATCAAGGCATATGGAGTAACAACACACAGGCATACACCGGAAATTGAAGAACAGCTTGGATATGCATGTGGACAAAAGATCGTTCTCAACTTTACACCGCATTTAGTGCCGATGAACAGGGGAATTTTGGTTACAGCTTATGGCAATCTGGTAAAAGACTATTCTTACGAGGAAATAAAAGCGGTTTACGACAAATATTATAAAGAGGAATATTTTATAAGGGTACTGGATAAAGATGTCACACCAGAAACCAGATGGGTAGAAGGAAGTAATTATGTGGATGTGAACTTTAAAATTGATGAGCGTACCAAGCGGATTATTATTATGGGAGCCCTTGATAATCTGGTAAAAGGTGCAGCAGGTCAGGCGGTACAAAATATGAATCTGTTGTTTGAGCTTCCTGAGACAATGGGGCTTACCCAGGCACCGATGTTCCCATAAGGAAGATGCAGCAGACGGACAACGATTTTTAATTCATTTTATTTCCGCAAGCAACGAGCCAAGTGGCTGCTTGCAGACATTTGGCGACTGCCGCGAGGGTCACATACTCCGCTGCTCTACAGCGTTACAAGATTGATGCCCCGTTGCTTGCAGCGGGGTTGTTGACGAAGACAGGAAAGGACAGGAAGATGATTAACAAAAATAATAATATGGATCAGGTGATTGCAAAGGCACAGACACTGATTGAGGCACTGCCGTACATACAAAAATTTAACGGCAAAAAGATTGTTGTTAAATACGGAGGAAGTGCCATGTTGGATGAAGAATTAAAATATAATGTGATCAAAGACGTAGCACTGCTCAAGCTGATTGGCTTAAAACCGATCATTGTACATGGTGGTGGAAAAGAAATCAGCAAATGGGTGGAAAAGATTGGAAAGGAACCGGAGTTTATCAACGGACTGCGGGTGACGGATAAAGAGACAATGGAAATTGCGGAAATGGTACTTTCCAAAGTAAATAAAGGGCTTGTCCAGATGATGCAGAAGCTGGGACTGAATGCAGTAGGCATCAGCGGAAAAGATGCCGCACTTATGACAGTAACCAAGAGATTTCCGGGTGGTAAGGATATTGGTTATGTGGGAGAGGTGAAATGTGTTGACAGCAAGATTTTGGATACGCTGATTGAGAATGATTTTATTCCGGTTATAGCTCCAATCGGTTCTTCGGAGGATTTTGAAAGCTATAATATTAATGCAGATGATGCTGCATGTGCAGTGGCAAAGGCAATTTCGGCTGAAAAACTGGTATTTCTTACCGATATTGAAGGTGTATTTATTGATCCAAGTGACAGGGATACGCTGATTTCGGAAATGGATATTCACGAGGCAAAATCCTTTATTGAAAAAGGGGTGGTAGGGGGTGGCATGCTTCCGAAACTTACAAATTGTATTGACGCAATCGAAAACGGGGTTTCCAGAGTCCATGTACTGGATGGCCGTGTAGAACACTGCCTGCTGTTGGAGTTCTTTACCGAAAAAGGTATTGGAACTGCAATATTAAAAGAGCCTTTGTTTTAATGAGTAAAGATGGCCAGTGAGGAGATTGTTATGAAGATACGCAGAGTTTCTTGCATTTTAGTTATGGTACTTACTTTTTGTCTGTTTGCGGGATGCAGCAGGAATCCGGACCAGACAGGGACACAAAGTATTCCTACAGACTATAAGGGACTTATGAAATACTGGAAACAGCAGGCTGATACAGACACCGTTACCTGCTGGTATACCAGTGATGGGGATAAAGCGTGGTTAGAGACAGCAGCGAAGGAGTTTGAAGAACAGTATTCCGTAAAGGTAAAGCTGGTATATTATGATGGTGTGAGTTTCTTTGACGATATGAACCGGGTATCCCAAAGCGGAGAGGGACCGGATGTATACCTGATGGGAAACGACCAGTTAGGACTTGCCAGAGACAGCGGTATGGCAGAGGAAAATAAATGGTTAACGGATGCATTTTGGAAAGAAAATTATCCGGAAGTGGCGAAAAAGGCGGTTACTTATAAGGATAAGCAGTATGGGTATCCGGTATATTTTGATACGTATTGTCTGGTATATGATGCAAAGTTATTGAAGAATGCACCAGCTTCCATCGATGATATTCTGGCATTTTTGGATGAATATGAGGATACTGGTTCCACAAAGGCGGTATTTAGATGGGATGTTGCTGATTCCTATATTAACAGTATGTTTCTTGCATCTTATGCAAACCTTTTTGGCGAAAATGGGGATGATGCTTCTGCATTTTTGATCAACGATGAGAAGTCTGTTGCGGCAATGAAGTATTTTCAGTCCCTTAGTGCCTATCTGTGGATGGATAAAAGTAATATTTCCCATGACACGGTTAGGAATCGAATTAAGGATGGAACTTTGGTCCTAGGACTTTGCAAATCAGATATTCTGCCTACTTTGTATGAGATGGAACATGAAAAGACCGATTACCAGATTTCCTATGTTCCAAGCTTAACAGAGCAGCTTTCCTCTACAACATTTTCTACAACCTATAGTGCTTTCGTGAATCCATATGGAAAAGATGAAAATCTTGGAAATATGTTTGCTTTTTACTTAAGTTATGCCGAGGCAGGAAAACAATTTGCAGGCAACGGAAAACTGCCGGTTCGAAATCTGGAAGATGAGTTTGATTCTATGCAGGCGGTCATTTATGCACAGTATCTGAATTCCAAGCCTGTGCCTAAAGTTATGGTATTAGGAGATTATCTGGTTCAAAGTGGAATTGCCTTTGATGCAATCTGGTCCGGAGCGGATGCCAAAGAACAGCTTGACTGGCTGCAAAACAGAATGGAAGAAAAAATAAAATAAATGAATAAGCAGACCCAAAAGTCTCACATACTATTCCAAGAATGCGAAAATACAGATCAGAACATTTATGTTCAGGTAATGGAATTTATAAGAATCGATATGATAAGGAGGAATATTTTATGTGGGGCTTTTTGATTGCAATGATATCGGGAGCATTAATGGCGGTTCAGGGTGTTTTTAATACAGGGGTGACAAAACAAAGCGGTCCGTGGCTTACAAATTGTTTTGTACAGATAACAGGTTTTCTGGTCTGCCTTGGTTTTTTTCTGTTTATGGAACAGGGAAAAGTACCGGTTGGGGATCTGTTTAAGGTAGACCATAAATACATGCTTCTTGGCGGTGTGATTGGTGCATTTATCACGTTTACAGTGATTCAGAGTATGGCATCATTAGGACCTGCCAAATCGGTTCTGGCAATTGTAATCACCCAGGTACTGGTGGCATATTTAATTGAATTATTTGGAATATTCGGTGTGGAAAAGGTTCCGTTTTCTGTAGCAAAACTGGTCGGAATTATCATAGCAATTGCAGGACTTGTGGTTTTTAAATGGGAATCTTAAAGAAATCTTAAAACCATTAAATAGTAGAAAAAAGTGGTTGTAAATTGTTTATTTTTTAGGTATGATTGTATTATGTGTCAGACACATTCATAGGGCACACAGTTTCATCCCTGCAGGCAAATGAAATTGTGTATCTTAAATCATATCTCATTTTATTTTTTTGATTTGTCGCACTCCTATAGAACGAGTACTGTCAGGTAATTTCTACGGGCAATGAGCCAGGTATGTTTTAGGAGGAGTGTTTAATGAAAATACAAAAGGGAAGTATATTTTTACTTATAGTTTTTATATTCTTTTTGACAGGATGCGGACAGGGGGATGTTTTCACATCTGTGCAAGACGGTGAAAAATCGGACAGCGGGTCGCAGACGGAAGCAGAGCATATAATAAAAAGCAGTGAAGATGCAGCGGAAACGAATATTTATGTTTATGTCTGCGGACATGTCAATCAGCCGGGAGTATATCAGTTATCGAAGGACTCCCGGATTTGTGATGCGATCACCCTTGCAGGAGGAATTACAGAGGATGGGAATGGAGAAGTACTGAATCAGGCTGAACATATGACAGATGGACAGACTCTTTATGTTCCCGGCCGCGGGGAGGAAGAGAATAAAGAACAAACAGCACAGGATGATGGCCTGTTAGATATTAATACCGCAGGTAAAGAAGAGTTTATGACACTGCCGGGGATTGGTGAGGCAAAGGCAGATATTATTATCCGGTATCGGGAAGAACATGGAGCATTTCAGTCGATTGAGGAGTTGATGAATATACCTGGTATTAAGGAAGGTGTGTTTAATAAGATAAAGAGTAGTATAAAAGTATCCTGAAAGGATGCGGTAAACATTTGGTTTATGAAAGGATTTGTTCATTTTAAGGGAATCGATAGAGGAGAGTCAGAATGAAAAAGGTATTGGTTGTTGATGATGAGAAATTAATTGTAAAAGGAATCAAGTTTTCATTGGAGCAGGATGAGATGCTTGTTACGCCTGCCTATAACGGTGAAGAGGCATTGGAGCTGGCAAAGGAAAATAATTTTGATATTATTTTACTGGATGTTATGCTTCCGGGTTTGTCCGGATTTGAGGTCTGTCAGGCAATCCGGGAATTTTCGGATGTTCCAATTATCATGCTGACAGCAAAAGGTGATGATATGGACAAGATTCTGGGACTGGAATATGGTGCAGATGATTATATTACTAAACCGTTTAATATTTTGGAGGTTAAGGCCAGGATTAAGGCCATAATCAGAAGGAATAAGAAACGGGAAACCGTTACGGAACAGCCAAAACTTTTGGTAGAAGGTGATATGACAATAGAATTGGAGAGCAGGAGGGTTTCAATTGCAGGTGTCGATGTTAATCTGACTGCCAAGGAATTTAATATTTTAACATTACTTCTCTTTCATCCTAATAAGGTATATTCCAGAGACGATTTGTTAAAGGAAGTGTGGGGCAGTGATGCCATGGGGAATGGAAGGACAGTAGATGTTCATGTAAGAAGACTTCGGGAAAAGATTGAAGCGAACCCGGAGGAACCGAAATATATTCAGACCAAGTGGGGAGTGGGTTATTATTTTAAGAAATAAAAAGAGGAAGAATCCGTTCCGAAGCTTAAAGGTGGCTGTTTTTCTTTCCTTTTTGCTGCTGACACTATTTGTTATGGTCAGTTTCAGTCTGATGCTTCAAAAATCTTATAATGATAAAACAATTGAGGAAAAACTTTCATTGGTGCAGAACCAGTGCAGCATTCTGGGAAATCAGATTCTTGTGAACCAGTTTACGCTTGATTCCCTGCAGGATAATCTGAATGTGGAGATCGATCAGATGGCAAATGTCTGGGAAGGCAGAATTCTGGTGATTGATTCCAATTATAAGATTGTAAAGGATACCTATACGATTGATCAGGATAATTATATTGTTTATGACGAAGTGTTAAAGGTTATGCGGGGAGAAAAAGATAAGAATATCCGTATGATAAATGATTATGTAGAGATCATCATACCGATTGTGAATTCGGATAGGATAATAAATGGAGTAATGATTGCGACCGTGTCTCTAAAAGATATTGAAGAAACAAATGCGTATATTGCTGAGTTTACAAATGTACTGATCTTACTATTTATTTTTTTGACGATTGCAGCAGCACTTGTTATATGTAATATCAGTGTGTATGGTATTAAGAGGCTGAATGGTCAGATTGCAGGAATGAGCGAAGGTCATTTGGAAGAGTTAAAGGCGTGGAGCCGATTTGATGAACTGTCACAATTGACGGATTCTTTTAATGTGCTGCTTAACAAAATGCAGGTGTTAGAGGAATCCCGTCAGGAATTTGTTTCTAACGTGTCACATGAATTAAAGACACCGATCACATCTATGAAAGTACTTGCAGATTCCCTGTTAATGCAGGAAGATGTGCCTAGCGAGATGTACCGGGAATTTATGTCTGATATGGTAGAAGAGATTGACAGAGAGAATAAGATTATTAATGATCTGCTGACTTTGGTTAAGATGGATAAAAAGGCGGCAGCACTGAATGTGGAACCGGTCAATATTAATGCACTTTTAGAATTGCTATTGAAGAGAATTAAGCCAATTGCTGCAAAGAGAAATATAGAGGTAGTATTTGAAAGCTTCCGTGAAGTGATTGGGGAGGTGGATGAGGTGAAATTATCTCTGGCACTTTCCAATCTCATTGAAAATGCGGTAAAGTATAATAATGATGGTGGGAATGTACATGTATCTTTAAATGCGGACCACAAATTCTTTTATATCAAAATCCAGGATAATGGTGTGGGAATACCGGAGGAATGCCAGTCACAGGTATTTGAACGGTTTTATCGTGTGGATAAGGCGAGAAGCAGGGAAACGGGTGGTACTGGTCTTGGCCTTGCGATTACCAGAAATGCGGTTTTGATGCATAAGGGTGCCATTAAACTTTATTCGGAACCGGGAGAAGGAACAACCTTTACGGTAAGAATACCGTTGAAATATGTTAACTGATAGATCAGTAGTGTCGATTGGTATCTATAAATTACAGGACGGGAATTGCCCTCCATAAAAATCTGCATTGCAGATAAGCAGGCAGTTAATACCCTTCATAGCATACGAAGCACAGTTTTGTAAAATTGGCTGTAAGAGATAGAAGGTGGGAAAATGAATAAACTAAAATTAATGGTTGTGTTATTATGTGTCTGCCTGATGACAGCATGCGGATCAAAAGAGGAAGATACGGTGGAACAGATATCACTAGGGGAAAAACAGATTTATGCATATTGCGTTAATCCGGATAAAACGGGTATTGTTCAAAGGGTTTATGATTTGGATAAAGAGAGGGATTTGTCATATAATGTGTCGGAAATCATAAATTATCTTGCCAGCATAAAGGCAACGGAGGAATATCAGACACCCATACCTGAAGGGATTGAGTATATGAATCATGATTTGAAGAGCCATCACGGCCGGTTAGAGGTCTCGTTTAGTGTTCTTTATGATTCTGTAGATGCAGATTCTCTTTTGTTTTTTAAAACATGTGTGGCCAAAACCTTATTACAGCTAGAAGGTGTGGAAATCATTACGCTTTCTATGGTGGACCCGGCAAATAAGGATGATGAAACGGCAGTTGTTTCAGAAAACTTTGACCAGGATTCCTTTACGATGTCTTTTGGAAACACAAACGGATATAAGCAGGAGGGAACAATTGTAATTTATTTTGCAAACGAAACAGGTGAGGCATTAAAAAAGTACCGCAAATCCGTAGAGATTTCCAATAATATGTCGTTAGCCAGAATCGTAGTAGAGGCATTAATTGAGGGTCCCGAAGAGAATACCTATCAGGCAACGATTCCTGATAATACAACCATTCGAAATATTTCTGTAAAGGATGGTATTTGCTATATTGATCTAAGTGATGAATTCTATGATACGGATAATCCGTTAAAAAATGATATGATTGTTTATTCCATCGTTAATTCATTAGTAGAGTTGCCGACAGTGTCAAAGGTTCAGTTTTTGAAGAATGGAGAAAAACAACAATTTTATAGAGAAACAATGCCGTTTGATGGAATATTTGAAAGAAATCTGGATTTGATTGAGGAGGATACGGAGGAATAATTGAAACGACCTATGCTTTTTTGGGTAATCTTGTTCATACTTGGAGAGGTTTTATACAGGATATTTCCCATTAGCATAATTGGTATCATCGCGGTGGGAATGGCTTTCGGAATCAATAGGATTCCAAATAATTTTGTGAAAAAGTATAAAAAGGTTTTTTATATTGGAATCCTTTTTTTTCTCTTTGGAGCAATAAGGCTTGGAGATATCAGGGAACGGACGGCTTTTTGTAAAATGGAAGAGGGAAGCCGGGTGACAGTACAGGGAACGATAACGGGAACGGAAGTTTCGGGTAAGAATCGTTATTATATTTTAAAATCTAAAAGAATTGAAGGAAAAGAAATCCATATCGGAGTCCGTCTTTTAGTTAAAGAGGGAGAAAGCGTTATGTTAGGGAGTACATTTGCAGGGACAGGAGAAGTTAAGGCATTTCGGACTGCATCGAATCCCGGGGGCTATGATGAACAAAAATATCAAAACGAAAAGGGTGTCTTTTTGTCTTTACAGAAGGTGGAGGTGACGGAACAACAAAAGCCAGTTGTTCCGGTACGGGAGAGTTTGTATCAGTTAAGAAAGTTTTTTTCAAAAGTATATGTCATGTTGTTTGGAGAAAAAAATGGTTCACTGGCGGCCGCTATGGTGTTAGGGGAAAAAGAATCTTTGGATAGAGATATAAAGCAGTTGTACCAACGTAATGGAATTGCACATCTAACTGCCATTTCAGGGCTTCATATTGCGATGATTGGAGGAGCTTTTTATCATCTGTTAAGAAAAAGTCTTGGCAGTTATCCGATATCGGCGGGAATTGGCATTTCCTTTATTATACTTTATGGTATCATGACGGGATTATCAGAGGCGACAGTCCGGGCTGTGATTATGCTGATTACATTGATTGGAGCAGAGGTTAGCGGAAGAAAATACGATTCTATTACTGCAGTTTCCTTTGCACTGCTTGTGATGCTGGCAGTAAATCCTTATCAGATTACCCGGGCAGGATTTCAGCTTTCCTTTGGTGCTATTTTAGGAATTGCAGTAGTAAATCCTTTGTGGAAGCATCTTTTTCCTAAAATGCCACGGTTTATGGATGGATTGATGGTAAGTATCAGCGTGCAGCTTGTCATATTGCCGATTATGCTCTATTCTTTTTATGAGGTACCGGTTTATGGTATTTTACTTAACGTGATCGTTGTACCTCTTATGAGTATTTTGCTTTTGCTGTTATTGATTTGCGGTGGTGTCGGATGTTTTTGCTTAAATGGAGCGTTTGTGCCCGCAAAACCGGCACAACTGATTTTTATACTGTATGAAAAGCTTTGTATGGGGAGTGAAAAGCTTCCCTTTCATACAATTTGTACCGGACAGCCTTCCCTTTGGTGGCTGCTGCTTTATTATGGAATCTTGTTTCTTATTCTGGTGGCAGCATACAGGAAAAAGCATAAGCTTCTGATTTTGTCAGGAGTGTTATATATTGGAATCTTTTTTGTATTTTTGTTTCCTGGAAAGTTTAAAATCTGTATGTTTGATGTAGGACAGGGGGATGGAATTTATATGCGTACACCGGACAGAAAACATATTTTGATGGATGGTGGGAGCAGCTCAAAACAAAAAATTGGGACGTACGTACTTAAAAACGGAGTGAAATTTTATGGCGGGGCAGAACTTGATTATGTATTTATTTCACACAGTGACAGTGACCACTACAGCGGAATTTTAGAACTGTTTGATGAGGATACGGTTCACATCAGGAATCTGGTTTTGCCGGCAGTTTTAAATAAAGACGAGTCTTATAAAATGATAGAGGAAAAGGCATTGGAAAAAGGATGTACGATTCACTATATGAAAAGAGGGGAGAGTCTTAAAATGGATGATATTACATTTTATTGTCTGAATCCTGTTGAAAAGTCATATGAGGATAAGAATCAGGGAAGTCTTGTATTTTTGGTGACGTATCATGAGTTCGATGTGTTATTTACAGGTGATATAGATAAGACAGTGGAACGTGAAATATTAGATGGGCTGAATAGAACGATAGAAATTTTAAAAGTAGCACATCATGGTTCTGGGACGGCTTCTTCGGAATTGTTTTTAAAAAAGATTGAACCTGTGGCTGCCTGTGTGTCAGTGGGAGAAAAAAACCGTTACGGACATCCGGCAAAAGAAGTGATGGAAAGGCTGGAACAATTTTCTGAAAAGATATATTTGACAAAAAGAAGCGGAGCAATTACGATAGATACGGATGGAAACAGG
This sequence comes from uncultured Lachnospiraceae bacterium, assembly GCA_910584695.1. Lineage (GTDB taxonomy): Bacteria > Bacillota > Clostridia > Lachnospirales > Lachnospiraceae > CAG-590. The sequence continues at coordinate 20,285 of CAJUBR010000024.1, forward strand.
TATTGGATTACAACATTTCGCACGGAGTGATAGATATATGAAAAACATTAACCATGATATTGAATCGAAAAAGATAAAGCAGTTTTATCTGCTTTTTGGAGCAGAAGATTACTTGAAACGACAGTATAAGGATAAATTGGTAAAGGCATTAGCAGACTCTGAAGATAATATGAATGTGAATTATTTTGCGGGGAGTGGGATTAATCTTCAGAATATATTGGATCTTGGAGAAACATTACCGTTTTTTGCCGATAACAGGGTGATTGTTTTGGAAAATACCGGTTTATTTAAAAAGACACCCGAAGATATCGAGAAACGAATGGGAAATTTCCCTGATTCTACACATATTATTTTTGTGGAAAAGGAAGTGGATAAGCGGAACCGCCTGTACAAATGGATCGGAAAAGCGGGGTATGTATCCGAGATGAATACTCCGGATGAAAAGATGCTGTTTGCATGGGTAAGGGGACTTTGCAAAGCGGAAGGGAAGCAGATGGAAGAAAATGCCCTGTACTATTTTGTGGAGCATATGGGAATGGATATGCTGCTGCTGAAAAATGAACTGGAAAAACTGTTTTGTTACTGTATTAATAACGAGAGGATTACAGTGGAGGATATACGAAAGGTCTGCATCAGTCAGGCTGCAGATAAAATGTTTGATATGTTAGATGCGGTTGGGAATAAGAATCAGGAAAAGGCACTGCTCCTTTACCATGATCTATTGGCATTGAGAGAGCCGGCCATGCGGATTCTTTATATGTTTACCAGACATTTTCATATATTGATGCAGATATCCCTTCTAATGGAAGAAGGCAGGGACAATAAAACAATGGCATCCCTTTGCGGAATCCCCCCTTTTAGTGTAAAAAAATATGCGGCACAGGCGGGAAAGTATTCCTATGAAACACTTCGTGAAATAGTGGAGCGATGCCAGATGACGGATCATGGGATTAAAACCGGAATGGTACAGGATACGGTGGGTGTGGAACTTCTAATTGTAGAGTTTTCCGCATAAAGAAAAGGACTGTGGGTTAAGCAGTCCTTTTCTTTATGCAAAATTCAAATCCGTTGTTATGCCATTTTGTTAACAGCGGCAGCTAAACGGGAAATTTTTCTGGAAACAGTATTTTTGTGCAGGATTCCCTTAGAAGCAGCCTTGCTAAGCTCAGATGTACAAACCTTTAACTGTTCCTCAGCAGCGGCTTTGTCGCCGGATGCTACAGCAGCTTCAAACTTTTTAATGATAGTCTTTAACTTAGACTTAATCATTTTGTTTCGTAAAGTCTTGGTTTCAATTACTTTGATTCTTTTCTTTGCAGATTTGATATTAGCCAAATCAGACACCTCCATTACATGATAATATTAATTGTTTATTTTATGGTTTTACATTAAAACCGGACACGGACAATGTAAACATACTTCTCTATAATAATCAAAGATGGGGGTTCTGTCAATTACTTTTTTTATTTTTTGAAATCCTATTCGATTATAAGTATAAGAAGAATAAAATAGGAAAGGATGGTTATTCTTTAAGGTAAGGATAAAAATAAAAGATGGAGGGAAATTATATGCGTGGAAGAACAGACCTTGCGGTAGAGATGAAAGAAGACATCCAAAGCGATGAGCCGATAAAAGGTGTACATGTTATGACGAAAAATAATGGGGACACAGATATTAAAGAAATCCGTATTGTAGTAGAGAATGAACAGGGAGCAGACAGTCTGGGAAAACCGATAGGCACTTATATTACACTTGAGAGTGAACATTTGCGGGAACATGATGAGGGGTTTCATCAACCGATGACGGAGGTATTGTCTAAACATTTAAGAGGGTTTATCGGGAATAAAAGAAAGATTATGGTAGCCGGATTGGGAAACCGGGAAGTGACACCGGATGCACTGGGACCTTTTGTCATTGATAATCTGTATGTCACAAGACATTTGTTAAAGGAAGGAATTATTTCAAAAAGCGTGGAGATCAGTGCGATTGCACCGGGAGTAATGGCGCAGACAGGAATGGAATCCCTGACCATATTAAAAGCACTGGTGAAAGAGATTCAGCCAGAACTGCTGATTGTGATTGATGCATTGGCAGCAAGGGAATCCGATCGTTTAAATAAAACGATACAATTGGCAGATACAGGAATCACTCCCGGTTCCGGAGTCGGAAATCATAGAAATGCGATCAATAAAGAAAATATCGGAATACCGGTACTTGCAATCGGAGTGCCGACTGTGATTGCAGTGCCGACGATTGTTAATGATGCAATGGATATTATGGTGGGAGCACTTGGAAAACAGGCTACAAAAAATGTATTAAAGAAATTTAATGAGGAGGAACGCTATCAGCTTGCATGTGAAATGGTTACTCCTTATCTTGAAAATATGTTTGTGACTCCGAAGGATATTGATGAGGCAGTGAAACGTATCAGTTATACAATATCGGAGGCCATCAATCAGGCTGCTTTGGCGTAAAAACGGATATCCGGATGAGGGAGTGAATCGGATACTTTTAGCATAGAAACGAAAATAAGGAATAGAATGATAGTATGAAAAACTATCCGTATTCCAAAACAGAAAAAAAACTTAATAAGAAGCGGTTGTCTGTGTTTGCAGTTTTCGTTATATGGTTTACCTTTATGACGCCGGTTGTGGATGAATCAGACTGGCTTTTAAGGATAACGGCACAGATGATACCACTTCTTACATATGAAAAACAGTATGGTAATCCCAATACGAATTATGCTGCGGATTATCAGGTTCCGGAATGGTTTTATGAGGATGAAAATGAAGAAAGTACTGTAGAAGACCGTGCAGAGATGGAGATGAGGCAAAAGGAGCAGAAGGTACAGGAGGAACCGGTTACTACGCTGGCAGATGGAACAAATGGGACAACATATACAAGGAAGCAGTTGAAAGATCCTGATTTTTTGAAAAGCAGGATTTTTGTCATAGACAGCAATACCAGTATGACGAAAGAGGAACTGGACATTAAGAATCTGCTGGATAAGGATCTGTCGATAGAGGGATTAAAGGATAAGACACAAAATGAAAAAAAGAAGGACTATAAAATATTAATTTATCATACCCATGGATCTGAAAGCTTTATAGACAGCAGGAAAGGTAAGAAAGAGGATACAATCATCGGAGTGGGAAGTTATCTGGCAGATTTATTGGAGAAAAAATACGGGATTTCCGTTTACCATGATGAGACGGCTTATGATATGATTGATGGGACGTTAGACCGGAGCAAGGCATATGAAAACGCCTATGAAAACGTGACAAAAATATTGCAGGAAAATCCGTCTATACAGGGGGTGATTGACTTGCACAGAGACGGGGTGGATGAGGAAACACACTTAGTAACAAATATAAACGGGAAACCAACAGCAAAGATTATGTTTTTAAATGGTGTCAGCCGTTCCAATAGGAATGGGGAGATTGATTATTTAAAAAATCCGAATAAGATGACAAATCTGGCATTCTCTTTTCAAATGTATCTGGCAGGAAAGGAACAGTATGGAGATTATGTGAGAAAAATATATGTAAGAAGTTTGCGGTATAATCTGCATCTTCTACCGAGGACGGCTTTAATTGAGGTGGGAGCACAAAATAATACCATTGAGGAAGAAAAAAATGCGATGGAACCGTTAGCGGCAATCCTTGATAAAGTGTTGAGTAAAGAGGAATAGTATGCTATAATCATATCGATTATAGGTTACCAACTAAAGATTGATAACATACGCGAGCATTAGCGAGCTTTATTAGTAATATAATTGAAATACATAGTAGGAATTTCCTTGAAATGTAACCGGAAGATAGAACAGGAGAGAAAAAATGACGCATATAGACCAGAGCAAAATCCGCAATTTTTGTATTATCGCACATATTGATCATGGAAAATCAACTTTGGCTGACCGAATCATAGAAAAAACGGGGCTTTTAACAAACAGGGAGATGCAGGCACAGGTTCTTGACAATATGGATCTGGAAAGAGAACGGGGAATTACGATTAAAGCACAGGCAGTGAGAATCGTGTATCGTGCAAAAGACGGGGAGGAATACATTTTTAATCTGATTGATACTCCGGGACATGTAGACTTTAATTATGAGGTTTCAAGAAGTCTGGCAGCATGTGAAGGTGCTGTTTTGGTAGTGGATGCAGCACAGGGGATTGAGGCTCAGACACTAGCAAATGTATATCTGGCAATTGATAATGATCTGGAGATTATGCCGGTTATCAATAAAATCGATCTTCCCAGTGCAGAACCTGAAAAGGTGGTAAATGAAATCGAGGATGTGATTGGAATTGAGGCACAGGATGCTCCCCGTATTTCGGCTAAGACAGGTCTTAATATTGATCAGGTGTTAGAGCAGATTGTGGAAAAGATACCGGCTCCGTCGGGAACTGTGGACGGACCGCTTAAGGCTCTTATTTTTGACAGCAAATATGATGCATATAAAGGAGTAATTATTTTCTGCCGTCTGTTTGATGGTTCGGTAAGAAAAGGCAGTATGATCAAAATGATGGCTACCGGAGCATCTGTAGAGGTAGTGGAGGTTGGAATTTTTGGAGCAGGCCAGTTTATTCCACAGGATGAGCTTTCTGCCGGAATGGTAGGTTATATTACAGCCAGTCTTAAGGATGTGAAGGACACGCAGGTGGGTGATACCGTTACGGATGCTGCAAACCCATGTAAAGAGGCACTTCCGGGATACAAGAAGGCAAATCCGATGGTATATTGTGGATTATATCCCGCCGACGGGGCAAAATACCCGGATCTCCGTGACGCATTGGAAAAACTTCAGTTAAATGATGCTTCTTTAAGTTACGAACCGGAAACGTCGATTGCGTTAGGATTTGGATTCCGCTGTGGCTTTTTAGGGCTTTTGCATTTAGAAATTATTCAGGAGCGGTTAGAAAGAGAATATAATCTGGACTTGGTTACGACAGCACCGGGTGTTGTTTACCGGGTATATAAAACGGATGGGGAAATGATAGAGCTGACCAATCCATCTAATCTGCTGGACCCTTCTAATATTGATTATATGGAGGAACCCTTTGTCTCAGCGGAAATTATGGTCACAAAAGACTATGTGGGTGCAATTATGCAGCTTTGCCAGGAAAGGCGGGGCATATATAAAAGTATGGAATATATGGAAGAGACAAGGGCACTGCTTAAATATGACCTTCCGTTAAATGAGATTATTTATGATTTCTTTGATGCACTAAAATCGCGGTCCAGGGGTTATGCCTCCTTTGATTATGAACTTTCAGGATATGTGCGTTCGGATCTTGTAAAACTGGATATTTTAATCAATAAAGAAGAGGTAGATGCCCTTTCCTTTATTGTACATGCAGATACAGCCTATGAAAGAGGTCGTAAAATGTGTGAGAAATTAAAAGGGGAGATACCAAGGCATTTATTTGAGATACCGATTCAGGCAGCAATCGGAAGTAAGATCATTGCAAGAGAGACGGTAAAGGCACTTAGAAAAGATGTGCTTGCAAAGTGTTATGGCGGCGATATTTCAAGAAAGAAAAAACTTTTGGAAAAACAAAAAGAAGGAAAGAAGCGCATGCGCCAGATTGGAAATGTAGAGATTCCGCAAAAAGCATTTATGAGTGTATTAAAGCTGGATGATGAGTAAGCATGCCGCTTTTGCAATCCCAAGAAGGAAGAGGGTTTTTAAATAAAACGTTTTGTTTTGGATAAGGGATGAATACAATAGGGAAGGGAATTCGTAATTATGAAACCGGATATGAGAGGTTTAAGTCTTTATGTGCATATTCCGTTTTGCAAACAAAAGTGTATTTATTGTGATTTTTTATCTTTTGAAGAGTGTGGATATGAAATAAGGAGACAGTATATATCTGCTCTTTGCAAAGAGATTGAGGCATATCAGGAGGAAGCACAGGACTATCGGATAAAAACCATTTTTATTGGAGGCGGTACACCGTCCTATATTGAGGCAGACCTGATAGCAGAGGTCATGCATACAATCCATCAGGTGTTTTATGTGGAGCCGGATGCCGAGGTTACGCTGGAAGGAAATCCGGACAGTTTGAAAGAGGACAAGCTTAAGATTTATAAACAGGCAGGTATCAACCGTCTTAGCATCGGATTGCAGAGTGCCAATGATAGTATGCTGGGGAATCTTGGCAGAGTTCATGATTATAATCAGTTTACAGAAGCTTATCGGTATGCGAGAAAAGTTGGCTTTTGCAATATCAATATTGATATCATGTCAGGACTGCCGGGAGAAACCAGGGAATCCTATTTCAGGACTTTAAAAAGAGTATTGGAATTACAGCCGGAACATATTTCTGCATACAGCCTGATCGTGGAGGAGGGAACACCGCTTTATGAGAATGACAAGCTTCTTGCTCTGCTTCCTTCGGAGGAGGAAGACCGGGAATTATATGCCGGAACAAAAGAATTATTGAGGAAAAATGGTTATAGCAGGTATGAAATTTCTAATTATGCGAAAGAAAGGTGTGCCTGCCGGCATAATATGGTATACTGGACCGGCGGAGAGTATTTGGGAGTGGGACTGGGTGCTGCATCTTATCTGTCGATACGGATTGACAATGACGAATGCAAAAAGGTCCGGTTTCACGGAGTGGAAAATTTAAAAGAATATATCGGCAGATTTTTAAAGTGTGATGGTGCTACAGATGTGTTTCTGGAATTTTTGCGGGATTATTATAAAGATTTATATTTCTTAAAGCGTAAGGATGAGATAGAAGAGTTTATGTTTTTGGGACTCCGCCTGATGAACGGAATTTCAAAAACAGAATTTAAGGAGCGTTTTGGCAAAGAGATTGAGAGCGTTTATGGAAAAGTGATAGGCAAATATAAGGAGAACCGATTACTGGTGGAACAGGATGACAGAATTTTTTTAAGTGATAAAGGCATTGATGTAAGTAATATGGTGATGGCAGAGTTTATGCTGTGATATACTTTTTAATATATAAAATTAATATATAATAATATGTGTAGAATAGTTAAAGGAGGAATCATGAAAAAGTTACAGGAAGATAGACAAAAGGAAAAGAGAAAAAAAATAAATTGGGTTTATATAGTACTGGGTATCATGATAGTGGTTCAATTGGGTACTCTGATATATAGTTTTCAATTTAAGAAGGAGGGATGCCACTCAGATGAGCTGTGGTCTTATGGCTATGCAAACAGTTATTATCAAAAAGATATCTATCAAAATGAAAAAAGTGAACCGATTAATTGTAATGAATGGGTTAGTGGGGATGTATTAAGAGATTACTTGGTGGTAAATGAAGGTGAGCAGTTTAAATATGCTTCGGTTTATCAGAATCAGATTAATGATTTGAGTCCTCCTTTACATAGTATGCTTTTGCATACAATCTGTTCTTTCTTTCCGGAAAGGTTTTCTTTGTGGTTTAGTTTTTCTATTAATATTGTAGCCTTTATTGTCAGCATGATCTTCTTATTTAAGACAGCAAAGCTGTTAAAAAACGATATCTTTGCACTATGTTGTTGTGTATTGTATGGTTTTAGCCTTGGGGCACGGGATACCTTTATCTATTTACGGATGTATGCTTTGTGCACTGCATTTTTCATGGTCATTACTTATCACTTACTATTATATTTAGATAAAAGCAAGAAAAACAGAAAAGCGTATAACATACATCTTGCAATTGTGGCGGTAGTATCATTTCTTGCATTTTTAACACATTATTATATGATAGCGGTTATGGGAATTATGACATTCCTTATATGCATCATGCTGTTGTTTCAAAAACGGATTAAGGTGATGTTTACCTATGGACTTTCCATGTTAGGAACATTTCTTCTTTCAATTGGGGCTTTTCCATCTTTGCTGCGTGTGACAGATAATCAGGTAGGTCAGATTGCATCAGAAACAGAAAAAATGCTGAATTATACATTCCCGATACGGTTTAAGTTTATTGCTCACTATTTTACTTATAAAGAATTTAATTTTTCTGTATCAATATATAAAAATGCGATGGTTCCTATTGTATTTGGATGTATTGTATTTGGATGTATTGTAATGCTTCCCATTGTGTATTTGTTTCGAGAAACAGCGTTTGTTATGAAGATTACCCAAAAAGTAAAAATGATTTTCAAACATCCTGTCTCAATCATGCGATATCTGCTGAGGAGAATAAACTGGATTTATCCAATTTTCTTCATAATTATGGTATTGCAGATTATTGTAGTAGGCGAAACCACGAGTGTATATGGAATGGGGAATTATGTAGACCGTTATATTATGTATCTGTATCCATTGGAGGTGATTGTAGGGATAGCAGCAGTATACCAAATTGGTCTGATTCTTTTCAAAAGAAAGAAAATAAGCAGATGGATTATAGTTGCAGCGGTGCTGGTGTTATGCGTTCTTAATCTCTATAACAGAGCATATGATACATCATATTGTTTTCCGGAAGAAACAACGGGAAAAGCGATTGAGGAATGTGTTGAAGATAAGGATTGCATTTACTTTACGACAAATTTTTGGATGCTTACAGCAATGACCAGCAAGTTGATGGATGCCGATGAATTCTTTATGGTATGGATAAATGGATATAAAGAATATGAAGAAGCTTATCTGGAAAAATTAGCAGATGGACCGGTTGTGTTGGTATTTGATACTTCTTTTAAAAACGGCTTAAGCAATAAATTAGCGTATGAAGATGTTGGATACTCGGATGAAGTGGAAGAAGAGATGGCTCAAATCGAAAATGCATATCAACAAAGGCTGCAATACTTTGAAGATCTGGTACCAGATACGACAATGAAGAAATTGACAACGGAAACAGTGTATTCTCGTCCAGTAGAGGTATATTTGATTAATCCGTAAGAGGGAATGAGGATGAAGGAATTTTATAACAATAAAAAAGTTTTAATTACAGGAGATACCGGATTTAAAGGCTCTGTTTTGAGTTACATATTGATGCTTATGGGAGCGGATGTAACAGGATATGCCTTGTGTCCGCCTACCAATCCATCCATGTATCATACGCTGGAGATGGATAAAAAAATACAGCATATAGAAGGGGATATCAGGGATTTTTCGCATATACAGAATGTATTTCGGGAAATTCAACCGGAAATCGTTTTTCATCTTGCTGCACAGCCGCTTGTCCGGGAATCCTATCAGAATCCGGTCTATACTTACGAGACTAATGTGTTAGGAACGGTTTATCTGTGTGAGTGTATCAGGCAAAATCCGTGTGTAAGCTCATTTTTAAATGTAACCACCGATAAGGTGTATCAAAATGACGAAGAGGATCAACCGTTTCAGGAAGATATGCCATTAAAGGGGAGAGACCCTTATTCCAACAGCAAATCCTGTTCGGAATTGGTGACCTACAGTTATTTACAGTCGTTTTATAAGGATATGCAGGTAGCAGTATCTACAGTAAGGGCAGGAAATGTAATTGGCGGCGGTGATTTCGCCGCTAACCGGATTCTTCCCGATTGTGTCAGGGCGGCAGCAGGCGGAAAGGATATTATTGTCCGGAATCCTCATTCCATCCGCCCTTATCAGCATGTATTGGAACCGCTTTTTGTATACCTGTTAATTGCTATGGAACAGTACCGGAATGCGGAAAAACAGGGCTGTTATAATGTGGGACCGGACAAGGAAGACTGCATTACGACAGGAGAACTGGCGGATTTATTTTGCAGATATTGGGGAGAGGGAATGAAATGGATTGACCGGTATGACGGAGGTCCCTATGAAGCCGGTTTTTTGAAGCTGGATTGTACAAAGTTAAAGGAGACTTTTTCATGGCAGCCAAAATGGAATGTAGAGCAGGCGGTGGAACAATCTGTAGAATGGTACAAAGCATTTTATCACCATGAGGATATGCAAAAAGTCACGAAAAGGCAGATAGGGGAAATGTTTGATGTTTGAGAAGATGAAGGAAGAGGAAGCGAGAAATTATATATTAGATATGGCACAGGAGTATTGTGATACCTTTCATAATCAGGAAGATTATAAGACCGGTGACCGGATTTCTTACGCAAAAAGAGTTTATGACCGGAGTGAAATGAGAAATCTGGTGGATTCGGCATTGGAGTTTTGGCTAACATCCGGAAGATATACAAAGGAGTTTGAAGAAAGATTTGCGAAATACCTTGGAATTCGATATTGTTCTTTGGTCAACTCCGGTTCTTCGGCGAATCTTCTTGCCTTTATGGCATTAACATCTCCTTTGCTTGGTGACCGGAAAGTGAATCGTGGGGATGAAGTGATTACGGTTGCGGCAGGATTTCCGACAACGGTGGCTCCGATGATTCAGTATGGAGCTGTACCGATTTTTGTAGATGTTACGATTCCGCAGTACAATATAGATGTCACAATGCTGGAACAGGCATATTCGAAAAAGACGAAGGCAGTTATGCTTGCCCATACGCTGGGAAATCCGTTTGATTTAAAGGCGGTAAAAGAATTTTGCGATAAATATAATCTCTGGCTGATTGAAGATAATTGCGATGCGTTGGGCTCGGAATATGAAATGGATGGAATAGTGAAAAAGACAGGAACGATAGGAGATATCGGAACCTCCAGTTTTTATCCACCACATCATATGACCATGGGAGAAGGGGGAGCGGTCTATACCGATCATCCGCTTCTATATAAAATCATCCGTTCCATGAGAGACTGGGGAAGAGACTGCAGTTGTCCTTCCGGAATGGATAATTATTGTGGACACCGCTATGACGGTCAGTATGGAGAATTGCCAAAGGGATATGATCACAAATATGTATATTCCCATTTTGGGTATAATTTGAAGGCTACCGATCTGCAGGCGGCAATCGGATGTGCACAGCTTGACAAGATAGAAGAGTTTGCAAAGAAGAGGAGAGAGCATTTCTTCATATTGTCAGAGGGGTTAAAGGATTTGTCAGACCGGCTTATTTTACCAGAGGCATTGGAGCATTCGAATCCCAGCTGGTTTGGATACCTGATTACCTGTAAGGATGGGATTAACCGGAATAAAGTGGTACAATATTTAGAGGAACATGGAGTACAGACCAGAATGCTGTTTGCGGGGAATCTGATAAAGCATCCATGTTTTGATGAGATTCGCGGTGACAACAAAGCATATCGTGTAGTTGGTAATTTGGAGTGTACAGACTGGATTATGGAACAATCCTTCTGGATTGGGGTATATCCGGGAATGACAGAGGAAATGCTGGATGATATGATAAAGCGGATCAGACAGGCGATACAGCATAGTTAATCATAAATAAATGTCCATAGACAGCAAAAGAACGGGTCGATTGTAATAACGAAAAAGGAGAAAGGAAAATGATTAATAATATTAAGATTTTTGACTGTACCTTGCGTGAGGTGGGGTATCAGACCGGATGGTTTTTCAGTGATGAATTTGCCAAGAAGGTATATCGGTTTGCACTGGGAAAGGGCATTGACTATGTGGAACTGGGCTTTTTTCATAATGAAGATGCAGATCCGGGAAAGGGCAATTTCAGATATTGTAGTATCCGGAATGATGAAATTAAGAATACATTTAAGCATGTGAAAAACATTACTAAGCTGTCCGCTATGCGGGACGTACAGCGCCCTTTATCGGAATTACTCCCTAAAAACGAAAGTGTGATTGACACAATCCGTCTGCTGACCCGTTCCCATGAAACAGATTTCAAAGTTTTATCCGGACACATAGAGCTTTGTCAAAAATTAGGTTATGAGATATTTCTTAACTTTACCAGTGCAGGATATAATACAATGGAGCGCAATCAGGAGTTTGCACATTTTGCAAAGGAGATGGGAGTGGAATCCGTCGAATTTGCAGATACGGAAAGTGTTATGACAAGAGATTATGTTACGGACACGATTGCAATCTGCCATGATGCGGGCTTGAAGGTTGGCGTACATTTACATGATAAAAACGGTACGGCAGAAGAACTGGCAGACATGGCGATTGAACAGGGAGCCGATTATATGGATGTTACACATTTAGGGCTTGGAGGAAAATGGCGTGACGGTAATCTTACAATGGAATATCTGCTTCGCAAGATGAATGTAAAAGGCGGATATGAAAATACGGTTGTAAAAAATGATTTAATTGAAGAGTTGATTCAGTACCATGAATTTTCTGTAGCAGAATAGGGAGCGGAATAAAGCAGTGATAAAATTATCAGATTATGTAATTCAATACTTGGAAAAACTGGATATTGGACATATGTTTATGATACCCGGTGGAGGGGCGATGCATTTAAATGATTCCCTTGGCAGAAGCGATAAAATACAATATGTTTGCTGCCTGCATGAACAGGCCTGTGCGATTGCAGCGGAGGCTTATGCAAGAGTTAATAATAAGCTTGGACTTTTGATGGTTACTACAGGACCGGGCGGGACCAATGCATTGACCGGTATAGCAGGTGCCTATATTGAATCCACACCGGTGCTGGTTCTATCAGGGCAGGTTAAAATGGCGGATCAGATTGGGAACCAGCATATCAGACAGATGGGAATGCAGGAGTTGGACATTATTTCCGTTGTGAGGCCGATTACCAAATATGCAAAAATGGTTACGGACCCGATGAAGATAAAATACCATCTTGACCGGGCACTGTATGAGGCAATGACTGGCAGAAAAGGACCCGTCTGGCTGGATATTCCGTTAGATATTCAGGCTGCTATGATTGAGGAACGTGAATTGGCAGGATATATACCACCGAAGAAAGAAAAGAACAAAGACTTGGAACAACAGGTCAGTGAAGTAATCAAAGTATTGAACCGATCCAGCCGTCCGGTTATTATGGCAGGGAACGGTATCCGAATGGCAGGTGGTATCAAAGAATTCAGGCAGTTGGTTGAAATTTTACAGATTCCTGTGGTCACAACATGGAATGGAATTGATTTAATAGAAGAAGCATATCCCCTTTATTTTGGAAGACCCGGTGGTCTGGGTCAGCGGTATGCGAATTTTGTCCAGCAAAATTCCGACTTTTTTCTTTCGGTTGGTACAAGGCTTAATTTATTGCAGACGGGCTATAATTTCGATGGATTTGCAAGGCGTGCCACCAAGATTATGGTAGATATTGATAGGAATGAACTAAATAAAATTAATGTCAGACCAGATATCCGGATTTGTGCAGATGCGAAGGAATTTCTACAGGAAATGTTACGGCAAAAGGATCATATTAAAAAAAGAGACCATTCGGAGTGGATTGAATATGCAGTGAATTTAAAACAGAAATATCCAATTATGACGAAAGATAAATGGGAACAGAAGGAATATGTCAATACATATGCTTTATTGGATACGCTATCGGAGCAGTTGACAGAAAAGGATATTTTTGTGATTGGAAGTTCAGGCAGTTGTATTGACATATCCATGCAGACATTCCGTGTTAAACGGGGACAGAGGGTATTTACGACTAAGGGACTTGCTTCGATGGGATACGGACTCCCTTCTACCATCGGCGCCTGTCTGGCAGGTGGAGGGAAAAGAACCGTGTCTGTACAGGGAGATGGTGGATTTCAAATGAATATTCAGGAATTGGAAACGATCCGCAGGTTAAATTTGCCGATTAAAATATTTGTATTAAGTAACAGAGGATATGCCCAGATTAAGGGAACCCAGAAAAATATTTTTGCAGGGCACTATGTGGCATGTAATGAAGAATCTAACCTGTCTATTCCCAATATATCAGATATTGCCGGAGCGTATAAGTTAAAGCATATCCGAAGTGACAGCAATGAAGAATTGAAAGAGAAGACAGAGTGGGTGCTAGAGGAGGAGGGACCTGTAATCTGTGAGGTTATGGTATCCATTGATCAGGCAGTTTTTCCGAAGCAGGTAAGCTATAAAAGAAGTGATGGACAAATGGAATCTTTACCACTAGAATACCTGAATCCTCCATTACCGGAGGAAGAATTTAAGAAAAATATGCTGATTCCACTTTATGAAATGAAATAGATGATATTGTTATTTGCACACATACAGGGTTTTTGATAGAATGACTTTGTAGAGCGTATGTTTTGGAGTAGATAAAATGAAACGAGTGATTATTACCGGACCTACCGGAACAATCGGAATGGCATTAATAAAAAAGTGCATAGAGAAAAATATTCAAGTACTTGCAATTGTGAATCCCAATTCAGCAAGAAAGGAGCAGGTGCTTTTACATCCTCAGGTAACGTATATGGAATCTGACATTAGCGGGTATCTCTCTTTAAAATGGGAGGAACAATATGACGCATGGTTTCATTTGGCGTGGTGTGGTGCATCTGGAAATGCCAGAAATGATATGTATTTACAAAATGATAATGTAAAATTTTTGTTAAATGCAGTAAAAGCTGCAAAAAAGGCCGGTTGCCGGACTTTTGTCGGAGCGGGGTCTCAGGCAGAATATGGTGCCGGAGAATCACCTCTTAATGGTGATTCTCCGGCATTTCCGGATACGGGTTATGGAATGGCTAAATTGTGTGCAGGACAGATGGGAAGAATGCTCTGTAAAGAAAATAATATACGTTTTATCTGGCCGAGGATCTTTAGTGTTTATGGCCCTTATGATGGTGAAAATACAATGATTATGACCGGAATCAGAAAGCTTTTAGATGGTGAGACACCTAAGTTTACAAAAGGGGAACAAGAATGGGATTATCTTTACTGTGATGATGCGGCTGAGATACTTCTAAGATTAGAGAAAAAGGGAATAAGCGGAAAGGTGTATTGTGTAGGCAGTGGTGAAACAAGAAAGTTATCGGAGTATATCACAGTGATGAGGGATGAGATTGATCCAAAGGCCGAGATAGATTTGGGAGGTATTCCTTACGGAGATAACCAGCTTATGTATTTATGTGCAGATATAAGAGATGTCAAAGCAGACACTGGCTTTGACAAATTTACATCTTTTGAAGAGGGAATCGGCAAGACCATTGATTGGTATAAAGAACAGAGAAGAAATCATAGACAGGAATATAACAAAGAGAAAAATTAGGATTAAGGGAGTAAACTGCATATGAAAAAGATTAGTGTAATGCTACCTTGCTATAACGAAGAGGAAAATGTCGAACCTATATATAAAGCGATTTCAGATATATTGCAGGCGGAATGCAGTCAATATGATTATGAGATTTTATTTATTGATAATTGCTCTACGGATTCGACCCAGCAGATATTACGTACAATTTGTAAAACAGATAAAAAGGTAAAGGCTATTTTTAATGCAAAGAATTTTGGTCAGTGTAATTCGCCATTTTATGGAATGCTGCAGGCAACAGGGGATTGTTTGATTTCATTGGTCTGCGATTTTCAGGACCCGATTGACATGATCCCTAAATTTGTCAAAGAGTGGGAAAATGGATATAAAATAGTGATAGGGATAAAGACCAACAGTGAAGAGAACAGATTTATATATTTTTTAAGAGGATGCTATTATAAATTCATTAAAAAGTTTTCAGAAGTGGAACAGATTGAACACTTTACCGGATTTGGTTTGTATGATCGTGATTTTTTAGAGGTTTTGCGTAAGCTGGATGATCCGAAAC
>CAJUBR010000025.1 GCA_910584695.1 uncultured Lachnospiraceae bacterium
CCATTTTTCAAGGCTTTCAAGTGTGTTTTTCTTAATTTAACTGTCAAACTTCCGTATCATAGAGGTATTGTGAATACCAAAACATAGCGAGAAGTATTGGTATCGTTAACGCTTTATAAATACACGCATAGTTTACCATCAATAAAATTGGAAGTCAATGAAATATGAGTAAAAATAATAAAAAATTTTAGCAGATTTCAGAGAATCAGCATTTATTGGATTAAACACATTGAATGCGTGAAAAATATATAGTATAATAGGCATGTTAATATTTATAAGATACTTTAATATACCCTGCTGCTGATAGCAGGATATTGATTTCCGCGAGCAACGAGCAAAGTGGCTACTTGCAGACATTTGACGACTGCCGCGAGGTTGTTGACTTTTGCCGGATGATTGAGAAGATTGGAGCGTTACAAATGAAAAAATATATGATCTTAGCAGCGTTTTTTATGTTTACGATAATGGCAGTGAGTGGATGCCAGAGAAGTTATTATGGAAAAGGAAAGCCTTTTGGAATGGATACTGCAAAGCTTCCGGGATACAGCAACGATAATATCACAGCGTTAAGCACAGATAATTATGAACGTTTTATGCACGCCAGCTACATTATTGTTACAGATAAGTTCGGAGAGGTGCATAAAATCAAAATCAGTGCCAATATTAAAAGGCATGAATGGGATTTTTCAAACCTTGATAGCAGTGGAAAATTGAAGAATTATATTGCAGAGGATGGCTCCCAAAAGAAAGTAGGAATTGATGTTTCGGAACATCAGGGAGTAATTGATTGGAAAAAAGCATCAGGACAGATTGATTTTGCGTTTGTCCGTTTGGGATATCGAGGCTATACCAGTGGGAAAATGGTGGTAGATGCTTATTATTCAGCAAATATGGAAGGTGCTGTTGAAAATAAGGTGCCAGTGGGTGTATATTTTTATTCACAGGCAGCAACCTATGAGGAGGGCGTAGAGGAGGCACAGTTTGTATTAAGCCGTTTAGGGGATTATCATTTGTCATATCCGATTGTGCTTGACAGGGAAGACCCGATGGCAGAGGATGCGAGAACCAATAACTTATCTGCCCAACAGCATACGCAGGCAGCACTTGGTTTTTTGGAAACGATTAAAGCATCCGGTCATCAGGCTATGATGTATACCAACCGGATGTACTATGCACTATATCTTGATCTGGAACAGATTTACCAGTACCCGATCTGGTTTGCACAATATGCAGACGAACCGGATTGGCCCTATGAGTTTTCAATTTGGCAGCATACAGAGAGTGGAGAGATTTCCGGCATCAATGGACCGGTTGACTTGAATATAGAGATGCTTTCACCGCAGTAGAGCTGCGGGGTATTTGACCCTCGCAGCATTCGTCAAATGGACATGTAAGCATGTCCACTTGACTCATTGCTCGCAGGAATAAATGTGGTTTGAATATAATGGCACTTGTTTAGAAACGGAAATCCCTTTTTCCGGAATGGATGTCATTTAGGTGTTCTTCCACAATATTACGGACTTTAGGATTTGGGATATTAAGAAGCTCTTTTTCGATTAATTGAAGTCCGATTTTGGCTGTTTCAGGCTGGGCATAATCTTCTAAATACTCTTTTAAAGTCATGAGGGCATTCGGGAGGCAACAGTTCTGGATTTGTCCGCTTTTGCAAAGGCTCATGAATCGGTCTCCAGTACGGCCCTCCCGGTAGCAGGCAGTACAGAAGCTGGGAATATAGTTCATTTCTATCAGCCACCTTACGACTTCGTCCAAAGTCCGGTTGTCATTAACATCAAATTGTTCAGAACGGGCATTTTCCGGTTCTGCTTCAAAGTATCCGCCTACAGAGGTTTTAGAGCCGCCACTAATTTGTGAAATACCCAGATGGAGAACCTTTTCACGACAGGTCTGGTTTTCTCTTGTAGAAACGATCATGCCGGTATACGGAACTGCAATCCGGATGCAGGCTACAATCTTAGCAAACGTATCATCATCAATACCGTTGTCGAAAGAGGCTGCATCGATATCATCTGCATGACGGATCCGGGGAACGCTGATGGTGTGTGGACCAACGCCGTGAGTTGCCTCCAGATGTTCTGCATGCATTAATAAGCCTGCAAATTCATAACGATAAAGCTCCAGCCCAAATAGGACGCCAAGTCCTACATCATCGATTCCTCCCTCCATGGCACGGTCCATTGCCTCTGTATGATATGCATAATTATGTTTTGGTCCTGATGGGTGAAGTTTTTCGTAGCTTTCCTTGTGGTAAGTCTCTTGGAACAGAATATAGGTTCCGATGCCGGCAGCTTTCAGTTTCCGGTAATTTTCTACCGTGGTAGCAGCAATATTTACATTGACACGCCGGATATCCCCATTTTTATGATGAACAGAATAGATGGTATGAATACATTCTAATATATATTCGATTGGATTATTTAACGGGTCTTCTCCGGCTTCAATAGCGAGCCGCTTATGTCCCATGTCCTGTAATGCGGTAACTTCTCTGCGTACTTCCTCCTGTGTCAGTTTCTTTCTGGCAATATGTTGATTTTTTATGTGATATGGGCAATATACACAGCCATTTATGCAGTAATTGGAAAGGTATAGTGGTGCAAACATCACAATGCGGTTGCCGTAAAAGTCTTTTTTGATCTGCTCTGCCAAGGAATAGATTTTTTCGTTGAGATGTTCATCTTCACACATGAGAAGGACGGAAGCTTCTCTGTGGGAAAGTCCTTTTCTTTTCCTCGCTTTTTCAAGGATTTGCAGGATGAGTGCCTTATCATTTTTATGGGCATCGCTATAGGATAGGGTATCTATTATTTCACTGTGGTCAATAAATTCCTCTGCTTTTTGGGATGTTGGGTTATACATTTCTTTTCCTCTTTTCTTTTTAATATATTTCCTATAAGGAAGGACAATCGCCACGGTCGATCACGATTGTAAAATGGATTTTTTCCATGCGTTGTTTCATACATTGGATACATTGTGCAGATTCATCACCAGTACAGATTTTGTTGTCATATAGGCTGTATTGTTTACGGATGGCAACAGGTGAAAGGTTCGGCATGACTACATTGGCACCGGCAAGAATCCCTAATTCACGACCGTTGGGAGAGATTGTGCCAAGGGCTGTTGTGGCGGGAAGTAACAGGGTGGGCTGCATTAGCCTTAATATGCTGATGAGTAGTAAAGTATCTTCTAAGGTTCCGTTTTCTTTGTCTGAAAAAGGAGTATCAGTATGAGAAATAAATGGTCCGATGCCTATCATATGAGGCTTAAATTCCTGAATAAAAAGTAAGTCACTGGCAAGCATTTCAATTGTTTGGAATGGAGAGCCTACCATAAATCCACAGCCGGTTTGATATCCAAGATCCTTTAAGTTTTTTAGGCACTGCATCCGGTTTTTATAGGACATCGAATCAGGATGTAGCATGTGATAATGTTTTTCGTCTGCGGTTTCGTGGCGGAGGAGATAACGGTCAGCTCCTGCTTTGAAAAATAGTTCATAACTATCCTTTGAATGTTCACCAAGTGAGAGTGTGATGGCACTGTCGGGATGGTTTTGGTGGATAGAGGAGATGATATCAGCCATTCGTTCATCTGTAAAATAAGGGTCTTCACCACTTTGCAGGACAAAGGTGCGAAAGCCTAGAAGATATCCCTGTTCACAGCAGGAGAGGATTTCCTCTTTTGTCAACCGGTAGCGTTTGACATTGTGATTACTATTACGGATACCGCAGTAAAGACAGTCATTTTTGCAGTAGTTTGAAAATTCTATTAAACCACGAATGTAGATGCGGTTTCCAAAATATCTGCGTCTTACCTGATCTGCCTCTTTTGACAGAATATCCCGTAGTTGTGGAGAATTTCCTTCTAATAAAGCCACAAACTCATCCTGAGTCAGTGGCTTTTGATCTGTTAATTTTTGGATACTATTGGTTAAAGTTATGTTCATTTTCTTTTATTACCTTTTCGATCCTGTCCTTTACCGTGATTGCAATTTCCGCTGTTTTCATGCCGGCGTATTCCTCGTATGGAATAGGTGGAAGAAAGTGGAATTGGACATCTACCTGTTTGATAGAGTTGGTGTCAAACGGAAGGTAAGAGTCAATGATTGCAACCGGTACAATCGGGCATTTAGCTTTTGTGGCAGCTTTAAAACTTCCGCTCTTAAAATCTCCTAATTGATTGCCATTTTTAGAACGAGTACCTTCAGGAAATATTACAAAATTACGGCCTTCTTTTACTTCCTTTGCGGTTTCATTAATGATCTGAAGTCCCTGTTTCACATCCTCCCGATCCATAAATAAGCCGCCCATTGTCTGGACAAGCTGGCGAAGGCAGAAAATATCATAGGCTTCTTTTTTAATTACCACACCAAAAGGTGCTTTGTGAAGGTAGACAAGCCCCATAACATCAAAGAGTCCCTGATGATTTGGATACATGATGTAACCTGATTTTTTTGGAAGATTTTCAAGACCATACCCGTGTACGGTAATGTTTCCGCTATTGCAGCCACGATATCCTATTTGGCGTATCAGGGAATATTTTTTCTCTTCACTGACTTTTTCGGATTTAGCATATCGCATCAGCAATATAAACAGATAGGGAAGAATAAAAAAATTCCGAAGGAGCATCAGGGATAAACGCTTCATCATCTTGGACATTTTGGATAGTGTACCCGTTTTACTCATAATATCCTCCTAAAGATCGATATCCCAAAAACCGTCTAATGTTGCAAAATAATCTTCCGGTGTTTCTGCACGGCGGATCATAACAGTGCTTCCGTCTTCACGCAGAAGGATTTCGGAGGATTTTAATTTGCCATTATAGTTATATCCCATTGCGAAGCCGTGTGCACCGGCATCGTGAATTACAAGAAGGTCACCCATGTCAATTTTAGGGAGCTTACGGTCAATTGCAAACTTATCATTGTTCTCACAAAGAGAACCTGTAATATCATATACATGGTCAGCAGGTTCATTTTCTTTTCCCATTACTGTAATATGATGATAGGCTCCATACATGGCAGGACGCATTAAATTGACGGCACAGGCATCTACACCGATGTATTCTTTGTGAGTATGTTTTTCGTGAATTGCTTTTGTTATAAGGTGACCATATGGAGCAAGCATAAAGCGTCCAAGCTCTGTATAAATAGCAACATCTCCCATTCCTGCTGGTATAAGTACTTCGTCATATGCTTTTCTGACACCCTCACCGATAGTAAGAATATCATTTGGCTCTTTGTCCGGTGTATAAGGAATTCCGATACCGCCGGACAGATTGATGAAGGTAATGTGTGCACCAGTTTCCTTCTTTAATTTCACAGCGGTCTCGAATAAAATTTTTGCAAGAGTTGGATAGTATTCATTAGTTACGGTATTACTTGCCAAAAACGCATGGATACCAAATTCTTCAGCACCAAGTTCCATAAGTCTTTTATAGGCTTCTGCCATCTGAGGTTTCGTCATACCATATTTGGCATCACCAGGATTGTCCATGATCGTGTTGGCAATTGCAAATTTTCCGCCGGGATTAAAACGGCAGGAAATTCTTTTTGGAATACCGGCAGCTTTGTTTAAGAAGTCAATATGTGTAATATCATCTAAGTTGATGGTCGCACCTAGGTCAGCCGCAAGCTTGAATTCTTCCTTAGGAGTATCATTGGAAGAAAACATAATATCGGTTCCCTTAAATCCACATTTATCAGACATTAACAGTTCTGTATAAGAAGAACAGTCTGTTCCGCAGCCCTCATCCTGTAAAATCTTTAAAATAGTAGGATTAGGAGTGGCCTTTACTGCAAAGTATTCTTTAAAGCCTTTATTCCATGAAAAGGCCTGTTTTAATTTTCTTGCATTTTCACGAATTCCTTTTTCGTCATAAAGATGGAAAGGAGTTGGATATTGGCTGCAAATCTTATCAAGCTGTTCTTTTGTTACAAATGGTGTCTTCATAAATGTATATTCCTTTCTTATCATAATATTCCTTTTATTCATAAGAGCATGCAAAGCATGCCTATATAATATAGTAGTGTTTTTTCCCTGTTTGTCAAGAAAAAATCATATAGAATGATAAGAAATTAGTAACTATTCAGCTTTCGGCTTCATAGTTACGGAATCCGGCTCATTTAAAGTTTGCCTTCGGCAAAGAGCCGGATTCCCGCTTGGCAGAATATACACATTCTTACGGACTTTGCAGCAAGTGCAAAGTCCTAGGCTGAACTGTTACAGAAATTATTCATTTTAAAGCCTTCCGGGGTGTAGACCATTATCCAAGTAAATCCTTGTCCACTGCATGATCCATTTTTTGAAAGACGTGGAAGTTGCCCTGCTTATCACAGACTGCAAGAAAAACATCTTCCAGCTTTTTGATATTTTGTCCTTCTAACTGCTGGTCAAGCCAGTTCCGGTCTTTTCCTGCATGTTTTAGATTATACTCCATAACTTTTCCGTCCACTACGACATTTGCAAAGATTTCTTCCTGAGTCGGAGTAATGCCTAAATCCTTTGGTGTAGCGGGACGGTCTTCTGTTACTGGGAGAAAACTGATCTTGCCATTTGGCTCTAGGATTGCACTTTCAATCTGTGACAGATCAAAATATCCGTTCACACGGCATTCCACAAGAAATTCATCGATATCCATTTTTGCCTTTTTAAGATTCTCATTATAGATGCTTCCATTTTGATAGATCATGATAGCTTTGCCATTGACTAAACGTCTAAATGGGATGGATTTTTGTGAAATCTTTGCAACAATAATAACAAAGGCAGCATATACGATCATAGCAAGCAGTGGTTTTAGATAATTTCCTTCTAAGTCAATTGCCATTTCGGCTGCAATAGAGCCAATGGTAATACTGTTAATATAATCGAACATACTAAGCTGGGAAATCTGACGGTATCCCATCAGTTTAGTAAGAATAAGTAATATAATGACAGAAAATAGGGATTGATAAAAAACTGTAAAATATTCCAAAACGTTGTACCTCCAAAAAATGATATGGTTTAGTATGGCAAATTATCAAAAAAATATGCTATACTGAAAAGAAAGATGAGGATAATAAAATGAAAAAAATACAGGATTTTTTTAAAATTACATATAAAGAGGTAGAATTAGATTCTTTTATGGAACGATATCATTTTGAGAAGAAGGATAGAATGCTGCTGGATGCAGAGTACCGTATTTTGTCAGAGTTGGTTGAAGCAGAAGTGGCAATTTTATTAAAGAAAGAACAGGCAGTCTGTGCTGTCACACTGGGAAAACGATATGATGAATTGATGAACCTGACTGCCGGTGCAGGACATCTTTTACTTTCTTATAGTCTGGAATGCTTTAGTCTGGAATTTTTATCCCAGGCATATGAAAAAGTAAACGAAGCCGTTTTTTTTGAAACGAGGAAATGGCTTTCAGAGTATCATTTTCTTGGAGATGATAATATAGAGGAGTTAAAAGCTTGTCTGGCTTTATTTGATCGTTTGCCGGTAACGTGGGAAAAGGGTATGCTTCATCCGTTAAACAGTGTGGTATTTACGGCTGAATATAAGGATAGGAGGGAGGAGAGTGGATGCCATAGATGTGAAAAGTGTAAAAATACCACCTGTAGTTTTAGAAAAACAGAGAATAAGCCGGCACAGAATGCGGATACTAAAACGGCGGGAATGCAGGTATATTCCTATGGAATCTCGCAGATATTAGGAAAAGGGAGGAAATGATAAAGAAGGCTTGATTGATATTGGCATATATCTTTGCTATAATAAGAGAACAAATATTGGGGAAAAACAAAGGAAGAAATGATGGGGAAGGATAGAGTTTTGAAAATGTGATTTTGAATCTATCGTTAAAATGTGACAGAAAGAGAAGGTATGTAGCAATGAAAGAGTTTAACTATGTTATTACAGATGAGATTGGAATTCATGCAAGACCTGCCGGGCAGCTTGTGAAAGAGGCAAAGGCATTTACTTCCAAAATTACATTGGAGGCAAATGGCAAAAGTGCAGATGCCTCCAAATTGATGGCGGTTATGGGGCTAGGTGTGAAATGTGGTATGGAAGTGATTGTGAGGGCAGATGGGGAGGATGAAGATGAGGCAATTGCAAAAATACAGGAGTTTATGAAGAGAAATCTGTAAACAGGCTCTTTATTATTTCTTTGTGTACGGCTAAAAGGAGGTCAGGATGGAACAGTTTAATGGGAAATCAATTTTTAAGGGGATTGCGATCGGGAAAATTCTGTTTTATTCGAAAAAGCAGCAGCAGGTAAAGAGAGAAAAGATTGAGGACAACGAAGCAGAGATTGCAAGGTATGAGGCCGCAAAAGCAAAGGCGATAGAGCAGCTAAGGGAATTATGTGATAAAGCAGCAGAAGAAGTCGGTGAGACCAACGCAGCGATCTTTGAAGTGCATACCATGATGCTAGAAGATGAGGACTATACGGATTCTGTATATAATATGATTCGTAAAAATAGTGTGAATGCGGAATTTGCGGTTGCAGCTACCGGAGACAATTTTTCTGCTATGTTTACCGAGATGGATGATGAGTATTTTAAGGCAAGGGCAGCAGATATTAAGGATATTTCAGACCGTTTGATCAGGGTATTGCAGGGACAGGGAAATACAGGAGAGATCGGAGAGGAGCCAGTCATTCTGGTAGCAGAAGATTTGGCTCCGAGTGAGACCGTTCAGATGGATAAATCCAAACTGCTGGCATTTGTCACTCGTTTCGGTTCTTCCAATTCCCATACGGCGATTCTTGCAAGAACCATGAATATTCCGGCTTTGATTGGAGTTGACATTAAAAAGGAATGGAACGGGAAAATGGCGGTAGTGGATGGGAAACAGGGAATTTTACTCGTAGATCCGGATGGGACAGTGCTTAAGAAATACGAGGAAGAGAAGAAAAAAGAGGAAGAAGCAGGAAAACTGCTTTCCCAATTAAAGGGACAGACTGATGTGACGGTAGATGGAAGGCATATTAAGTTATATGCGAATATCGGAAGTGTAGCAGATGTAGCAAATGTACTGGCAAATGATGCAGCGGGAATCGGATTGTTCCGGAGTGAATTTTTGTATTTGGAAAAGGATGATTACCCAACAGAAGAAGAACAGTTTCAGGTATATAAAACTGTGGCTCAGAATATGGCAGGGAAAAAAGTGGTAATCCGGACGATGGATATTGGTGCAGATAAACAGGTGCCCTATTTTGGCATGGAACATGAGGAAAACCCTGCCATGGGTTATCGGGCAATCCGCATCTGTTTAGATCGTGTAGAGATTTTTAAGACACAGCTGCGTGCACTTTACAGGGCTTCTGCCTATGGCAGTATTTCGATTATGTTTCCCATGATTATTTCTGTAGAAGAAGTTATGCAGATTAAAAAAATTGTAGAGGAAGTAAAGGCTCAATTAGATTCGGTCCATATAGCATACGGAGATGTGGAGCTTGGCATTATGATTGAGACTCCTGCAGCGGTTATGATTAGTGACTTACTGGCAAAAGAGGTTGATTTTTTTAGTATCGGAACGAATGACCTGACACAGTATACACTGGCAATTGACCGTCAGAATGCAAAGCTGGATCACATTTATGATCCGCACCATCCGGCAATTCTTAGAATGATTCAAATGGTAGTTGACAACGCACATAAGGAAAACTGCTGGGTTGGAATCTGTGGTGAATTGGGGGCAGATGTTACGCTGATTGAACAGTTTATAAAAATGGGAGTTGATGAATTATCAGTATCTCCTTCGTTTGTTTTGCCTGTACGCAAAGCCATTCGTGAAACAAAATATAGATAATTTACGGATAAGAGGGGAGAGAAGTATGGAACTTAGGTTTAAAGAGGAAGAAGAAAGTAAAGCACTATCAGGGGAGATGCAACAGGCAGGAAGCTCTTTCATGGAGAATTGGAGCCCGGAAGAGGAACCTTATCAGACGGTAACGATAAACCATACCAATATTGAAACAGGAGAAGCGAAGAAAAATCAGAAAAGTCTTGCTCTGTCTGCTGTTCGGACAATAATTATATTGTTTATAGTAGGGCTGGTTGTGATTGGTGTTGGTAAAGCGATTGTATCAGTTGCGATGCCAGAGGGAGAGGATATTACCCCTTTCTTAACCGGTAATGCGGATAGCATTGGGACAGAACTTGGAGTGACTTTTACAGATCATCCGGAATGGGTTTCCAGAGTTCATCAGTATGGGGTGGGAACAGTTACTGTTAAAGCGGCTGAGGATATCGGAATTGTGTATCTGAATGGCAGGCAGATTGGAGTCCAGGTAGAGAGTAAAGCATATACAATGTTTGGAATACAGATTGGGGATGGGGAAAAATATGCTTATGATCATATGACGTATTCCTTTGAGGATTTCTTTTCGGTTATTAATGATATGGCAGAGGGGAAGACGACAACATATTTTTATTATAATGAAAAACAGAATGATTGTATCGCACTTACGATAAATGATACAACAAATCGGATTGTGGGAATGACCTATTTTACGGATTATCAAAAGATTATACAAACATTAGATTTTTATTAATGAAAAAAGTGGGACTTCTATATAAAAATATTCCGGTCAGATAGTAGAAAAGCACAAACATACGGAAGTGTCAGGAAAGTTAGACGGGTATGTTTGTGCTTTTTAGTTATCTGCGTTCCTGATAGTCAAGAGCGGCAGAAATAAATCCTTTAAATAAAGGATGAGGTTTGTTTGGTCTTGACTTGAATTCCGGGTGTGCCTGGGTTCCGATAAACCATGGATGGGATGGAAGTTCAATCATTTCCACAATATGACCGTCGGGCGACTGTCCCACCAAGTCCATACCGTTTGAAGTAAGTGCCTCACGGTAATCATTATTCACTTCATAGCGGTGTCGGTGACGTTCTGCAATCTCCTTTGTACCGTATAATGCATAGGATTTAGAACCTTCTTTTAGCACACAGGGATAGGATCCCAGACGTAACGTCCCCCCCAGATCAGTAACCCCGTCCTGATCCGGCATGATATGAATCACCTGATGGACACTGCTTGGGTTAAATTCACTGGAATGTGCATCGTGGTAACCAATGACATGTCTGGCGAATTCTACAATGGTAAGCTGCATGCCCAGACAAAGACCAAGATAAGGTACGTTATTTTCTCTGGCATAACGGATTGCACTGATCATTCCTTCGATACCCCGGTCACCGAATCCACCCGGAACAATGATTCCGTCCGCGTTCTTTAATGTTTCGGTTACGTTGTCATCATTTAACAATTCAGAATCTATCCACATAATTTCCAAGTCGGAGTTGCAGGCGAAAGAACTGTGCTTGAGGGCTTCCACGACAGAGATATATGCATCATGCAGAGAAACATATTTGCCAACCAGTGCAATTCTGACTTTCTTAATGGGATGTTTCCATCTGTCAATCATCGCAATCCACTCATCAAGATCCGGTTCCGGACAATCTACGTTCAGACACTTGCAGACTGCATTTGCCAGTTTTTCCTTTTCCATTGCAAGAGGAACTTCGTATAATACGTCAACATCCAGATTCTGAATTACATTTTTGCTTGGAACGTTACAAAACAGGCCGATTTTATCTTTCATTCCGTCATCCAGAGGGTAATCGGAACGGCAGACTAAAATATCAGGTTGGATACCCAAAGATTGAAGGTTTTTGACACTGGCCTGGGTCGGCTTTGTTTTCATTTCGCCGGATGCCTTTAAATAAGGAATCAAAGTGACGTGGATCATAATGCAGTTTTCATGACCGACCGTATGTTGGAACTGGCGGATTGCTTCTAAGAAAGGCTGGCTTTCAATATCGCCTACCGTTCCCCCTACCTCAATGATGGCAAATTCCGTTTCGGCGGAATCCAGATTACGGTAAAAGCGGCTCTGAATCTCATTCGTAATATGGGGAATAACCTGAACGGTATGTCCTCCGAAATCTCCGCGGCGTTCCTTTTGCAGAATACTCCAGTATACTTTTCCTGTTGTAACGTTTGATTTTTTGTTTAAGTTTTCGTCAATAAAACGTTCATAATGTCCAAGATCCAGATCTGTCTCCGCACCGTCATCTGTTACGAATACTTCTCCGTGCTGGATTGGATTCATGGTTCCCGGATCGATATTGATATAGGGATCAAACTTCTGACAGGTGACTTTATACCCCCTGGCTTTTAGAAGTCGTCCCAATGAGGCTGCCGTAATTCCTTTTCCCAGTCCGGAAACAACACCGCCTGTAACAAATACATATTTGACTGCCATTTATTTTTCCTCCGTAAAATTGGTTGATAGTTATATTGTCTGCTTCCTGTGAATAAGTAATACATTAACTGATATATTTCGCACAAATATAGACATACATATCATTTATTTTATATGAAATAAATGGGTTAGTCAATTCAAAAATGCCTGACACTCAAAAATGATAAAAAACAGCAGGAATTTCCCTTTTTTTACTTCACAAAATATACATGAAAATTCAATTGATAAATTAGGAAATAACCCTTATAATAAAAAATGCTGAATCAAATTATCATGAGAACAGCTATAGAAGGTTAGAACGATATTGGAATTTCATGCAAAAAGGTATAAGCTAAGACTGCTTTACACAAATTATTCTAATAGGAAAACTACAGCAGGAGGATAAAAATTTGGAAGAAAATAATAACCAGCAAAATGAAAATAATCAGAATGGCAGTGGGAAAAAATCACCAAATAAAAGTTTTTTATTTATGTTATTGATTTCTATTGGATTGACATTACTTTTTTATTTTGTCTACAGCAAGTATCAGAACGGACAAAAGGAGGAAATATCCTATAGCCGTTTTTTAGATATGATAGATAAAGGAACCGTGGAATCTGTTAAAATTTATAGTTCGACTGTTGAGATTACACCAAAGAAAGAGAAAGACAAAAAGGGTACGTCAAAAAAGACCTATTATGCTATCCGAATTTCGGATATTAATCTGGTGGACCGCTTGGAGGATGCGAAGGAAAAGGGAGAATTGGATTATACAGCAGTAGATGAAAGCAGCTCCGCAATCATTGGCAATATTCTTTCATGGGTATTGATGATTGGTGTATTTTATCTGATCATATGGCTGTTTATGCGTTCTATGTCAAAGGGCGGCGGTATGATGGGTGTTGGAAAAAGCAATGCCAAAATGTATGTAGAGAAAAAGACAGGTGTTACATTTGCGGATGTAGCTGGTCAGGAGGAATCCAAAGAATCTTTAAAGGAAATGGTAGATTTTCTTCATAATCCCAAGAAGTATCTGGAAATTGGTGCAAAGCTGCCAAAGGGAGCATTATTGGTTGGACCTCCGGGAACCGGTAAGACGCTTCTTGCGAAAGCAGTGGCAGGAGAGGCAAATGTTCCGTTCTTCTCCCTTTCCGGTTCCGATTTTGTAGAATTGTATGTAGGTGTAGGTGCCTCCCGTGTAAGGGATTTATTCAAACAGGCAAATTCCATGGCACCATGTATTATATTTATCGATGAGATTGATGCAATCGGCAGAAGCCGGGACAGCAAGTATGGCGGTGGGGATTCTGAAAGGGAACAGACGCTGAATCAGCTCCTTTCGGAGATGGACGGATTTGATACGTCTAAGGGTATTGTGATTTTAGCAGCAACAAACCGTCCAGAAATACTGGATAAAGCTCTGCTTCGTCCAGGGCGTTTTGACCGCCGTGTTATTGTAGAAAAACCAGATTTGAAGGGAAGAGTGGAAACGTTAAAAGTGCATTCCAAAAATGTACGCATGGATGAAACCGTAGATTTCAAAGAACTTGCACTTGCCACTTCCGGTGCAGTTGGTGCAGACCTTGCGAATATTATTAATGAAGCGGCACTTGCAGCAGTAAAGGCAGGCAGAGAGTGTGTCAGTCAGACGGATTTGTTTGAGGCAGTAGAGGTCGTCTTTGCAGGCAAAGAGAAGAAGGATAGAATTTTAAGTAAGAAGGAGAAGCAGATTGTTGCTTATCATGAAACCGGTCATGCACTTTGTACAGCACTGCAAAAACATACGGAGCCGGTGCAAAAAATTACGATTGTTCCGAGAACCATGGGTGCTTTGGGGTATGTATGGCAGGTGCCGGAGGAAGAAAAATATCTAAATTCCCAGCAGGAAATGGAAGCGGATATTGTAACCTTTTTAGCAGGACGTGCAGCAGAGGCAATTAAGTTTGAGTCGGTAACAACGGGGGCTTCCAATGATATTGAACAGGCAACCAAAATGGCAAGGGCTATGATAACCATGTATGGTATGTCAGATAAAATGGGAATGGTCGCTTTGGAATCTGTACAGAACCGTTATCTGGATGGGAGAGCTGTTATGAACTGTTCCGAAGAAACTGCTACGCAAATTGATAATGAGGTTCGGGAAATCATAAAGAGATCCTACGAGCAGGCGTATAACCTGTTAAAAGAGAATGAAGAGGTACTGGATGCACTGGCAAAATATCTAATCGAGAAAGAAACCATTACCGGTAAAGAGTTTATGAAGATATTTGAGGAGGTTACCGGTATGGCATTAAAAGCAGCGGCAGAAGAAAAAGAAGAAAGTGGGTCCACAGACGGTTTGTAATTATGTAAGGAACTAAATGTAAAAACATAGGAATCGTTCCTAAGGGTTTGGAAGAGGATATATTTGTTCCAGACCCTTATATTTTTATAATGAGGAGAGAAGAGTGAAAGAAGGATTTATTTTAGCAGAAGAATTAAAGAAATTGCCGGATTCGCCCGGGGTTTATCTGATGCATGCAAAAGATGATGAGATCATTTACGTGGGGAAAGCGATTAATTTAAAGCGAAGGGTCAGTTCATATTTCCGAAAAATTAATAACAGGAGTCCGAAAATCGAAAAAATGATCACCCTGATTCACTATTTTGAATATATTGTCACGGATTCGGAATTAGAAGCTTTGGTGCTGGAAAACAATCTGATTAAAGAACACCATCCGAAATATAATACGATGTTAAAGGATGACAAGAGTTATCCTTTTATGAAGGTGACAGTACAGGAGGATTTTCCCAGAGTGTTATTGGCAAGGCAGATGAAGCGGGATGGAGCAAAATACTTTGGACCATATACCAGTGCAGGAGCGGTAAAGGATACAATTGAACTGGTAAAAAGGCTTTATGGAATTCGAACTTGTAACAAATCACTTCCTAAGGAGATGGGAAAAGGAAGACCATGTCTTTATTATCAGATGAAGCAGTGTGCGGGGCCATGTCAGGGATATATTTCAAAAGAGGAATATGGAAAGAGAATCCGGCGGCTCCTTGCATTTTTGAATGGTGATTATAAGAAAGTACTATCTGTACTAGAGGAAAAAATGAAACAAAAAGCGGCAGAATATGAATTTGAGGAGGCAGCGGAATATCGGGATCTGATAGAGAGTGTGAAGCATGTAACAGGTTCCCAGCGGGCAGTTAAAACCAGTGGAACTGACCGAGATGTGATTGCTATGGCAAGGAAAGAGGAGGAAACGGTAGTTTCTGTATTTTTTGTCAGGGACGGCAGACTGCTCGGCAGGGAACATTTTCATATGGAGCATACAGGGAAAGATAGTGGTTCCCAGATCATGGAGGCATTTATTAAACAGTATTATGCCGGAACGCCGTTTATTCCCAATGAATTGTTAACTGAATTTGCGGTGGAGGATAAGGACCTGTTAGAACAATGGTTAGGGAAAAAAAGAGGCGGACGGGTACATATCATTACGCCTATGAAGGGTGAAAAGTCGAAAATGATAGACCTTGCCAGAGAAAATGCCGGGGTAGTTCTTTCCAGGGATTTGGAAAAGCTTAAGAGGGAAGAAGCCAGAACAACCGGGGCGGTAAAAGAACTGGCAGATTTATTAGGGATTCCTTCAGCATCCCGTATGGAAGCGTTTGATATCTCGAATACCAGCGGATTCCAATCTGTGGCCTCTATGGTAGTATTTGAGAAGGGACGGCCTAAGAAAAATGCCTACCGTAAATTTAAACTCCGTACAGTCACCGGACCAGATGATTATAAAAGTATGGAGGAGGTGTTAACAAGGAGATTTACAGATGATCGCTTTTCTGTCTATCCGGATGTGTTGATGATGGATGGTGGAAAGGGTCAGGTAAATGTAGCATTAAAGGTATTGGAGAAATTGGATATCCATATTCCGGTATGTGGTATGGTAAAGGATGATAATCATAGAACGAGAGGACTGTATTATAATAATGAAGAGATTTCTTTTCCAAGAAACAGCGAAGTTTTTGGAATGGTAACCAGACTTCAGGATGAGGCACACCGTTTTGCGATTACCTATCACAAACTGCTGAGGGGAAAAGAACAGGTAAGAAGCATTTTAGATGATATTAACGGGATAGGACCTGCAAGGCGTAAGGCATTGATGCAGCATTTTAAGGAGATTGAAAAGATAAAAAATGCAACAATAGAGGAGCTTTGCGGGGTAAAAGGGATTACTTCCCAGTTGGCAGAGGAAATATACCGATTCTTCCATAGGGAGAATGGATAATACATTTTTACCCGTAAATAATAGTATTAATTTTTATAGATTATTTTGGAAAGATAGATTATAATGGAGGATGAGTATAAAACCGGTGTGCCGGTAGGAGAATAGGAGGGATACCATGTATTCAATAACACTCACCCAATTGATTGATAAGCTGAATCTTGTAAATTATCTGCCGGAAATTGATACAGACAAGATTCTGATTACGGATCCGGATATTAACCGTCCTGCAGTACAGCTTTCCGGTTTCTTTGAGCATTTTGACGCAAATCGTATTCAGATTTGTGGAAATGTGGAGCATGCGTATATTACCAGTATACATGATGCAGATGAAAGTGCTCTGATCTTTGATAAACTGTTTCAGCATAAGATTCCGTGTCTGGTATTCTGCCGGGGATTGAAGCCTCAGGATTTTGTGATTGAAGCGGGAAGAAAGTATGGAGTTCCGGTTCTTACTTCGGACGCAACAACATCTGCTTTTGTGCATGAGACGGTGCGCTGGCTGCATGTGGAACTGGCTCCGAGGATTTCAATTCATGCGGTATTGGTGGATGTATATGGTGTAGGTGTTTTGATTATGGGGGAAAGCGGGATTGGAAAATCAGAGGCAGCCCTCGAATTAATTAAGCGGGGACACCGCCTTGTATCGGATGATGTGGTAGAGATTAAGAAGGTTTCAGATGATACCCTGGTGGGAACTGCTCCTGATATTATCCGTCACTTTATAGAGCTGCGAGGGATTGGCATGATTGATGTAAAGGCATTATTTGGTGCTGAATGTGTAAAAATGACGCAGTCGATTGATCTTGTAATTAATTTGGAGGAATGGAATAAAGAAAATAACTACGACCGTCTTGGTTTAGAGGATCAATATACAGAGTTCCTCGGTAATAAGATCGTATCCCATAATATTCCGATTCGTCCGGGACGTAATCTTGCAATTATTGTGGAATCAGCGGCGGTTAATCATAGACAGAAAGAGATGGGATATAACGCGGCACAGGAGTTATATAACCGTGTTACCAATAATATGAATAAAAACAAATAAACAGGAGGCTGTATATGAAAAAGTATGTATTTGGAGTGGATATTGGAGGAACAACCGTTAAACTTGGACTTTTTACGGTAGAGGGGGAATTGCTTGATAAATGGGAGATTACAACCCGTAAGGATGAAGGTGGATGTTTTATTTTACCGGATGTTGCGGCATCCGTTGAGGCAAAGCTGGCGGAGAAATCCATTGAAAAAGAAGACGTGGCAGGCATCGGAATCGGTGTTCCCGGACCGATCAAAGATGATGGAACGGTTCTGCGCTGTGTAAACCTTGGCTGGGGTGTATTTAATGTGGAAGAAGAGATTGAACGTTTGCTGGGACTTCCTGCAAAGGTGGGAAACGATGCAAATATGGCAGCCTTGGGAGAACTGTGGCAGGGTGGAGGAAAAGGATATCAGTCCATTGTGATGGTTACACTTGGAACCGGTGTAGGCGGCGGTATTATCTGGAACGGTAAAATGTTATCCGGAGATAACGGAGCTGGCGGGGAAATCGGACATATTTGTGTGGATGATGATGAGACAGAGGTCTGTGGCTGTGGCAAAAAGGGATGTCTGGAGCAATATGCTTCTGCAACCGGAATTACCAGAATGGCAAAACGTGTGTTGAATAATACGGACAGGCCGTCTAAACTTAGAAATGTACAGTATATATCCGCTAAGGAAATTTTTGATGCAGCAAAAGAAGGAGATGATCTTGCTCTTGAGCTGGTAGAGGATCACGGTAAGACATTAGGTAAAGCATTGGCGACGATTTCCTGTGTGTGTGACCCGGAGGTTTTTGTAATTGGTGGGGGAGTATCGAAAGCAGGGGATATTTTACTGGAGACAACAGCGAAATATTATCAGCAGTATGTATTCCATGCATGCAAAAATACTAAATTTGTACTGGCAACGCTGGGAAATGATGCAGGGATATATGGATGTGCGGAGGCAATTCTGACAAATAAAAAATAGGAAATTAGTAAAAAAGACGAATGGGGAGTACTTCTCTCCATTTTTTTCGTTATATCTTACATTGATTTTACGGTAGCGGATAGAATATAATAGAAAAGTATGAAAATATTTTGGCAGAGTGAGAAGTCAACAATCCCACTGCAAGCAGCCACTTGGCTCATTGCTCGCGGGGATTAAAATAGCCGGTAAGGATGCGTATGAATCAGAAATTTATAGATGAACTGTGTGGAATAGTTGGGAAATTAAATATTCGTTTGCAGGAACCGATGGCAAATCATACTACTTTTCGGATTGGGGGTCCTGCACAGATTTTTGTGATTCCAGAGACAACCGAGGAAATCCGTCAAATTGTGAGACTTTGTAAAGAGAGGGAAGTTCCGTACTTTGTACTGGGTCGTGGAAGCAATCTGTTGGTAAGTGACGCAGGTATGGAGGGGGTTGTTCTTCAGATTTATGATAATTACTCTGATTTTTCGATTGATGGGAATCAGGTTAAGGCACAGGCAGGCGTTATGCTTTCAAAAATTGGGTATGCGGTGAAGGAAAAAGGTCTTAATGGATTTGAGTTTGCAGCGGGAATACCAGGAACCCTTGGTGGGGCAGTTATGATGAATGCCGGAGCTTATGGTGGTGAGATGAAGGATATTATTACGTCTGTACAGTTAATGGATGAGGATGGCAATCTTTTGGAAAAGTCCTGTGATGAGATGGAATTTTCTTATCGCCACAGTATTTTGACAGAGCAAAAGCTGCTTGTATTAGGGGCAACGATTACCCTGACACAGGGAGATAAAAAGGTGATTGAAGAAAGAATGCAGGAACTTGCAACGGCCAGAAGGAAAAAACAGCCGTTAGAATTTCCGAGTGCTGGGTCTACATTTAAACGTCCGGAGGGTTATTTTGCCGGCAAGTTGATCATGGATGCCGGTTTGTGCGGTTATCAGGTTGGTGGTGCACAGGTTTCTGAAAAACATTGTGGATTTGTGATTAATAGAGGGAATGCCACGGCCGCAGATGTTTTGCAGCTCGTTACAGATGTAAAAAAGAAAGTATATGAGAAATTCCAGGTGGAATTAGAGCCGGAAATAAGGCTGGTAGGAAGACAGGAAAACTGATCGATCAGAGGGAAGATACAGTCTGTTTCTATAAGAAGTGGTGAATGATTATGAGGAAGGAAATAATTTTTTTGAGGTCTGCCATATGAGATTCGTAATAGTGACCGGCATGAGCGGTGCTGGAAAAAGTACAACACTAAAGACATTAGAAGATATGGGATATTTTTGCGTTGATAATCTGCCTATACAGTTGATCAAACGATTTGCACAGATTGCTTATGATGCAGATAACGACACAAATGATGTAGCGATTGGTGTGGACATCCGGAGTGGTGTTTATTTAGAGCAGCTTTCGGAATGTCTTTTAGAACTTAAAAAATTCAGATATGATTACGAGATTTTGTTTTTGGACTCGAATGATGATGTTTTGATTAAAAGATATAAGGAAACGAGGAGGAATCACCCACTTGCCAGAAGCGGACGGATTGAAGAAGGGATTAAGAAAGAGCGCAGCCGGATTGCATTTTTAAGAAAAGAAGCAGATTATATTATTGATACTACGAGTCTGCTTACCAGAGAATTAAAGGCAGAGCTTGACAAAATATTTATTGAAAATGCAGAATATAATAATTTTATTGTAACGGTTGTTTCTTTTGGGTTTAAATACGGAATTCCAAAAGATGCAGACTTGGTATTTGACGTAAGGTTTCTGCCTAATCCCTATTATGATTTAAACCTGAAAACCTTAACGGGCAATGATGAAGAGGTTCAGCATTTTGTCATGCAGTATGATGAATCGAAAGAGTTTTTAAACAGGGTGGCAGATTTGTTGGAATTTTTAATTCCAAATTACATAAAAGAAGGTAAAAACGGTCTTGTGGTCGGAATCGGCTGTACAGGAGGAAAACATCGTTCCGTAACACTTGCAAACTGGATTTATAGGGAATTGCGGGATTTACCATATAGTGTAAGGATTGAACACAGG
Source organism: uncultured Lachnospiraceae bacterium (assembly GCA_910584695.1). Classification (GTDB taxonomy): domain Bacteria; phylum Bacillota; class Clostridia; order Lachnospirales; family Lachnospiraceae; genus CAG-590. Next base: position 20,567 of record CAJUBR010000025.1, read on the forward strand.
GATATTGAAAAAGACACAGTCCGAAGGAGTTAATGATTATGTCATTTTCAACAAAAGTAAAAGAAGAAATAGGAAAACATAACAGTGCCGGAAGGCATTGCCAGATTGCCGAATTATTAGCATTGGTGCTCGCAACGGGAGAAGTAGAATTAAAAAATAGCCGGGTTAAGCTGATATTAAAACCCGAGAATAAATTGATTGCAGATAAAATCTGTCAGTTATTTCATAAATTATTTGAAGAAAGAGTAATCTTTATAAGACATCCCAAATATATTGCAATAGATAATGAGATGATGATTGATGTGCTCTTACAGACAATAAAATTGTCTGACTATGTAGACTGGCTGGAAGAAAACTGGTTGGAAGAGGAAGAACTTCGGACTATAGATGAGGACAATGACATCTATGTATGTTCGAAGGGTGTTTCTCTGCAAAACTGTCATTTTCCGAGACAGGTGCTTCAAAAGGATTGTTGTAAAAAAGCATTTATCCGGGGAATTTTTTTGGCGGCTGGTTCCGTAAATGATCCGAATAAGGCGTACCATTTTGAGATAGTGGTACAAAATAAAGATATGGCAGAAGTTGTTGCAGAAGTGATTAACAGTTTTTCTTTGGATGCGAAGGTAGTAAAAAGAAAGAAATATTACGTTGTTTATTTGAAGGAAAGTTCTATGATTGTAGATATTCTGAATGTCATGGAAGCCTATGTCAGTCTGATGGACATGGAGAATGTAAGAATTATCAAAGATATGAGGAATGATATTAATAGAAGAGTCAATTGTGAAGCAGCCAATATTCAAAAGACGGTAAATGCTGCAAGAAGGCAGATTGAGGATATAGAGTATATTGAAAAAACCAAAGGTTTAAAATATTTAAATAATTCTTTGAGAATGCTGGCTGAATTGCGCCTGCAGGAACCCGATGCGAATTTAGCAGAGCTTGGAGAAATGCTGAATCCACCAGTATCAAAGTCTGGTGTGAATCATAGACTAAGAAAAATAAGCAGTATTGCAAAAAAATTAAGAGAAGATAACCTGATTTAAGGAGGAAAAGGATATGGTTAGTAAGACAATAAAAATTAATTTGAAAGCAGATGCAGAGGCAAGACCGGTGGCAGTGCTTGTTCAAAAGGCAAGTCTTTTTGAAAGCAGTGTTTTTATTCAGGCGGATGAAAAGAAGATTAATGCCAAGAGTATTATGGGGATGATGAGCTTGGGACTGGAGCAGGATAAGGAAGTTATAGTATGTGCTGACGGAGTAGATGAAGCTTTGGCTGTGGAGGAACTTGCGGGATATCTTCAAAAGGCACAGTGAAAATGATTCAACAGGCGGTCTCTTTTTTCTTTGTTTTCTTATCTTATTCTATTGCCCTTTAGCTGACACTGTGATAAAATTATTTATAGTTTAGCAGTGCGGCTAAGGCAGCATTTTTTAAAAATATTTTAGGTAGCATACCACTTACAGAATATAAAAGAAGCAGGTGAGGAAAATGGGTCGTTTTTCAAATTTTCTGGATAAAATTCCGTTTATGAAAAAGTCAGCAAATAAGGAAGAGGAACATAGTAATAACGTTGAAAAGCAGTACAACAAGGCTATGGAATTGATTGAACACGGTATTTCGGAGGAAGCAATTAAGGTATTGAACCAGATTGCGGATATCGGGATCATGGAACTCCGGTATCAGCATTATGGTTGTAATGCATTGAAAATTCTCGGTGAGGTTTATGAAACAGGAAAGTATAAGCAGATTCAGGCCCGGACAGACAGGAAATTAGCTGCTAAGTATTACGAACGATATATTAAGCTTATGGAGGATGGAGAATTGTTTTATAAGCTTGGATTAATTATGTTAGACCTCCAGAATTATTCGAAAGCAATTACTTATTTGGAAAAGGCAGCTTTTTACGGTATCAGGCAGGCATATATGCGTCTTGGCGATATTTATGAAAACGGGTTAAACCGTATGGATGAAAACGGACAAAAGGGCGAATATATTGTTCCTGTTGATATTGATAAAGCGAAGTCATGGTATCAGAAACTGGCTGACAAGGGTGACGATAAAGCAAAGGCGGAAGTAGAGCGGATTGAGTATCACGCAACTCATGCAGACAGCATCGAGTTTGAGGAAAAGGACAAAATATACTCCCAGATTTCTGAACGCCGGAAAGCAAAAGGAATAGAATTCCGTTATAAGCCGTTAGATGCTGCAACACTTCAATATCAGTATGGTTATGTTCATGATCAGGTGGATGGTTATATTCATAAGATTCCCAAGGACTGGGTAAAAAGTATTGATGTGGAAACAGATGAAGAATACTATGCCCCGAGTCATACTTATACAGATTTTGCAATATATGTTACGTATACAACTGTACCCAAAGAATCCGAGCGTAAATTGGATGACTTTTTGTATTATCAGAACGAGGCATATGATTATGAATTAACTATTACACCTTATATTACAGAATATGCCAACGGAATATCCGCCCGTTTTTATCATAAAGAAATGGATAAGGGTATTGTAACGTTTGTGTTTAAACAAAAAAACAGGTGGGCATGTATGCGTTTTATATGTTCTACTATGGAGATTATGGAGCAATATCACGAGATTATTTTTGAGGTTGCAAATTCTTTTGCTTTTGTGAAACCGACATTAGTAAGTGATAAAAGTGCAAACCGTACCGAAATTCAGTATTATAATGAGGCAGTATACTATTATAATATGGAAGATTATGATAAGGCAATGCATAATGCAATGATTGCATTACAGAATGGGAGCACCAAGGCAAGTTATTTATTAATTGAGCTTTATTATGATGAGGATAGTCCTTATCGCGATATTAATAAAACGATTACGTATGCAAAACAATTGTTTGATTCGAATAAAGACCCAGACCTGGCATTTTTGATTGGTACAATCTATGATCAGCAGTTAAAAGATTACGTGGAGGCAAGGGTGTGGTATGAGCATGCAGACCGGTTAGGCCATAAGAGAGTGCCGTTCTACCTTGGAAGATTTTATTATTATGGACTGGCGAATGGAAAACGTGACGGTGAGAAAGCATTAACCTATCTGAAAAAGGCATTGGAAAATAATATTCTTGAGGCAGAGCCTTATATTGAAGATATTAAGAATTTAGGAGAACCGGTACAGCTTCAGTCAATCATAGAAAAGTGGGAAAAAGAAGTACAACAAGGCAATGCGGAAACAGCACTCAAGATTGCAATGAATAAAAAAGAACAGGTATTCTATCTTGCTGATGATGAGGAGATTGAACAGGCATTTTTACGTGCAATTGATTTAGGCAGTGTACAGGCGGCTTATGAGTATGGGGCATATTGTGAGGCAAAAGAAAAAGAAGAAGGTTTTGCGGGTCCTGTTAAGAGCTTGGATTATTTCTTTAAAGCGTATGAAGCCGGGTATGAGGATTTTAGCAGAGAATATTTGTATCAGGTTATCTCTCATAAGATTTCGAAGGGTGTTTCGGATGAAGAAAAATTAAAGCTGTATTATGATGTTGCGAGAAAAGGCTCTGCTCCGGCAGTAAAACAATTGCTTACCTTAGTGCCTCAGTTAGATGATGAAATACTGCATTTATATAAGGGATTAATAGAGATTGTAAAAGAGGGTGACGTTGGTGCACTGAGTTGTATGCATTTAATAGAAGAACAGTTTAAAGAGCTTTTAAATCCGGTGGAGAATTCTGCCAATAAGGTAATCCAGAATAAGTTTTTCCGTTTACAGGTTCCGAAAAGCTGTACTGCAGTAATTAATGATGAAGGTGGCACGATTCGATTTGCAGATTCCGTTGTTGAGTTTGCTGTGGCAGAGATGCCGGTACGTGTAGATTCTGAGGAGGAATATAACAAGATATTTGATCTTATTTATCAGGAATATGCAGATGAGGAGAACGCAGAGATACTGGTGGCAAATTCCAGAATGGTTGGTTCCGGCATGCTGACCAGAAGGGCAGGAAACAACAAGTATAGTATTCTTTTAATCAGTACAAAGAATCAGTATTTATTTAAGTTAAGTTCAATTGATCGAAGAGAGTTAATGAGATTTAAAGAGCAGGCTCTTCAGATTGCACTTACGCTGGTAGAGTCCGGAGAAATTTATGTAGCAACCGGCGAGAAATCAGGAAAGAATATTGGTCTTACCTTATTAATCTCCGGCAGCAATGGTGATAGTATGCTGTCTATCAGCAAAGAGGATGAAGATGATGGTCTGGTATTTATGTAATTTAGGTGAGAAACTTTTGGGATTCGTATCCGCATGTCTATAATTTTGCAGGAAGCGGTAGCACTTGGGAATCCTAGCCGCTTGTGGCGGAATTATTAAATGAATGGAAATGCATGAGCATATCAGTTGTTATTCATTGTACTATTGTATGCTTATGCATTATTTTTTTCTATGTTACAAGAATATTACTTCTTAAAATTGTAATAAAGGGGAGAGATAAAGTATAAAATGCTGATAATATCAATTGATATGAAAAGTAAAGAACCGATGTATGAGCAAATCTACAAATATATTCGGGAAGAGATTAAAAATGGGAATCTTTTATGCGGAACCAAATTACCTTCCAGCAGAGGGCTGGCAGCACATCTGGAAGTGAGCCGTAACACGATCGATATGGCATATGGACAGCTATTGTCAGAGGGATATATTGAGTCCGTTCCGAAAAAAGGATATTTTGTCTGTGCTTTGGAAACGTTATACCTTGAAGGGATAAAAGTCAACGGTATACCGAAACCAGAGGAGGAAGAGAAGAAAGGAAATGAAAAAAATTTCCGAAAACAGAAAGAGGAAGACAGAGTAAATGCAGTCTGTGGAATTGATTTTTCTCCCAGTGGTGTGGATATGGATTACTTTCCTTATGGGAAGTGGAGAAAGTTAATGAAGGAATGTCTGATTGATGACAATAAGGAATTGTTTTTAGCAGGAAGCGGTCAGGGGGACGAGCAGTTAAGAAAGGCAGTTCAGAATTATCTGTATCAGGCAAGGGGAATTAAGTGTAAACCGTCACAAATTATCATTGGGGCTGGAAGCGATTATATGCTTTTACTGTTAAGCCGGATATTTAACAGACAAATGGCATTTGCTATGGAGAATCCTGTTTATAAGCAGGCATATACCATTTTTAAAAGCATGGGATATTCGATTACTCCGGTTGAAGTGGATGAACAGGGAATTCGGGTGGATTTGTTGGAGCATACAGATGCAGAAATTGTGTACGTCACGCCGTCACATCATTTTCCGCTTGGTACGGTTATGTCAGCAGGTCGGAAACAGCAGATTTTAGCATGGGCAAATAAAAGGGAAGAACGGTATATCATAGAAGATGACTATGACAGTGAATTTCGTTATTTTGGAAAGCCGATTCCGGCACTGCAAAGCGAAGACCTCTTTGGGAAGGTCATCTATATCGGAACCTTGTCAAAGGCAATTGCACCAGGAATTCGAATGAGTTATATGGTATTGCCGGAAAAGATGCTGGAACAATATCGGAAGGAAGCAGGATTTTACTTTTCAACAGTTTCCAGGATTGATCAAAATGTAATCTGCCAGTTTTTTTTACAGGGACATTTTGAGCGGCATTTGAACCGGATGCGGAAAATTTATAAGGCAAAACATGATATTCTGTTACAGGAATTGAAAACCTCTGGTCTGCCAATTCGAATTACAGGAGAAAGTGCCGGACTGCATTTATTGCTGCAATTTGGCGATGTGGTTTCCAATGCAAGGGAAATAGAAAAAGAATTAGTAGAAAAAGCAGCAATGCAGGGAGTAAAAGTATATGCATTATCTGATTATTATATTAGGGATATAAAACGCAGACCAACGATTCTGCTTGGGTTTGCCCGTTTGAAAGAAAAAGAAATAGTAGAGGGGATCAAAGCGTTGATAAAGGCATGGTTATAGAGGACATATGGAAAACCTGAAAGGGGTATTGTGGAATTATGAAAGCAGGTTTACATTTAGGAGAGAAAATGCTATATTATAATTAGATTAGAATTTTGTGAATGTGTTCGAAAAGGCAGGAGGTTTTACAATGTACCGTATCATAATGAATGATTTAATGGAATGGTATGAGAAAAAGCAGGAGAAAGTATTACTGTTAAAAGGTGCAAAGGGAGTTGGCAAAACGTGGGCCATGATTGATTTTGCACAGGGATTTTATAAGAATTTATTTTATGTGGATTTTGAAAAGGATGAGGAAGTATATACACTATTTAAGCAGGGCATGAAGGTAAAGGCAGAAAAACTGATTGCGGCGTTATGTATTTATTGTGAACAGACTTTTGAGGTGGGGGAGACCATGTTTGTGTTTGATGAGGCACATCTTTATCCCAAGGCAGTAGAAGCGATTATGAGTTTAAAGCAGCAAAGGCCGGAACTTCCCATTGGAATGATAGCATCTACGGTAGGTGCCATTCCTCATGAGACAGAATATTTGGAAAAGCTTCATAATCTGTTACTTTATCCCATGACTTTTGAAGAATTTTTAACGGCAAATAAAGCACAGGATTTGTGTAAACATATTGAAAAGCAGAAATTAGAACCGGTGGATTCCTCTATTATCCGGCAGATAACGGATTATTTAAAGATATTTTATCTTACCGGCGGGATGCCAATCGTGGTTCTTGACTATATTAAGAACCATGACATGAATCGCGTAGATGCGATATTAAGGGCACTGATTATCAAAAGTAAGGAACACATTGAACGCTATGTTCCGAAGAGTATGGCAGTTAAGGTGGATAAGATATGGAATAGTATTCCGGTTCAAATGGAGAAAGACAACCGTAAGTTTATGTACCAGTATGTAGATGAGAAGGCACGGGCCAGAGAGTACGAGGACTCTGTTAACTGGTTGGTAGAAACCGGATTAGTGAGAAAGATCAACCGTATCAGAGATGGAGTTTCGCCACTTTGGATGCAAGTGGACGAAAAGTCCTTTGAATTATATCATTTGGATCATGGATTGCTTCGAATTATGTGTGGAATTTCCTATGACCAGCTGCATACCGGAGAGGAAACACTGGAAGATATGAATGGAGCGTTACTAGAGCAATTCGTATTATCAGAGCTGATTATGAATAAAACGGTAGACAAATTATATTTTTGGATTTCAGGGGCAACAGCAAGGGTAGATTTTGTATTTGAGGACGATGGTGAGGTTGTTCCTGTGGATGTACAGTCAAGAATCAGAAGGAAAGCACAGAGTATAAAAGTATTCCATAATAAGTATAATAATCGGATGGCAATACGGATTTCTTTAGATGATTTAACTTTTTCAAAGGGAATTTTGAATATACCATTATATGGTTTGTGGAACTTTTAGGAGGCTCGGTGGTATTTTCTTAATTATTTAGATTATTTTATAGGGATAGTAAAATAAAGATAGTTCAAAGTAATTTTTTTGTCAATATGATGTGTATTATGACGCAGTCAAAAATGGTATAATCTGCTTTCGTATTGGATATCTATAAATTCATCAATACCGGAACGGTCATATTTTTTATGTTTTTTTGAGATTCCGGTTTTGGTGGATATTTTTCTTATCTTTTTCTATAACTGTTTTTGTAATTCAATAAATCTCATGCCGGTTCTTTTTAAAGGAAGATGCAGATAAGAGTAATATCGTGGAAGTTGGCTGGCGGAATGTGTTGATTGAAAAATATCAACATAAATGTTATGATTGATGCACAACATATATCTTGTTTAAGGAGAAAAAGTATGAAATGGTGGCAGCACCTAAAGACAATTAATCATCATAAATGGCTGGTCATGAAATACTGCTTCCGCCTTGGAATGTATAAACAGGGATTGCTTCATGATCTTTCGAAATATAGCCTGACAGAATTCATGGTGGGTGCAAAATATTATCAGGGGAATCGAAGTCCCAACAATGCGGAGAGGGAAGATAAGGGCTATACTTCTGCATGGCTGCATCATAAAGGGAGGAACAAGCATCATTTAGAGTATTGGTTGGATTATGATTTAAAAAACGGCGGAATTATGGGGATGAAAATGCCGGTAAAGTATGTGGTAGAGATGTTTTGTGACAGGATGGCGGCCAGTAAGAATTATAACCGGAATACTTATACGGACGATATGCCACTTCAATATTATAGGAAGGGAAAAGCAAAACAGCTTCTTCATCCGGATTCGGCACAGTTATTAGAGCAGCTGCTTACTATGCTGGCAGACCAGGGGGAGGAAGAAACATTTTCTTATATAAAAAGAAAGATTTTAACGAAACAAGTCCGGCGGGAAAAAATTTGACTTGTGGGTGGCAGATAATAAAAAAGTACAAAAGATATTTGGTTATGGAGGCGGAATATGGGATTTACACATTTACATGTGCATACAGAGTATAGTCTGTTAGACGGTGCATCAAAGATAAAGGAATTGATTAAGTATACAAAAGAACTGGGAATGGATAGCATCGCCATTACGGATCATGGTGTTATGTATGGTGTAATTGATTTTTATCGTGCTGCAAAGGCAGAAGGGATTAAACCGATTATCGGTTGTGAGGTTTATGTAGCACCCGGCTCCCGGTTTGACAGAGAAGCAGGAAAGGGAGAAGAACGGTATTATCATTTGGTGCTGCTGGCAGAGAATGATCAGGGATATCATAACCTTATGAAAATCGTGTCTCGCGGGTTTACGGAGGGATACTATTATAAACCGAGAGTGGATAAAGAGGTATTACGGGAATTCCATGAAGGTGTAATTGCCCTTTCTGCGTGTCTTGCCGGTGAAGTAGCCACGGAACTCCGGCGTGGATTTTATGAGGAGGCGAAAAAGGCGGCTCTCACTTATCAGGATATTTTTGGCAAGGGAAATTTTTTCTTGGAATTGCAAGATCACGGAATCCGTGATCAACAGATTGTGAATCAGGGGCTTATGCGGATGTCTCAGGAAACAGGAATTGAGATGGTGGCTACAAACGATCTCCATTATGTAAAAGAAAGCGACGCCGAAGCACATGACATTCTGCTTTGCATTCAAACGAATAAAAAGGTGAGTGACGCAGACCGTATGCGTTATGAAGGGGGACAGTATTATTTAAAATCGCCAGAGGAAATGGAAAACTTGTTTCCTTATGCAAAACAGGCATTAGAGAATACCGAAAAGATTGCAAAACGTTGCAATGTAGAGATTGTTTTTGGAGAACAGAAGGTGCCGAAATATGAGGTGCCAGAGGGATTTACCTCCTATACTTATTTGAAGACCTTGTGTCAGGAAGGATTGGAAAAACGATATCGCCCGGTAACGGAACAACTGCAGGAGCGGTTGGACTATGAGCTGGATACCATTGAGAAAATGGGATACGTAGATTATTTTCTGATTGTATGGGATTTTATTAAATATGCCAAAGATCATGGAATTGCGGTAGGACCGGGAAGGGGATCTGCAGCGGGCTCCATTGTCAGTTACTGTCTGGAAATCACAGATATTGATCCGATACGTTTTAATCTTCTGTTCGAACGTTTTCTGAATCCGGAACGTGTTTCCATGCCCGATATTGACGTGGATTTTTGTTATGAAAGGCGTCAGGAGGTAATCGACTATGTTGTTCGCAAATATGGTAAAGAAAAAGTAGTGCAAATCGTAACCTTTGGTACTATGGCAGCACGAATGGTAATCCGGGATGTGGGGCGTGCACTGGATATGCCGTACGCAGTAGTGGACCGGGTCGCTAAAATGATTCCTATGGGGGCAAACGGTCATAATATTACTATTAATGAAGCGATTGATATTTCACCTGACTTGAAAAAGGCATATACAGAGGAAAAGGATATCAGGTATTTAGTAGACATGTCAAAAAAGCTGGAGGGGCTTCCAAGACATGCTTCTATGCATGCGGCAGGTGTGGTGATCGGACAAAAACCGATTGATGAATTTGTACCGCTTTCTAGGGGTTCAGAGGATGCCATTACAACTCAGTTTACTATGACAACAATTGAAGAGCTAGGGCTGCTGAAAATGGACTTTTTAGGGCTTCGTACGCTCACGGTAATACAGGATGCAGTAAGAAATATTAAGCAGAGTAAGGGGATTGATATAGATATTGATCATCTGGATATGGATGACAAGGTGGTGTATGATCTGATCTGTACCGGGCATACAGAAGGGATTTTTCAGTTGGAAAGTAGCGGAATGAAAAGTTTCATGAAGGAGTTAAAGCCTCGGAATATTGAAGATATTATTGCGGGAATTTCTTTATATCGTCCCGGGCCTATGGATTTCATACCACTATATATTAAGGGGAAGGAGCATTCAGAGGAGATTACATATGACTGTCCACAGTTAGAAAAAATATTGGCTCCCACTTATGGCTGTATCGTGTATCAGGAACAGGTGATGCAGATTGTAATGGAGCTTGCTGGATATACACTGGGGAGAAGTGATTTGGTAAGGCGTGCCATGTCAAAGAAAAAAGGGGATGTGATGCAGCGGGAACGTCAGAATTTTGTCTATGGCAATGAGGAAGAACGGGTTCCGGGCTGTATCAGCTGCGGCATTGATGAGCAGGTTGCAAATAAAATATTTGATGAGATGATTGACTTTGCAAAATATGCATTTAACAAATCCCATGCAGCAGCATATGCGGTGGTTGCCTACCAGACTGCTTATTTAAAGTGCCATTATCCTGAGGAGTTTATGGCGGCACTGATTACTTCGGTACTTGACCGTACGGATAAGGTATCGGAGTATATTGCACATTGCAGGAAACTGGGAATTAAAATTCTGCCTCCGGATATCAATGAAGGATACAGCCATTTTTCTGTATCGGATAGAGCAATCCGTTATGGATTGTCTGCTTTAAAGAGTGTGGGGCGTCCTGTGATCGAAGCGGTGGTGGAGGAACGGAATCTTCATGGCAGATATAAGGATTTAAAGGATTTTATAAGCCGTTTATCCAACAAAGAGGTAAATAAAAGAACGATCGAAAGCTTTATCAAATCCGGTGCTTTTGACAGCTTTCATGCAAACCGCAGGCAGATGATGATGGTTTATCTGCAGGTGATTGATCAGGTGAATCAGGAAAAGAAAAGTGCGATGACAGGACAGATGTCTTTGTTAGATTTTTTAGGAGAAGAGGAGAAGAAGGAGTTTGATATAGATTATCCTAAGGTATCCGAATATGAAAAAGAAGAAATGCTTGCATATGAAAAAGAAGTGCTGGGCATTTATGTAAGCGGTCATCCGTTAGAGGATTATCAGGGTATGATGAGCCGGAATATTGATGCCACAACCCATGATTTTTTACCGGATCCGGATACCGGAGAAACGATAGCAAGGGATCAGCTTTATTATACGCTTGGTGGTATGATTTCTGCTAAAACGGTGAAGCTTACTAAAACCAATCAGAATATGGCATTTATTACATTGGAAGATTTAATGGGGACAATAGAGATTGTAGTATTTCCTAAGAAATATGAGCAGTACCGGCAGTATTTGGAGCAGGATTCTAAGATCTTTGTTTATGGAAGAGCATCCATCAGTGAAGATGAAGGAAAACTGCTGTTAGAGAAGGTAGTGCCGTTTGATCAGGTACCAAAGAGATTATATCTTCAGTGTGCAGACAAAGCAGATTATCAGAAGAAAGAATCCCAAATTTATCATATTTTAGACTGTTACCCAGGTGAAAACAATGTGACGGTTTGTCTTAAGAAGGAGAATATGAGAAAAGAATTAGGGGGACAATTCAATGTGGACATCTGTGAGGAATTGTTAGGAAAAATGAAAGAGTTATTAGGAGAAGGAAAAGTTTTAGTTATGGATCAAAAGCTTTCCATGAGGAGCCGTATATGATAACAAGTAAATCAAATGCAAAGATAAAAAGCTTAATAAAATGTATGAAAAATGCGAAAGAACGAAAGAGGCAGGATGTTTTTCTTGTAGAAGGAATTCGTATGTTTTCAGAAATTCCGGCCTCGCTTCATGTGGAAACCTTTGTCACAGAAGAGTGTTATGAAAAGCATCGGGCACTTTTTTGCGGTATGGTATACGAACTGGTATCGGAGCAGGTTATGGATGCTATTTCAGATACTAAAACACCTCAGGGGGTTGTCAGTATCGTAAAAAGATGCCATTATACTGTGGAGGAGGTTTGTAAAGGAAGGAATCCCCTTATTATGGCACTTGAAAATTTACAGGATCCGGGAAATCTTGGAACTATTATCCGGACTGCAGAGGGTGCCGGAGTAACCGGCATTCTGATGAGCCGGGATACGGTAGATGTATATAATCCGAAGGTGGTGCGTGCGACAATGGGGTCAGTTTTTCGGATTCCGTTTTGCTATGTCGAAAATCTGGCGGAAATAGTCGAGGACCTGAATAACCGGAATTTCACGACTTACAGTGCATATCTACAGGGAAATAGCTTTTACGACTATGATTATCAAAAACCGACAATTTTTTGCATAGGAAACGAGGGAAAGGGTTTGTCGAAAGAGCTTTTAAAGGCGGCAACTTATAAAATTACGATTCCCATGAAGGGGAAAGTGGAGTCGTTAAATGCCGCAACTGCGTCTACTGTGCTTATGTACGAGGCATTGCGACAAAGAAATTCAAATTACCGACAAAAGTAGTCTTTTTTAGAAGAAAAATCCCCGTTCTATAAATCGACTTTATGTACTAAGATATAGTACATAATAAATGTTTTTCAAATGAATACATACAACATTTAGTGTTTGCAGGATGATTTACCAAAAAGCGAATCTGCAGATACTTGAAGTGGCAGGGCTCATGAGAATATGTTTGGCATTTATTGTGAAAATAAGACTTTTTAATGCACATGGAAGGAGAAAAAAGATGACAGAAAAAGTATTAAGTAACAATCAGGCGGTAGTAGCGGGGGAAATTATTTCAGACTTTACTTTTAGCCATGTAATTTTTGGGGAAGGATTTTACATGGTAGATTTGCTGGTAAGCCGGCTTAGTGATGCCACGGATGTAATCCCATTAATGGTATCCGACCGTTTGATTGATGTCGGACAGTCTCATATTGGTGAACGAATCGAGGCAAAGGGGCAGTTCCGTTCCTATAATAAACATGAGGAAACGAAGAACAGGTTGATTTTATCATTATTTGTAAGAGAGTTAAATATTTTATCGGATGAAGAGGAAATGTCGCATCCGAATCAGATATATTTAGACGGTTATATATGCAAAGCACCAATTTATCGTATGACACCGTTAGGGAGAGAGATTGCAGATGTTTTATTAGCGGTAAATCGTGCCTATGGAAAGTCAGATTATATACCATGTATCTGTTGGGGAAGAAATGCAAGATTTGCCGGAAAATTAGATGTTGGTGAGCATGTAGCGATATGGGGAAGAATACAGAGCAGAGAGTACCAGAAAAAGCTGGAAAATGATGAAGTGATCAACAGAGTGGCATATGAGGTTTCCGTCAGCAAAATGGAGTGTTTAGAATAAGGATTGCATTTTTTTGATATTTATGCTAGGATTATCGTATTTCTTGAAGTATGTAAATTTAGGCATCAGGGATGAAACCAGAAATATGAGGTGGAGAAAGTATGAAGAATGTGCATATTATTTACGGTGCTGGTTATGGTAAAACGGCTGCTGCCATGGGGTTGGCAGTGAAGGCTGCGGGAGCGGGAGAGACCGTGACGATTGTACAGTTTCTAAAAGGAACCGACGCAGATTATAGTATCTTGAGTCAAATTGATGAAATCAATTTCTTTACATTTGAAAATAGCGAAAAACCTTATGGAGAATTGTCTTTTGAACAAAGAGAAGAACAGCGTGCTAAGGCAAAGAATAGTTTTCATTATGCAAAGAAGGTAATTGATACAGGTAGTTCTGATGTAGTGATTTTAGACGAAGTGTTGGGACTAATGGATTATAATATTCTCTTTGCAGAAGACTTGGAAGAGCTTCTCAATATCAATAGCTCGGCGAAGCTGATTTTGACAGGAAGAAATTGTCCAGAAACGCTTAAGAAGAAAGCGTCTTTATTATCTCATATTGAGACAAAATAAGGATTGACGTTCAATATAGAATGACAAACAGGTATAGAAACAAATTTACTGTTTCTATGCCTGTTTTTTGCTAAATTTAAAGAAAAATTCGTTGACACAGGTATATATTTATAATATAATGTTTAACTGTGACGATAGGCGAATATATAGAAATGTCATAGCCCCGACGGATCTATATTTCAGAAATTACCTGATTTTAGACGTTTACCCACTTCGTCTGAAATGTGAGTGATATATCATACGTCAATGAATAGAGAATTGTTTTGTTATAGGGAAGCTTACGGACAGAGTGGAAGTGTAATAAAGCAATGAAATTTTATTGGATTTTTTAAGGAGGAACACCATGAAGAGTTATATGGCAAGCCCATCAACAATTAACAGAGAGTGGTATGTAGTTGACGCTACAGGACATACATTAGGACGTTTAGCATCGGAAATCGCAAGTGTTTTAAG
>CAJUBR010000026.1 GCA_910584695.1 uncultured Lachnospiraceae bacterium
AAAGAAGAAAAAAGGAAGAAAAAATAGGCATTTTAAAATATTTTGCGTGGGGCAACCTATTTATCTTTGCTTTCTATTACCAGAACGTCTCCTTTTTTAATAGCTATATAAGCCTCCTTAAGAATCTGGTTACTTACAGTAAGGCTGCTCCCCTGACGGATTGTTTTGTCCTTTAACGGATACATAACACCTTCTATCGTCAGTCCTTCCACAATTGCAGTCATGGGAATAACAGACAGATAGTCGCCATACTGTTCTTCTTTTCTGATGCTACAGTTTTTCCGTCCATTTGCGGTAAGCATCTGTACTCTGTTGGTCTCGTCCACAATGTAACATTTGCATCCGGCACGTTCCGCCTGCAAAAGTAAACCCAGATTCGCCAGTACATGATCCAGACGGCTTCCCGTTGCACCCAAAACTGTAATCTGTCCTGCTCCTTCTTCTAACGCTTTAATAAATGCAAGCTCAGTATCCGACGCATCTTTTTTCGCCGGATACCGTTCAATATACGCAGAAATTTTTTCCTCCCTGATTCTATGCTCATAATCCTTCAAAAGAGATTGGTTCACCGTATCAAAATCACCTACAATATAAGCAGAAACCAGCCCCAGTGCATCTGCATACTCAAGTCCTCTGTCTACAGCAAAGACCCTATCATAAGATAAGGTCTTAATATATGCTCTTGCAAATTCAATATTCAGATATCCACCTGTAATGATTAAAATGTGTTCCATATATCCTTAAGCTCCTATAATAAATCCTTAAGCTCTTTTACGTTTTGCATAATATTCCCTCTAAAAACTGCGGATCCGGCAACCATCACATTTGCACCGGCTTCCTTCACCTTTTCGATATTGGAACGGTCAATCCCGCCATCCACTTCAATCCACAAATCCTGCCGGTTATGCTCTTTGGCCATCGATTTTACATCCCTGATTTTTAAAATACTATCTTCGATAAAAGACTGTCCGCCAAAACCGGGGTATACGCTCATAACCAGAACCATATCCACACAGTCCAGATAAGGAATAAGAACACAAACCGGTGTATCCGGACTGATCGCAATCCCTGCCTTCACCCCCATCGAACGAATTGCCAAAAGAGTATCCTTTACCTCTTCGCATGCCTCATAATGCACAGTAATCATATCTGCACCCGCTTTTTTAAAATCCTCCACATAACGGATTGGTTCATGAATCATAAGATGTACATCAAACAATACCCCCGTCACTTTACGCACAGAGGCAATCACCGGTGCCCCGAATGAAATATTAGGAACAAAAATCCCATCCATAACATCTAAATGTATCATTCGCGCTCCGGCTGCTGCCGCAACTGCAATATCATTTCCTAATGTCGAAAAATCTGCTGCCAAAACAGATGGTGCTAAATAATTCATATGGTTTCTCCTTATTTATCCGTTAACTATACCGCTTTTTTTCTTTTAGCTCTTCAAAAAACAATCTGTAATTCTCATATCTTAAAGGATTGATTTCCCCGGTATCCACAGCCTGCTTAATGCCGCAGTCCTTTTCTCCCATATGGTTACAGCCCCGAAACCTGCAATCCGGTTCATAATCTTCAAATTCCCTATAATACAGCTTTAAATCCTCTGGTTCCATATCATAAAAATAAATAGAACTAAAACCAGGGGTATCTGTTAAAAAAGTTTCATCTCCGATTGGAATGATCTCGGAATGTCTTGTAGTATGTCTGCCCCGTTCAATCTTTTTACTGATCACACCAATATCCATATGTGCATCCGGGTTTAACATATTTATGATAGAAGATTTACCTACCCCCGAAGGCCCTGCCAATGTAGTAGTTTTCCCTTTCAGTGCACTCCTAATGGTATCCATTCCATGTTCCTCATAAGTACTGGCAAAAATAACCGGATAACCGCTTTTTTTATAGACTGCCGCATATTCCTGAGATTTGGCATTGCAAACTAAATCTATCTTATTAAAACATATAAACGTGGGAACCCTCTGTTTTTCCATCATGATCAAAAAACGGTCTAACAGATTAAAATTCGGTTCCGGTGCAGCCGCCGCAAATACCACCATTGCCTGATCCACATTTGCAACTGCCGGACGGATCAATTCCGAAATCCTTGGAAGAATCCGGTCAATATTTCCAATTCTTTTTTCCCTGTCCAAAACAGAAATCACTACATTATCTCCCACTAACGGTTTTACCTTCCGGTTACGGAACGTTCCCTTTGCTTTACATTCATAAAGAGAACCTTCCGCATATACATAATAAAATCCTGCAATTCCTTTTATAATCTTTCCCTGCATTTACTGCTCCACTGCCTTAAGTTTGGCTTGACCAGATGATGAAAAATTACCTGTAATATCACTACCGTTTTCATCTTTCACACTATACACCAGCGAAGCATTATTACTGGTCAGACCCGATACGCTGGAGCAATTTGAAAGCTGAATCGGGAAGGATGCTTCGGAATAATAATCACTAATAATGGTATAGCTTGCATCCCCCACTTTTAAAATCAGCTCTACAAATACAGATTCACCTTCTTCAAAACTGTAGCTGCTATTACTGATGGAACCGGAAAATGTTGCCGTATAAGTCTTTGTTTTCGGCTCTTTTCCTTTGCTGATGGTAATATCAATCGCCGTTCCTTCCTTCACCTCTGTCCCTTCTTCAATACTTTGTCTGATCACCTTTCCCTCTTCAATGGAATCACTGTATTCCTGCGAAACATTTCCAAGCTTTAAGTTCACTTCCGAAAGTGCCGACTCTGCACCAGTTACCGTCTTCTTTTTCAAATTCGGAACCTTCGCAACCTTAACCTCTTTTCCCCTGCTGACTACGATTTTAACAGTGGAACCTTTTGCAGCCTTAGTATTTCCGCCCGGAGTCTGGCTAATAATATAATCTTTTTCTACTTCCTCATTATATTCATCATCTTCATCCACTTCAAAACCAGCAGCAGTCAATGCCGCTTTTGCTTCGTCTAAGGTTTTCCCAACCACATCAGGAACATCTACTTCCTCCTGCCCTTTACTGATCACAAGGGTAACCTTATCGCTTTCTTCTACTTTTTCTCCTTCTTTCACACTCTGCCTCATTACAATTCCTTCTTCAAAGGTATCGCTGTATTCCCTTTCAATCTCATAGGCAATACCTGCCTCCTGTAATGCGGCAACTGCCTTATCTTCCTCTAATCCCACTACCGAAATCATATTGAGGCTCTCAACCGTGGAAGGCTGCTCCGTCGTTTTATCCTTCTTCTTAAATCCTCCTGAAATGGATACGATTGCCACAATAATAATAATCGCTATGATAACTGTAGCTGCAATGGCACCGATCGTTATCATCTTTTCCATTTTAGGATCTAATTCCCTTTTTTCCTCATCATATTCCTCATCAAATAAAGAATCATCATCCTCATCATATTCCTCGTCATATTCCTCGTCATATTCCTCTTCCTGATAAAGACTTTCCAATGCTTTATTTGCCTCATCAAGCTCTCCACCGGCTCGATTCACCGGAAACATAGAGATTCCCGTCCCCGCAGGTGCCGCATTTTTAATTGCCTCCAATTCCTCTTCAGAAATCTGAATCGTCGGAGCACTGTTCGTGGCAGCTCCACCAACTATACCCACCTCTGCATTGGGATCCATGGAAGCTTTCTTCAAATCGGCAAGCATTGCATTCGTCGTCAGATATCTTCGTTCCGGCTTTTTCTGCGTAGCTTTTAATACAATCTTTTCCAGTGCCACCGGAATATCCGGATAATATTCCCTTGGCGGTATCATTTCACTCTGAATATGCATAAGGGCCACTGTAACATTATTCTCTCCTTCAAAAGGCACCCTGCCTGTCAGCATTTCATAAAAAGTAATACCCAGTGAATAAATGTCCGAACGTTCATCTGAATATCCTCCTCTTGCCTGTTCCGGCGATATGTAATGCACACTTCCCATCGCACTGGATGCAATCGTATTGGAGGTTGCCGCTTTAGCAATACCAAAATCCGTAACCTTCAGCGTTCCATTTTTTGATACAATGATATTTTGCGGCTTAATATCGCGATGAATCGTATGATGCTCATGTGCCACCTCAATCCCTGCCGCAATCTGCATAATAAAATCAAGTGCTGTCTGATAAGGAAGCCTTCCGTTTTGCTGGATGTATTCTTTTAAAGTAATCCCTTCCACCAGCTCCATAACAATATAGTAATAACCATTTTCTTCTCCTACATCATATACATTTACGATATTCGGATGGGAAAGACCTGCCGCAGACTGTGCCTCCACTCTGAATTTTCCGACAAAACTTGTATCATCACTAAATTCCGGCTTTAATACCTTAATTGCAACATAACGGTTTAATACATGACATTTCGCCTTATATACAATTGACATGCCACCGGAACCGACCTCTTCTATAATCTCATATCGATTTTGAATTATCATACCTTTTTCAAACATATTCTCACACCTCATTCAAAGTTTGTTCTACTACCACTACACCAATATTATCTTTTCCTCCGTAGTAATTTGCTCGTTCTATTAACTGGTCACAGATTTTATTTACAAACTCTTTTTGCATTACGATATCTCTTATCTCATCATCTTCAACCATATTGGTTAACCCATCCGAGCAAAGCAATACTTTTTCACTCTCCTGTAAAACAATTTCAAAAAAGTCCGGTACGGCTTCATTGCCGGTCCCCAATGCTCTTGTGATTATGTTTTTTTCCGGATGAAATCTGACCTTTCTCCGGTCTAACTGACCAGTTCTGATTAATTCTTCCACAAGGGAATGATCCAATGTAATCTGTTTGGCCTCTTCTCCCATCACATATAACCTACTGTCTCCGATATTCGCTACATACATCTTATCCTCTAATAAAACTGCCGCAACAAACGTCGTTCCCATTCCCTTTAATTCACTGTTTTCAGATGCCTGTTTCAAAAGCATATCATTTATTTTCGCTATTCCTGTTTTCAAAATTGTAATCGGATTCTTATATTGACATTCTTTAACATATTCTACAAACCAGGAAACTGCATGTGCCGAGGCGTAATCACCTGCCCGATGCCCTCCCATTCCGTCTGCCACAATATACAAATTTGGAAGATTGCCGATACTATTATCTAAAAAAAAGATGCTATCCTGATTCACACTTCTGGTCATTCCTATATCTGTTTTTCCATAGGATATCATCGAAACCCTCCTTTATCTTTCCTGTTCCATATAGGCTTTCCGAAGCTGCCCGCAGGCAGCATCAATGTCTTTGCCCATACCCCTTCTTATAGTAACATTTATCGCATTTTTTTCAAGTAAAACTTTAAAATTTTGGATAGAATTTAGATTTCCCCTTTTGAAATCCCGTTCCTTGATTGGATTGACCGGAATTAAATTAACATGGCAGGGAAAATCATATAACAGTGCTGAAAGCTGTTTTGCATCCTCTTTTGTATCATTTTCCCCTGCCACTAAAGAATATTCAAAGGTAATCCTTCTTCCGGTCTGTTTGAAATAATAACGGCAGGCTTCCATCAGTTCCGCAATGCCGTACTGATTTGCCACCGGCATAAGTGCTTTCCTTTTCTCGTCATTCGGTGCATGTAAAGATACCGCAAAGGTAATGGCAAACCCCTCATCTGCCAACCTGTAAATCTGCGGAACGATTCCGCAGCTTGAAACTGTAATATTCCTCTGGCTGATATGAAGTCCCTCCTCATTTGTCAAAAGTTTTATAAAACGTACCAGATTATCATAGTTATCCAGAGGTTCTCCGGTTCCCATTACAACCACGTTGGAAACCCGTTGTTTTGTCACTTTTGAAACAGCGTATATCTGATCAAGCATTTCCGAAGGCGTCAGATTTCTTGCAAGCCCCATTAAGGTAGATGCACAAAACCGACAGCCCATACGGCAGCCTGCCTGCGAGGAAATACATACCGAATTGCCATGCTTATATGGCATAAATACACTTTCAATCACATTGCCGTCCGACAGCCGAAACACAAACTTATTCGTACCGTCTGTTTTTGATTCCAATCGGTCTACAATTTCCAGTGAGACAAAATCTTCTTTGATCCATTCCCGGATATCCTTTGGAAGATTTTTCATTTCCTCCACATTACGTACCATTTTTATATGGCTCCACTGATAAATCTGCTTTGCCCTGAATTTGGGATATCCATGTTCAGTTATATAATCCGTCAGTTCCGACAACGTCATTGATTTAATATCCATTCTCTAATTCCCTTTTTTTGAATTTCGCAATAAAAAAGCCATCACACATAACATCACCTGGAAGCAGTTGAAGCATATTTTCCTTTATAATATATTTTTTAAGTGCTTCCGGAACCTGTCCTTCTATTCTCTCTTTTTCAAATGGAAAATGCGACAAAAACCAGCTTGCATTTTCCTCGTTTTCATCCGGATTAATCGTGCAGGTGCTGTATAATAAAATGCCCCCTGGTTTTACATATGAAGCTGCATTTGTCAAAATCGTACGCTGTAGATTTGCAAGCTCTGTCAATTGCTGTTCTTTAATACGGTATTTAATATCATTTTTCTTGGAAATGATACCGAATCCCGAACAGGGAAGATCTGCAATTACAATATCTGCCCATTCCTTTTTCCCACTATCAGGAACTAACGCATCCCATACCACTGTTTTAACATTACCAAATCCTAACCGTTTAATGTTCTCATGAATCAGTACCGTTTTTTTCTCTGTAAGGTCCCTTGCTTCAATTTCTGCCCTGCCGCCCAGCACCTGTGCAAAATGTGTAC
This sequence comes from uncultured Lachnospiraceae bacterium, assembly GCA_910584695.1. Classification (GTDB taxonomy): domain Bacteria; phylum Bacillota; class Clostridia; order Lachnospirales; family Lachnospiraceae; genus CAG-590. The sequence continues at coordinate 6,784 of CAJUBR010000026.1, forward strand.
ATTTCCCCCCCGGTGCAGCACAAAGATCTAATACCCGAAAACCTTCTGTTTCTTTTTGATCCCCGTTTTTCTCTTCCCACCTGTTAAACTCTTTTTCGGGATTTCCGATCTTACACAGCAACATAGAACTTTCGTCCTGAACAAAAAATTCTCCCTCTTTAAACCCCGGAATCCGCTTAACATAATTAATCCCATTCAGATGGAGTGCCTCTGAAACATAATATCCGTTTTCTACTTTAATACCCTTCTTTGCAATTTTTCCGGCAAGTTCCTCCTTTGTAACCTTTTTTGTATTCACACGAATCGTCAGGTCCTTTGTCTCCAAAGAAGCTTTTAAAATCTGTCTGGTTCTGTCTTTTCCATACCACTTGATCATCCGTTTTATAATCCACTCCGGCATGGAATACGTAATAGAAAGATAAGACAATTCATTATTTTCTTCTTCCGGATAGGAAATCTCATCTATATGGCGTTCCACATTGCGGAGTACTCCGTTGACAAATCCTGAAAGGTTTTGAAATCCCTTCTTTTTGGTAAGCTTCACACATTCATTGCAGGCGGCCTCATTTGGCACGCTATCCATATAAAGCATCTGATAAACGCCCATCCTGAGAACACAGCGGATTAACGGTTTACACTTATTTACCTTTGTTTTGCTGTAACAGTTAATCACATAATCCAGCCGTACCTGATATTCCGTCACACCCTCCACGATACGGGTAATAAACGCCCTGTCCTGCTTACTCAGAAATTGTTTTTGAAACAGCAGCTTATGAAGTGCATCCTTTACAAATATATTCTTTTTTTCAATCTCTACCAGTGTCTCTAGTGCAAGAAGTCTGGTATTTTCCCTTTCTGACATATTTTCATCCCTATCCTTTGCTACGATTTAACCGGATACTTTTAAGACAGCTTATAATCCATTCCTGCACTTCCTACGCTCATCCGCCAAGTTTCATACCTCTATCAATATCATATCCTAATAAAAATGCAGATGTATCCATTCGTTTCTTGCCCTCTAACTGAAGATTCATAATTCTAAGGGCACCATTGCCACAGCGTACCGTAAAGCTCTTCTTATCTACTGCAATCACTGTTCCCGGTAAATCAAGATGGTCGAAACTTTCTTTTTCTCCTTCCAGACCTGCTTTTGCCTGTTCCATAATCACACCAGCTTCCGCATCATCCAAAACCTCTGCCCTGTATATCTTCAAGCCTTTCCCGTTAATCGATGTAAATGCACTTGGCCACGGATTGAATCCCCTGATCAGACATTCCAATCCCACTGCATCTTTTGTAAAATCCAGCCTTCCCATTTCTTTAGTAAGCATCTTTGCATAACTACTCTTACTGTCATCCTGCTTTGTTCTCGAAGCGGTTCCTTTTTCTAGCTGCTCTAACGTAGAGACCAGAAGCTTTGCTCCTTCTGCTGCCAGCTTTTCAAATAAAGAACCCCCTGTCTCCTCCCTGTCCAGAACAACCCTGCTCTGACAGATGATATCCCCGGTATCGATACCTTTTTCCATATACATTGTTGTAACACCGGTTTCCTTTAATCCGTCAATGACTGCCCACTGAATCGGAGCAGCCCCCCTGTAAGCAGGGAGCAGCGATGCATGAACATTAATACATCCAAATCTTGGAATATTTAAAATTCTTTCCGGAAGAAACTGTCCAAAAGCAACTACTACAATGACATCCGGAGCAATCTCTTCCAATTCTTCTATAAAGGATTCCTCTCTTACCCTCTCAGGCTGAGCCACCTTCAGATTATATTCCAGAGCCTTTTCCTTCACCGGCGTATGCATAACCTTCTTTCCCCGTCCTTTTGCTTTATCCGGCTGGGTTATCACCAGTGCAACCTCATGTCCTGCCTTTACAATTGCCTCTAACGTATCCACCGCAAAATCAGGTGTTCCCATATAAACTACTTTCATTGTTCCACCATCCTATTCTTCCGGATCTTCATATTCCACATCTCTTACCGGACCGTCTGCAACATCCTTATATAATACACCTTCTAAATGATCCAGTTCATGGCAGATTGCCCTTGCAAGCAGTCCTTCTCCCTCAATCTCAACCTCCTCCATGTCTTCATTCAGACATTTACAGATTACATGGTTTGGTCTTGTCACCGTAGCAACCTTTCCGGGAAGGCTTAAGCACCCTTCATCCCCGGTCTGCTCCCCATCCTTTTTTACAATCACCGGATTGATCAGAACATATGGATTCTCATAATCTACATCAATCACTACAATCCGCTTTAAAATACCAACCTGTGGAGCTGCAAGTCCCACACCGTTTGCCTCGTACATTGTTTCAAACATGTCATCAATTAAAATTTTTGTACGCTCTGTCATCTCTGTTACTTCTTTACATTTCTTTCTCAAAATATTATCTCCGTCATATCGAATCTGTCTAAGTGCCATTTTTTATCTCCTTTTTGTTTGTATATTAATATCCATGAACGGGGTCAAAATCAAAGGATACGTAACAGTCCTTATAGGCTGCATCCCTCTCCATAAAATATTCTGACTTATTTTTTATTTCTACCAGTGTATTATACTGGACATGCTTTAAATATACAACCCTTCGATATCGATCATTTATTTTCACGATGGATGCATCACAGGGGCCAATTACCAAAATGCCGTTGTCCTGTCCCCATTTTACAAAATGTTCTTTCAGCCGGTCTGCAAGAAAAACCAGTTCCTCATACCGGTCATGTTCCATAAAAACAGCAAGAACATGACAAAACGGTGGATACTTTAATAAGCTTCTGTATGCCTTCTCCTCTTCATAAAATGCCTCATAATCCTGTCTGGACGCTGTCTCAATACAGTAATGCTCCGGATTATACGTCTGGATCACGACGTCTCCCGAAAGGCTTCCCCGTCCGGCTCTTCCCGCAGCCTGTGTAAGAAGTGCAAAAGTCCGTTCTGCCGACTTATAATCATGATCAAACAAAGTCAGGTCGGCGGCAATGATTCCCATAAGCGTTACATTGGAAAAATCATGTCCTTTTACGATCATCTGAGTTCCCACTAAAATATCCGCTTCTCCATTTGCAAACTGGCTTAAAATGGTTTCATGGGCATGCTTATTTTTTGTGGTATCCGCATCCATTCTTAACACTTTTGCCTCGGGAAAATAGGTTCTGATTTGCTCTTCTACTTTTTGTGTTCCAATGCCAAATCCCGCAATATAGGGGGACTGACACTTCGGACACACTGTAGGTTTTTTTTGTTCATAACCACAGTAATGACACACTAACCGTTCCCGCAGGGTTCCTTTGTCATGCTCCGTTAACGATACATCACAATGCGGACACTTAAACACGCTCCCGCAGCTTCTACAGGAAATAAATCCCGCAAAACCTCTCCGATTAATAAACAGCATGACCTGCTGTTTTTTTGCAAGACGGTCTGCCATCAGCTCTTTTAACCGGTTACTGAATATGCTCCGGTTTCCGAGTTTTAATTCCTCCCTTAGATCAACAATAGAGACCTGTGCTAATCGTGCCTCCTTCTTTGCCCTCTTTTCTAAAGTAAGAAGCTGATATGCTCCGCTTTTGGCAAAATAATAGGACTCCACCGATGGGGTTGCTGAACCGAGTAAAACACTGGCACCAGCCATCCTAGCCCGTTCGATTGCCACCTCTCTTGCATGATATTTAGGTGGATATTCGCTTTTATAAGCCGCCTCATGTTCTTCATCTATCACAATGATTCCAAGATTCTTAAAGGGAGTAAACAATGCAGAACGCGGTCCGATCATAACCGTTACTTCCCCGTTTTTTGCCTTTTCAAACTGGTCATAACGCTCTCCCTTGCTAAGTTTTGAATTCATAATTGTAACCTGACCGCCAAACCGCTTTCGGAACCGTTTTACCGTCTGATAGGTCAGTGCAATTTCCGGAATCAGTACAATTGCCTGTTTACCCATCGCAACAATCCGGTCAATCACCTCGATATAAACCAAAGTTTTTCCGCTTCCGGTTACCCCTTTTAACAGATAAGTACCCGGATTTCCTTTTTCATAGTCTGTAACAATCCGGTCAATTGCTGCCTGCTGTTCCTCATTCGGCATTACCCGAAGGTTATCCTGGGTCCGTATTTCTTTGTCTCCGGTCTTTACTACATCTCTGTAATATCCTTCCTCCTCAATTGCGATCACATTCTCCTTTTGCATCGCTTTTAAAGTTGCGGCAGAAATATTGAGTTTTCCAGTAACCAGAGAATATGGGATTACGCATTCATCCATTAATTCTGTTAAAAGCCTTACTTTTGCTTTAGCGTTCTTTTTCCGGTATGCCGGTAACTTTTCCTCTGCCTCATGCTTCGACAGTAACAGTCTTACCTGTTTACGGGTAAGACCCTTTATTTTTTCCTTAATCGGCATAACCGTTTTTAAAGCATTTATCATAGTAGAACCATAACATTCCCGGATATATGCTGCCAGTTCAATCAAAGAACTCTCAACCGGAACTGCCCCTTTTCGAATATCCGCTATTTCTTTTATTTTTTCTTCGTCAAATGAAGGTATATCAGAAAAAGAAACGACATAACCGTTTCTTAAATGGTTTCCACGACCAAAAGGGATAGACACCTCACTGCCTATCCTTATCTGCCCCAATAGTCCTTCCGGTATTTTATACTGAAAGGTACGGTCAATCGCTTCATGTGAAATATCGATTATTATATCCGCATATCTTGGTGACATCCTCTTCCTCCAATACTTCTTTTATCAAATCCCTTTCATCCATATGATATTTCTTTCCTTTTATCTCCTGATAGTCCTCATGTCCTTTTCCTGCCAATACGATGACATCCCCCTGCCTTGCATTCAGAATTGCATAACGAATCGCTTCTTTTCTGTCGGCAATTTCAATAAATTCTCCATTGGTCTTCGCCATACCGGTTTTAATATCCTCTATAATTGCCTGCGGTTCCTCATCCCTGGGATTATCTGATGTAATAATCGTAAGGTCGGAAAGTCTGCCGGACACCTCTCCCATTTCGTAACGGCGTACCTTGGAACGGTTCCCGCCGCATCCAAACAAGGATACCAGCCTTTTTGGCTGGTAAGCTTTTAATGTTGTCAAAATACTCTCCAGACTGACCGCATTATGGGCATAATCAATTAAAATAGTAAAGGAATCCGAAATCGGTATCAATTCCACCCTGCCCTTCACGTGAATTTCAGTCAGGATTTGGAGAATGGTTTCCATATCGACTCCCATCTCCTTTGCTACAGCAATTGCTGCCAGAGAATTATGTACCGAAAATTCTCCCGGCAGGCTTACGGTAACCTGTTCTTTATATTTTCCATTTAACTGATAGGTAATTCCAAGACATCCTGCTTCCTTAAAAAGCTTCCATTCCTTCGCCTGATAATCTGCACCGTCTTTCATCCCAAACGTGACAACTTCACAGGTATGTCCTTTTAAAATTTCTTCATAATGTTCATCATCTATATTAAAAATCCCCTTCCTGCACAGGGTAAACAGCTTCGCTTTCCAGCCAAGATATTCTTTAAAATCCTTATGCTCATTGGGACCGATATGATCCTCCGATAAATTGGTAAAAATACCATAATCAAAAGAAATGCCTGCAACCCGGTCAAGCATCAGCCCTTGGGAAGAAACTTCCATGACTACACTGTCAAGCCCCGCATCCACCATTTCTCTTAATGTTTTCTGCATAATTAGAGATTCCGGCGTTGTATTGCTTGCCGGCGTTATCTTATCTCCTACAATACTCTCAATCGTTCCGATCAAACCCGTCTTATGACCCGCTGACTCTAACATAGACTTAATCATATAGGTAATGGTTGTTTTTCCTTTCGTTCCCGTAACACCGATTACCGTAAGCTTATCAGAGGGATTGCCGTAAAATGCTGCACAAATCATCCCCATTGCATAACGGGTGCTTTTTACCCGGATAACCGTAATATCTTGATCTTTCGACAAATCTATTTCTTTTTCCACCACGATAACAGAAGCTTTCTTATCCACCACTTCAGCAGCATAACAATGCCCGTCGAAGACCGTTCCCGAAATACAGAAAAACAAGGCATTCTCCGTAACTTTTCTCGAATCATTTTCTACAGCAGTGACCTCCGTCTCCAGGCTTCCCTGAATGAGAGTATACTCTAAGTTCTCTAGCAATTCCTTTAATTTCATGAACATCCTCCAAGATTCATCATAAAAATCTAAAACAAGAGGCTGTCATATGAAACAGCCCCTTTCTCCTACCTATTCCTCTTCTTCATCTCCGACAATTTTAACCTTACCTTCATAAAGTTCTTCTACCGCAGTAGATAACGGTTTCTTTCCGTCCGCCTTTATCAACGGCTCCTCTCCTGCAATAATCTGTCTTGCTCTTTTTGAGGTAGCTAATACGATAGAATATCTGCTCTGAACAACCGGCTGTTCGCCCGGCTCCACATCACTGTTAACAACCTCCATTAAGTCCGTATAAGATGGGTGTATCATAATTAAATCTCCTTTCGAATGTCTAATAATTCCTGTTTCGTTTTTGTTATATATTCCCTGTTGTTCTCTGTTTTAAAGCCCTCTGCTACAATAACCGCATTTACATGATCCACACAGGTTTCCAAATCATCATTGACAACAAGATAATCATAGTATTTCATGTCATCTGTTTCTTCATATGCCCGTTTCAACCTCTTGGCAATTACCTTGGGCTCCTCTGTTCCTCTGCCCTCCAGTCTTGTTTTCAGACTCGCCCCGTCCGGTGCAGTCAGGAAAATCAGAACAGCATCGGGATACTGTTCTTTAATATGCATGGCTCCCTGAACTTCTATCTCTAAAATTACGTTATGACCCTGTTTCAGTTCATCTTCTACATATTTTCTGGGTGTTCCATAATAATTCTCCACATATTGTGCCCACTCGATAAATCCATTATAATCAATCAGATTGCGAAACTCTTCTACACTTTTAAAATAATAATCCTTTCCGTCAACCTCACCGGGTCTTGGTGTCCTTGTAGTCGCCGAAACAGAAAGACTATAATGATATTTTTCAATTAGTTTTTTTACAACGGTTCCCTTGCCTACCCCGGAAAAACCGGATATGACAATCAACACACCTTTTTTATTCATATGTCTCACCCTTTACTCAATATTCTGTATCTGTTCCCTGACTTTTTCTATCTCGGTCTTTAAATCAATTGCTTTATTTGAAATATCAAGGGAATTGGCCTTTGACAAAATGGTATTTGCTTCCCGGTTCATCTCCTGTGCAACAAAATCCAGCTTACGCCCTACGCTGCCACCCTCTGCCAGAACTGCTTTCATATTCTCAATATGGCTGCGAAGTCTTACCGTCTCTTCATCCACACAAATCTTATCTGCATAAATCGTAACCTCCGTTGCAATCCGGCTCTCATCAATTGCGGTTCTCTGTAACAGCTCTCTCACCTTTTCTTCTAACCTGTTGCGATATTCGTCTACTAAAGACGGGGATACTCCTTCGATATAATCTACCATAGTAATCATACCGTCCAGTTTTCTCTGTAAATCCTCTTTTAGGGCTTCTCCTTCTTTTGTCCTTGATTCCACAAACCGGGCAGCCGCTTCATCCAGCACACTCTCTAATTCCTTCCAAAGTTCCTCTTCATTCTCGGACTGTTCCTCTAACGTAAAGACCTCCGGAAACCTTGAAAGTGCCACCGATGATAATTCACTCTTTAAATGAAACGTATCTGCCATCTCATTTAAATACTTAACATATTCTGCCGCAATTTCCTGATTGTATTTTACACAAACCTTATTCTCCTCATAATCTTCATAGGTAATAAAAAGATCCACCTTACCTCTTCCGATATATTTTTTAAGATGATTACGGATGCTTGTTTCAAAAAATATAAGCCTTTTAGGCATCTTGATATTGATGTCACAATATCTGTGATTCACCGATTTCATCTCAATCACAATCCTGCGTTCTTTTGTAACGCTTTCACTCCGTCCAAAACCCGTCATGCTTTTTATCACTGGTTTCACCTGCTTTACATAGATTTAAACAATCTTACCTATTATAACCTAATATGTAAGAAAATGCAAGGTTCTTTCAATGACTTTTCACGGTGCCTGTAACAATTCCACATTTATTCCTTTATCTCTTTAATTCCTTTAATATCCGGCAGGGCAATCATAGAATAATTCGTGTGATAGATCACATAACCCGGATTCGACTGGGGCGGTTTCTTAAGATTTCCTCGTCTTGTATAATCAATCTCAACTTTCGGACTTGTCTTTCCAGATGAGTAAAATGCTGCAAGACGAGCGGCTTCTTCATAAGTTGCATCCGGCACATCCTCTGCCCCTTCTAATTTTACAATGACATGGGAACCCGGCATCTTTTTTGCGTGAAACCACAAATCTTTTGATCCGGCTGTTTTAAATGTAAGACGGTCATTTTGAAGATTATTTTTCCCCACATACATATGGAATCCGTCTGAAGAAATAAAATGTAACGGTTTACCTTTTTCTGCCTTCCCGCTCTGCCTCTTTCCTGTCTTTTCCTTAATCAGTCCTGCCAATGCCATCTCTTCTTTCACTTCTGCCAAATCGGCCTCGGATTCCGCTATTTCTATACTGTTTTGTAAGGATAGCAAATGTTCTAACATCTCTCTGCTGTCTTTTACCAGAGTCAGAGAAGCTTCGTAGGTTCTTTTCAGCTTGTTATATTTATTAAAATATTTGTTTGCATTTTCCAACGGAGTCAAAGTTTCATCTAACGGTATTGTAACCTCTTCATTTGTATAATAATTCAACACCTTTACATTCTTTTCTCCCTGTTTTACCTCATAACCATAAGTTTGCAGCAGTTCTCCATAAATCCGGTAGGTTTCTCTTTTTTCCGTATCCTTCAACTGTTTTCTTTGAATGTCATATTTTTTGGAAGTCCTTTCCACCGCTGCTGCTAACACTTTCCGCAAATCCGCAGATTTCTGGTGCATTCTTGAATATATATCCTTTTTTGCATAAAATGTCAGCAAAAGCTCTGATATATCGGAAAAATGCTCCTCCGTCAGATCGTGATACATGGAAAGTGGCACCGCACTAAAGGCAGCCGGCTCCTCCTCATGATACACAATCACAGGCTCAAATCTTTCCTCCTCTATTCTATCCCTCAAATCGGAAAAAACATTCCAAAGTTCCTCCTTATTGGAATCTGCAAGACTGTCCGTACTAAAATTTCCGTCTATTCCTGTCTCAAAACAAATTTCATTCGCTATCAGCTTGGAAAAACCGGTGATAGACGAATAAATGGCCTTTTCAATGCTCATAGATTTTTCAAGAATCCGGGAATAAAAATACTCCTTTGTCACCTCAAAGGGACTCAATTTATCATTGGGCGGCATCACATAATCATATCCCGGAAGCACTTCTCTCACGGAACTAATCTGTGCTCCGATTCGTTTTATGGAATCCACAATTTTCCCGTTTTCTTCTACAAATATAATGTTGCTATGCTTGCCCATAAGCTCGGTAATCAGCTTTTTATGACACAAATCTCCCATCTCATCCAAGTGTTCGATCTCCATAACAATGATGCGTTCTAATCCGGGCTGATCAATCTTTGTGATTCTGCCGTTCCCGATATGCTTTCTAAGCAGCATACAAAAATTAGGAGCTGTCTGGGGATTTTTTTTGTTTTCGGACAAAAAATAAGCGAGTGGCAGACTTGCACTGGCATTTAACATAAGCCGGTATGTATTTCCCTGATTCTTGATCACCAGATTAATCTCATCCTTCTCCGGCTGGTATATTTTATAAATACGTCCTCCAATCAGACGCTTTCTCATATCACTTACAATATTTGCTATTACAACTCCATCAAATGCCATGCTTTTACTCCTCTGTTTTTATATTTGTTTAATAGGAATTGCGAAACTCTGTTTTCGCAGAATTGCGTTGTACAATATTGACAATATCAACGCTGGGCACGCTTTCGCTGCTTGTCGCTCGTAATGGTACATAAGGTGCCAAAATACGGCACCTAAGTACCAACGGCTCCAAAGCACCCTGCTTATGATATTGTCTATATTGCACAACTAGATTTTGAAAATAGGGAGTTTCGCAATTACCTATATATTTGTTTAAGAACCACAAGCAGAGAATGTGTACTTCACAGGTAATTCGTCTTAATCTTGCATCACCCATGAAACACACATTCTCTGTCTTTCACCATCCATTATCAATTTAACGGTAAAGCTCCTCATATTTTTTTGCTGAACTCATCCATGAATAATCCATGCTCATTGCACGTTCCTGCATAGCTTCCCAGTTCTTCTTCTGATTATAGTATACTTCTTTTGCATAATTAATCGTTTGAAGCAGTTCATTGGGGGCATAATTTGCAAAGGAAAATCCGGTTCCGGTCTGTTCATATTCATTATACGGAATCACCGTATCCTTTAATCCGCCTGTTTCCCTGACAATTGGAAGTGCACCATAACGAAGTGCCATAAGCTGTGTCAGCCCACAAGGTTCAAATCTGGACGGAACTAAAATGGCATCACATCCACCATATATCTTATGAGAAAGTGCATCGGAAAAATATATATTCGCACTCACTTTTGCAGGATGAAAGTTCTGATAATACCGGAACATTTCCTCATATCTCTGATCCCCGGTTCCCAACACAATAAACTGTACTCCGTCCTGACAGATATCATTCATCGCCGCATCAACCAGATCCAGCCCTTTTTGATTTGTTAATCTTGAAATAATACCCATTACAAACTGGTTCTTATCAACGGGAAGTCCCAGTTCCTTTTGCAACGCAGTCTTATTCAGAACTTTATTCTTCCTAAAATTCTTTATATTATATGGCTTTGCAAGATGCTTATCCCTCTCCGGATTATAGGTATCATAATCAATTCCATTTACAATTCCCACTAAAGACCCGTGTCTGGCCTGCAAAAGCCCATCCAGCCCTTCACCATAATACGGGGTCTGAATCTCATATGCATAAGTATTGCTTACCGTTGTAATGATATCTGCATACACGAGACCTCCTTTTAACATAGATGCATCACGATGAATCTCAAGCTTATCTGCCGTAAATAAATAATCCGGCAGTCCACTGCAATATCTCACATGTTCAATATCCCATCTTCCCTGAAATTGAAGATTATGGATTGTCATAATCGACTTAATCCCGGAAAAAAACGGATTTCCCGCAAACAATGTCTTTAAATAAACCGGAACCATGCCGGCCTGCCAGTCATGGCAATGTACAATATCCGGATGAAAGCCAATCACCGGCAAAATGGAAAGTGCCGCCTTTGAAAAATAACAAAATTTCTCTATGTCCCATTTGATATCTCCATAAGGGGTAATTCCCGAAAAATAATATTCGTTATCAATAAAATAAACCGGCACTCCCTCATATTCCATGTACTTAATCCCCACATACTGGGAATGGTCACCAATATCCATATGAAAATTGGTAATAAACCTCATCTTATCTCTATACTTTGACGGAATACACATATAATTCGGTATAATAATTCTTACATCATATTCCTTTTTACTAAAGATTTTAGGAAGTGTTCCTACAACATCCGCAAGTCCACCGGTCTTAATAAAAGGAACACATTCTGAAGCTATATATGCAATCTTTTTCATCGGGCTATACTCTCCTTAACGTAATAGACTTTCGTTCAGAAAAATTACTCTCATCAGCAGGCAATTTTTCTCATTATACCACAAATATATAGTTAAAGAAAGAATCAATGTTGTATTTTCCCCAATTTCCTTTTAAGCGGAAAACTGATCCATCTCATACCCCTTCATTCTATATTCCAAACGAAACTTATCTGCAATTAAGGCAATAAATTCCGAATTCGTCGGCTTTCCTTTCCCCGAATTCACATTATAACCAAACAAAGATTCCATGGAATCCAGTTTCCCACGGTTCCATGCAACCTCAATTGCATGCCGGATTGCCCGTTCCACACTGCTTGTCGTCGTATGGTACTGTTTTGCAATGGTAGGATATAAGTATTTCGTAATATAGTTAAGAATTTCCGGATCCTTTACGGACATCATGATTCCTTCCCTGATATACTGGTATCCCTTGATATGTGCCGGAATTCCAATTTCCCGAATCATTTTTGTCACATCGTTTTCCAAAGTAGAATTAAATAAAAATTGCTTTTGTTCTACTGTCATATTATCCTTTTGTTTTTGCTGCTGTTTCATCTGGTAGTGAAGCTCCAGTATCCGCTCTAATATTTTTGCAATAAATTTCGGTTCCTGATTTAACATAAAATAGTAATCTGCTCCGGCATCATAGGCCAAATCTATAATCATCTGTGCTGTAACATTTGTCAAAAATACAAATTTTGTATCCTTTAAACGCTCATCTCTTTTACATTGTTGTAATAAAGAAATTCCATCTCCTCCATTTAAAGAAAACCCGGAAATAATCAAATCCGGCTGCATTTTATAAACAGTCTCCAGAATATCTTCATATTTATCCGTCATTTCGTGCAATACATAATCAAATTGTTTCATATAACCGAATAATGTACTATAAATCTCGGTTTTTTTATCTGATGCGATCAATATCTTCATGCTCTCTCTCATTCTGCTACCTCCTACTGTTTCATTTAAGATGCCTCATTCATTTTATCCAAACGAATCTTGTCCGCCATCAAAGCAATGAATTCTGAATTCGTTGGTTTTCCCTTATCTGCCTGAATCGTATATCCAAACAGTTCGTGAATCATGTCAATATTTCCTCGCTCCCATGCCACTTCGATCGCATGGCGTATTGCTCTTTCTACTCTTGTATCCGTTGTTCCATATTCCTTTGCAATATCCGGATACAACTGTTTTGTCACTGCATTTAAGATGTCCATATTCTCAACAGCCATCAAAATTGCTGTTCTTAAATACAAATACCCCTTAATATGGGCAGGTACTCCGATCTCATGAATCATCTGTGTTACCAGCATATTCATATCTTTTTGTCTGTTGCCCTGCTTTACCACAATATCCTCTACCTGAAGATACCGGTTAGAAGCTGGTACATTTTGTGGTGCATCTGTAATACATTTTTCCAAAGAACTTTCATTTTCTTCCCAAGGAAGAAATTTTACATTTTTTCTGTCTTTTAGTACATTTAAGATTCTTGTTTGGTGGGATGCCGCAACCAATATAAATCTTATATGATCATATTGTACTTCCGACCGGATTTTCTCAATCACACCAATTCCATCCAGATTTGGCATAACTGGATTTAATATTACAATATCCGGCATTTCCTCTTTAATATGTAACAGTAACTGATCTCCCTTTTCATATGTTCCCATCAAATGACACTGTGGCAATTTCCGAACAATATCTTCGATTCTCTTTCGCATGATTTCATCATGATTACCAATCATTACATGAATCATATTGCCCCTCCTAAAATATATGATGATTTACCACAAACTATACCTTCTTTTGACAGAAATATAGTGGCATCGACCATTTCTGACTATACCAAAAACGAACTATTTATTTAAGTTGTTTCATGACAAGATTTTAATTTTTCCTCTAAAATTTTATTGTGATGCATCACATCTTTTCTTGATACTTCTCTATTTTTTCTTTATTTTTCTACATTTATTCTTATCTTAAGATAAAAAATTTACTTTTGAATTTTTTAAAAAAGAATACTATATGTTAACATATTTTTTCTCTTAATTTTAATTAGCATTTTCTTTTCTCATAGTTTCGACAAAAATAGCATATCCTTCTCCTGGTTCCTCAACAAATACATGTGTCACGGCTCCTATCAGTTTTCCGTTCTGAATAACCGGACTGCCACTCATCCCCTGTATGATTCCTCCTGTCAGGGAAATCAGTCTTTTATCGGTTACACATATTTCCATTTCCTTATCCCCATTCTCATTTTTATGAATATTTACAATATCAATTTCATAAAGCTCTTTTTTCCCGCTTACATAAGACTGAATATACGCTTTTCCCTTTTTCACTTCATCAATAGATGCAACAGGGATTGCCTCTTCGTTTTGCAATGACTGTTTAAACTTATCCGTAATCTGTCCAAATATACCATAAAGACGGTTCCCATCAATACTTCCCACTACATTTTCTGTCTGATAGGCAATCATTCCCTCTATTACTCCCGGATTTCCAGCCGTTCCCTTTTCTACTCCAAATATATCTGCCTCATATATTTCTCCACCGGAAACCTTTAAAAGTTCACCTGTATCCGTATCATTTATACTATGACCAAGGGCACCAAAATGATCTCCCTCCACATAAGTAATGGTTCCCAGTCCCTGCAGATCATCCCTGACCCAAATTCCCACTTTATACGTATCGACACCTGTTTCAACCGGTTCTATCTTTACCTCTGTCTTTTTCTCATTTCTTACTACTTCAAATATCAGCGTTTCTCCCCCACAGTCTGTTATACATGTAATTAACTGTTTTTTTGTATTCATTTTTTCCCCATTTAATTTTGTGATATAATCTCCCGGCATCAGTTTATTTTTTGCCGGAGTCTCTTTTTCCCCTTCCAAATTGGTAACTTCTCCCGTATCAATTACGAGAATCCCTTTTGTATTTACATAAATTCCCACCGTTTTTCCCACCGGTATTACCTTTTTTTCAATTTTTTCTTTGTTATTTTTCTCCTGGGCATATAAATTATTTGATACCTCTGTAATTTTTTGTTTTTTTGCCTCATTTCTATATCCAAGACCGGCAACGGCCAAAACAAACATGACATTGACTGCCAGCAGATATTTCAAAAATTTTTTATACTGTTCCATTTTTTCTTCTCCTTTTCCACCATAAATAACACACATAAAAAAACTCATAATAAATGCTTCTACATTTATTATGAGTTATCTTCTTATGTATCAATCAGTTAACCTTTGCCTTGCCTGCCAATTCTTTCATTTCCTTTGCACTTTCTATCACGGTATCGGTAATTTTCACACCACCGATCAGTCTTGCAAGCTCCATAATCTCCTGTTTCGGAGTTAACTGGTAAATATGGGTCACTGTTTTTTGTTCTATTACTTTTTTCTCAATCAGATAATGATGATTTGCCATCGCAGCAATCTGCGGCAAATGCGTAATGCAGATGACCTGATGCTTTTTTCCTATCTTATGGATCTTTTCTGCAACCATCTGTGCGGTTCTTCCACTGATTCCCACATCAATCTCATCAAAAAGCAACGTTTCAATCTGATCCGCATCTGCCAGACAGGATTTCATTGCCAGCATAATCCTTGAAAGCTCACCTCCGGATGCTACCTGCCATAATGGTTTTGGTTCTTCCCCCACATTCGTCGATATGATAAAACAGGCCGAATCATTCCCGTTTGCAGAAAAATGTTCTGTTTTTTCAAAATTCATGTCAAACAGTACATCCAGAAAATTCAAGTCAACCAACGCTGCCGTAATATCCTTAACAAGTCCTGCTGCAACCCGTTTCCGTTCCCTGCTAAGTGCATCACATGCACAAGAAAGCTTTGACTGAAGTTTTTCTGACCTATCTTTTAATTCCCTCATATGCATATCATGATGGAGAAGACATTCATACCGGTCTTCCAATTCCTTTTCGTAAGAAAGAATATCGCTAATATTTTTTCCGTATTTTGCTTTTAGGTGATTGATCAGATTTAATCTTTCTTCTATTTTTTTAAATGTTTCTTCGGAATACATATTATTTTCCAGATATGCTCTTGCAGTCCTGCCAAAATCAGACAGTAAATCCGATGCCGTAGCCAGCATATCCGCCATGGATTTTAATTCACTGTCATATTCCGAAATGGATAGCATTTCCCGCAATGCCCTGTCAACGGCATCATATGCCGTATCATTGGTAAAATTATAGGAAACGGAAAGTCCCTCTGCAATATTTTTACTGTTTGCAGCAATCCTATACTGCTCCTCTAATTGTTCATCTTCTCCTTCTTTTAAGGAAGCCTCTTTAATTTCATTTTGTTCAAATTCAATTAAATCCAACTGCCGTTTTTTTTCTTCTTCCTTCATAGTATTTGCCAAAAGTTCTTCTTTTACTTCCTGATATTCTTTAAAAATTTTTTTGACATTTTCTTTTAACGGATCTAAGGTTTCATGGCCATACCGGTCTAACAGCTTTAAATGGTTTGCCGGAACTAACAGTGACTGATGCTCATGCTGGGCATGTAAATCTAGTAAAAGGGCGGCAGTTTCCCTAACTTTGGAAAGTGTTACCGTCTCTCCATTAATCTTACTTACACTGCGGTTTCCTATTATCTTTCTGGATAAAATCAATTCTCCCGCTGCGGCTTCTGGAATGTTAAGTTCTAAAAGTCTTTCTATCGTTTCTTTGTTTTCAATTGAAAATAACAGTTCTACCAGCCCGAACTCTGCATCCTTTCTTACAAAATCCTTCGGTGCTTTTCCTCCAAGTGCCAGCATAATCGAATCCATCACAATAGATTTTCCTGCACCAGTCTCACCTGTTAAAATATTCAGATTATCGGCAAAATTGATATCCATTTCATCAATTAATGCCATATTTTTAATATGTAGATTTAATAGCATAATTTTACCTCCAACTAATCGTCAGATGCTACCTTTTTAATATCAGCAATGATTTCTTCGCAAAATCCTTTATTTCGTGCAATACAAAAAATAGTATCATCTCCTGCAATACATCCCATAAATCCCTGTATATTCATATTATCAAGTGCGGCCGCCACTGCCATTGCCATACCTGATACGGTACGAATCACGATTACATTATCTGCATAATCCATATTCAGAACACCTGCACTTAACACCTGGTGGTATTTTTTTACCACATCCGTATCTGCACTCTGAACCATCGTATATTTCTGTTTCTTTTCACCATCTGTCACCTTTGTAAGCTTCATTTCCCGGATATCCCTTGAAATGGTTGCCTGCGTTGTGGAAAATCCTGCCTTAATGAGTTCAGACAGCAGCTCATCCTGCGTCTCAATATTCTTTTCCTCAATAATCTCTTTTATTTTATTCTGTCTTTTTTCCTTCATACCATATCCCCTTAAAAGTGATTTAAAATTTTTTCCCTTAAAACCTCATAAAAGCTTACATCAAATAGTTTTATCATTTTTGTTGTAGAATATGCCTTCCCGATCACAATACGGTCACCTGCTGAAAGCTCAATTCCCGGCTGTCCGTCGAAATTAACAATCGCCTCATCTTTTTGAGCCTTCCTCATCTTTAATACTTCGACCACAATCTCATCTTCACTGGATAATACGATACTTTTTGAAGTCAGGGAATGGGGTGAGATCGGTGTAACAATCATAAGATTGGTCTTTGGAGACACTAAAGGTCCTCCCGCAGAAAGATTATAGCCGGTGGAACCGGTAGGTGTACTAATGATCACTCCATCTGCCTCATAAATATCCATGATCCTACCATTTACATAAACCTTAAGACCTATGATCCTCGAAAACCCTGCCCTTGTTATCACAATATCATTTAAAGCAACATCATTGCAAAGTGCCTCCTTCCGACCTTCCTTAAAAACAGCACCACAGATATTCATTCTCTCTTCCATCTCGTAATCATCAAGGAATAAACGGTCAATCACCGGAAAAATCTGCTCCGGTTCAATCTCTGTCAGAAAACCAAGCGTTCCAAGATTCACTCCGACAATGGGAATGTCCATCTCCCTCAAATCCCTGCTCACCTTGAGAATAGTGCCATCTCCACCAAGAGCAATCATACAGTCAAACTTTTCTTTCTTGTCTATCCTGTACGCAATATCGTGCTCCATACCTCCTGTGATCCGTTTGCAGGTTCCTCCATGCATGGAAATATAAGCCTCAATTTTTGAAGTTAAGATTAAATTTTCATCTTTTATGGAATTGGTTGCAATCAAAAAATGTTTCATAACATCCTCTCTCATTTATCTAATACAGCATGGGAATCCGCAACGATACGTTCCACATTGATCGGTCCCGGTTCTTTGTCTCTGCTTTTCCTTAAATGAAGCAGATATTCTATATTTCCTTCCGGTCCCTTGATCGGGGAAAAATCCAGATTACAGAGCACGAATCCAATGGATACCGCATAATCCATTACCATATGAATGACTTCTTTGTGTACTTTGATATCCCTTACTACTCCTTTTTTCCCAACCTTTTCTCTCCCCGCTTCAAACTGTGGTTTGATCAGACAGACAATTTCTCCATCCTCTGTCAGAAGCTCCTTCACAGGTCCTAACACCTTGGTCAGTGAAATAAAGGAAACATCAATAGAAGCAAATGCAGCCAGCTCCTCAATCTGCTCTGGCGTTACATAGCGGATATTCGTCCTTTCCATACAGACCACCCTGTCATCCTGCCGCAGCTTCCAGTCTAACTGTCCATGTCCCACATCTACTGCGTACACCTTGACAGCCCCATTTTGAAGCATACAGTCCGTAAAGCCTCCGGTGGAAGATCCTATATCCATGCAAACCTTTCCCTTAAGCGTTACATCAAAATTCTCCATTGCCTTTTCCAGCTT
Organism: uncultured Lachnospiraceae bacterium; assembly: GCA_910584695.1. Classification (GTDB taxonomy): domain Bacteria; phylum Bacillota; class Clostridia; order Lachnospirales; family Lachnospiraceae; genus CAG-590. The sequence continues at coordinate 25,339 of CAJUBR010000026.1, forward strand.
TAATCCGCCACGGCTTACGTATTTCAGTGTCGGTCCCTTTACTTCAATCCGAACCTTCTCGTCAAACGCTGCACCTGCCTTATCTTCCCGCTGTCCGTCCACAAACACAACACCGGACATGATAACTGCCTTTGCCTTTTCTCTTGAAGCTACTAATCCCCTGTTTACCAGCATAACATCTAAACGTTCTTTCATAAGTTCCTCTTTCTGTTTCGTAATCTTATAAAGATTCCTCTACTGCCTCAACAATACTATCCGCATCCAGTTTCAAAATCCTTCGCAAATCCTCTACCTTTCCGTGTTCCACAAAACGGTCCTCAATTGCGATATTTTTAACGGTGATATCCGTAATATGATTTCTCATATAAAATGCAGAAACTGCCTGTCCAAATCCACCCGTAAAAACCTGCTCTTCCACTGTGATGATTGTGTGGTGACGGGATGCGAGTTTCCTTAAGCTCTCTTCATCAAGGGGTTTTAAAAACCTTGCATTTACCAAAGTGATGTTCTTTTTTCTTTCCAGCAGAATTTCATATGCCTTATAAGCTTCTTCCACCATATTCCCCACCGCAATAACTGCAACCCCTTCTCCGTCAAACAGTGTTTCACTCTTTCCGTATTCAATTGGTTCTAAATGTTCACGCAGACCATAAAATGCATTCCCTCTGCTGTATTTCACTGCAATCGGTCCCTGATAGGACATTGCAAATTCCATTGCCTTGGTCAGTTCGTAACGGTTCTTTGGTGCCAGGATCGTCATATTCGGAATATGAGACAGGTATGCCATATCAAAAATGCCCTGATGGGTTGCCCCATCCTCTCCTACCAACCCGGAGCGGTCAAGTGCAAAGATCACATGAAGGTTTTGCAGACATACATCATGTAAAATCTGGTCATATGCCCGCTGTAAAAAAGAAGAATATACCGCCACAACGGGTATCATTCCCTCTTTTGCAAGCCCTGCCGCAAAAACAACTGCATGCTGTTCCGCAATTCCCACATCAAAAAAACGGTTTGGATATACATTTGCAAATTTTTCAAGTCCCGTTCCGGATGCCATTGCCGCGGTTATAGCGACCAGATTCGGATATTCTTCTCCCAGAGCAAGCAGTTTTCTGGAAAATACATCGGTGTTTGTCATCTTTGTCTTCTTTATAAGTGCCTTTCCCGTCTTCAGATCAAAGGGTGCCACTCCATGAAAATACTGAGGATGCCGCTTCGCATAACGGTAACCTTTTCCTTTTATCGTCTTAACATGCACCACGACTGGTCTCTTTAGTCTAATAGCCGACTGGAAGGTATCCACCATCTGTCCGATATTATGACCATCAATGGGTCCGATATAGGTAATTCCCAGATCTTCAAAAAACATCCCTGGTACCAATAATTCCTTAATACTGTCTTTTCCCCGTTTAATTACCTTGGCAAAACCCTCGCCTATTCCCGGAATATTCAAAAGCCCTTTTTCCACACCGGATTTTACACCGTTATATACTTGTCCTACCCTTAACTTATTCAAATACCGCGACATTCCTCCGACATTTTCATCAATGGACATCTCATTGTCATTTAATACGATCATACAACTGCTTTTCAATCTTGCCAGATTATTCAGTGCTTCATATGCCAGTCCACCGGTAAATGAGCCATCCCCAATTACCGCTACGATTGTCCCGCTGTTTCCTTTTAATTCATTTGCTTTTGCCATTCCGATAGCTGCAGAAATGGAAGTAGAGCTATGACCCGTTTCAAACACATCCGTTTCACTCTCTACCTGTTTCGGAAATCCGCTCATTCCACCTAACTGCCGCAACGTATCAAATCTTTCCTGTCTTCCTGTTAAAATCTTATGTGTATAACTCTGATGCCCTACATCCCATATAATCTTATCCTGTGGCAGGTCAAGCACCAGATGAAGTGCCATGGTAAGCTCCACACAGCCCAGATTGGATGCAAGATGACCTCCGGTCTTTGATACATGTTCCAACAAAAAATTCCGAATTTCACCGGCTAATGCATCCCAATCCTCCACATCATACTGTTTTATATCATTGGGTTCTTTTATATTTTCTAACAGTCCCATTACACCACCTCTTTTATCCCCCCTGTTTACGGATCAATTTTTTCTATGTACCAGATATTCTATAAAATTTATTAAAAATCCGGTATCTCCACTCATGGACTGCAAAATGGAGGATGCCTCTTTTGAAAGTCTTTTTACCTCTTCTTCAGAAGCTTTGATTCCGTAAAGCGTAACATAGGTCACTTTTTCATTTTTCTCGTCGCTGTGAATTGGTTTCCCTAATTCCTCAAAAGTTGCCGTCTCATCTAAAATATCATCCTGAATCTGAAATGCCATTCCTATATTATATGCTACTTTCCGTATTTTTTCAATTTCTGTATCATCTGCACCTGCAAGAATGGCACCAATCATCATCGAAGCCTCAATCAAAGCTCCTGTTTTATTCTCATAGATATAGGCAAGCTGGCTGCTGTTTAACCTGCTTCCTGTTAATTCTACATCCGCTGTCTGTCCGCCAATCATACCATAAATCCCGGGTTTTTTTGCAAGAACCTGCATTGCAGCTTCTACATTCCGTCTTACCATCAATTCTTCTTTTACTGCTTCTACATCATCCGGTGAAGAAACCGGAATCATGGCAAATGCCTTAGATGCTGTTTCATAGGCATAATTGAGCAGACTGTCCCCTGCTAAAACCGCCATTGCCTCTCCATATACAATATGTGCTGTCTTTCTTCCCCTCCGATAATCATCGTTATCCAGTGCGGGCAGATCATCATGGATCAAAGAATAGGTATGAATCATTTCAATTGCTACCATAAATGGCTCTATCAACTGATTTTTCCCGCCAAATAACTGATATACTGCCTGCATGAGCAGCGGTCTGATTCGTTTCCCTCCTGCCGACATAGTATACCGCATCGCAGCGATCACTGTCTTTTGCAGACCTTCTTCTTTCGGCATATATTTTTTAATGACAGTCTCTGTATCTTTTCCCCTGTCTTTCACTTCTTCCTTAAAATCCATATCATTCCTCTTCTTCCTGTTCCAGGTTTTCTCCTATAATAATCATTTCCTTTTCAATCCCCGATAATTCCTCTTTACACTTTGAAAGCAGCCCGGCTCCCTTCCCATACAGTGTAATGGATTCTTTTAGCGGAACGGAATCTGATTCTAACTGCGAAATGATCATTTCTAACTCTTTAAATGCCTCTTCCAACTGGAACGTATCTTTTTTATCAGCCATTTTCTTTCTCCATTTTATGTTCTATTCTGGTAACAACACCCTCTGCTCTGCCATCCCGGATTGTTACAAAAAAGGATTCCTTTTCTTTCAGATCCAGTATGGACTTAACAGGAGTGCCTCGTTCATTCTCAATATAACCATATCCTCCCACCAGTTTTGCAGTGGGACTAAGACCGTTTAATTTTTCAAGCAGCAATTCGTACCGGTGGTTTTCCTTTTGATATCGGTCCTTTACTGCCTGTTTGATCTGCTCTTGCAGGCTGTCTAAATATATCTTCTGGTTTTCCAGTCTGCTTTTCGGTGAAACAAGATCCAGTTTTACCGAAAGTACATGCAGCTTCTGGGATACCTGCCGGATACGCTCTAACATACACCGTTTCAGGGAATTCTCATACTGATTCATCAAAAGGACCGAAGACATGATATCTGGTATCGCCAGCTCACAGGCGGCACTAGGTGTTGGTGCACGGAGATCCGCTGCATAATCTGCAATCGTATTGTCAATCTCATGTCCGGTTCCCGAAATAATCGGTGTCTTAGCCGCAAAAATCGCCCTTGCAACACATTCCTCATTAAAAGGCCACAAATCCTCGATGGAACCGCCACCACGTCCGATAATAATAGTATCCATACCCATTGTATCCAATGTTTCAATCCCTTTTACAATTGTTAAAGCTGCACCATCTCCCTGTACCTTTGCCGGATACAGATAAAGCTGAACAAAGGGATTTCTTCTTCTCGCAATATTCATGATATCCTGAATAGCCGCCCCTGTCCTTGCCGTAACAATTCCGATTTTTTTCGGAAACTTTGGAATCTCTTTTTTATGGTCAAATTCAAAAAGCCCTTCCTCATATAATTTTTGTTTTAAGATTTCATATGCCTCATAGAGATCCCCTCTTCCGTCCAACGCAATTTCCCTGGCATAAATCTGGTATCTTCCGTCTCTTTCATATACCGACACACTGCCGGAAACCTTAACACTCTGACCATTTTCCAGTGTAAAATCCAGTCCATTCCTTCTGGCAGATTGGAACATGACACCATTGATCGCACTTCCCTCTTCCTTCAGTGTAAAATAAATATGACCCGAGGAATGGTACTTTACATTGGATAATTCTCCTTTTACCTGCACATTCCGAAGCAGATAATCATTCGCAAACATATTTTTAATATATAAATTAATCTGTGTAACTGAATAAATAGCTGCCATATTTTACCCTATTCCATACGCCTTGCAACTTTGCCAAGTACTGCATTAATAAAGCCCTTTGCATCTTCATCACAGTATATCTTTGACAATTCCACTGCCTCATTAATCGCTACGCTGTCCGGTACCTCTTCCTCCATGGTAATTTCATAAACGGCAATCCGCATAATTGCAATCTCTGCTTTTCCAATCCGCCCTATGTTCCATCCTTCGCAGCAGTTGTCAATGATATCATCTATCTCTTCTATATGTTCCAAAATTGCATGAACTTTATTATTAATGTAGTTTCGGTTTTCCTCACTTTTCCCTTCCAGTTCTTCTAAAGAAAATACAATCTGTTCCTCCATTTGTGCATGCTCCATAAAAGGAACCCTGAACAGAATCTTAAATATTTCCTCTCTTACCTGACTTCTTAACATCTTAAATCCTCTCTTTATCTGTCATACTAGGCAATTGCGAAACTCCCTATTTTCAAAATCTAGTTGTGCAATATAAACAATATCATAAGCAGGGTGCTTTGGAGCCGTTGGTACTTAGACAGCGTATTTTGCTGCCTTATGTACCATTACGAGCGACAAGCAGCGAAAGCGTGCCCAGCGTTGATATTGTCTATATTGTACAACGGTCGATAATAAAAACAGAGTTTCACAATTACCTATTTGTCATACGTTAAGAAGGCTGCCTCAAAACCTTTCTCTCTCAAAGGTCATAGAGCAGCCTTGCCTTTATTGCCGTTATGCTTTTATTGCTTTGCCCTCTTTTTCAATTGCAACTCCCGCAATTCTTACACGAACCATGGATACCTGTAAACCGGTCATGGTTTCAATTGCCTGTTTTACCTTTTCCTGTACCTTTGCAGATACCTCCATGACACTATATCCATATTTCAGTTCAATCGAAAGATCGACTTTGACATCCTCCGGAGTAACCAGTACTTTGACACCCTTTGAAAGGTTTTTCATTCCCAGTCTGCTGACCAGCTCATTTGTTATATTTCCATACATCTTTGTCACACCATCTACTTCAGTTGCTGCCAATCCTGCAATAATTGCAATCACTTCATCTGCTATTTGAATATCCCCAAGAACACCTGCTTCCTTAAAGCTGTATGTGTTACCATTTTGCATCTCTGCTGTCATTTCTATTCCTCCTTTGCCAGTTCATGACTGAAACCTAACGCATATATACTATAGTATACCAAATATTCCATAGGTTTTGCAATCATTTTACCTAATAATTTAAACTATTTGTTTATGTTCATTCTGCTTTCAATGTAGTAATCACAATTTCATTTAATTCACAGCCGGTTTTACGCATAATAATGTCTTCAATCTGTGCCCTCTGTTTATCCGTTAAAGAACTCGCGCTAACTGTAACATCAACACTGTTTTCCGAAATATTGACAACTGAATCCGCAAATCCTTTTGCCGCTAACTGTGTCTCCACAGCACTTTCCTTTTCCATATTTTCTGTCAGGGTAAGCATTTTACCGATTGCATCTTTTTTCGCATCCTCCGAAAGATTTTCATTGTTAATGATTTCCAGGAGAAGTTCTTTTGCCTTAGACCGGGTCTGTTCTCTGTTGAGCTTTGCCTCTGATAATGCAACCCCTCCACTGGTAAGTACAGCCTCTCCAACGGTTTCCGAATCAATGGGATCTCCGTTTTCATCTACACTTGCCTCTGCAACCTGTTTTCCATCAGCCTCTTTTTTTGAATTTTCCTCCTTATCTTCTTTCTCTTTTCCCGCATCTTTCTCTTCACTGGCAGCCAGATCTTCGGCGGTAACCGTATCCTCCACAGAAGCACTGACCGTTTCGTCATCCGAATTGCCGCTGGCACCTTCACTTTCCATATCCTCCACAGAAGTATTTAACACCTGCTTATCACTGGTAAAATTCAGATATCCTGCAACCGCTATCATAATTGCAAGTGCCGTAATGATGACCTGATTCTTTTTAAATACCTTCTTCATAAATATCCTCACTTTCCATATTATTTACTTTGCTGATGCAATTTACACACTACTATATTATGGGCATCAATCGAAAATAATGCCTGAACTGCCTCTTTTATGTGAAGGGCAAGGGCAGTGTTATCTCCACCTTCACACACAACAACCACCCCTTCAATCTCCGGATATATCTCCTGTACCACAATGGGTGCAGTATCACCTTCCTTTTCAATCAAGACAGTTTCCTGGTCACTTTTGATACTGGTTGTTTCTGATTCTTTTCCTTCCTCCTTACTTTTGCCCGATTCACTTTCATAAGGCTGATTCTTGTCTAAAATCTTCTCACCATTATCTTTTAATGTGATCATGACCAAAACCTTTCCTGCACCCTCCATACCTTCAATGGTTTTTTCTAATTTATTCTCCAATGTCTCAATGTATGCATCATATTCCTCTTTTTTTTCATTTTGTTTTAACGTTTTCTCATTTTCCGTTGTTTTCTTCTCCTCCTTTTTTCCGGAAAAGGAAGACAGTGGGGTTGCCGCCAACAAAAAAAATATGCCCAATAAAAATATAATCACTGCTTTTTCTTTCTTTTCCTGTGAAATCTTCAATCCCTTTATCAGAGGAAAAGAAAATTTTTCTCCGATATTTTCTTTGCCTTCTACCCCTTCTTTTTCATCCACCTTCATAACAGATTTTCACATCCTCTCCAAACAGATTCTTCAGATAGCGTTCCAACGATTCTATTTCCTGTATCCCTTCCGTAACTGTAAGCTTTACCTTAAATATTTTTCCCTCCGAATTGGCACTTACCGATATCACTTCAACCGGGTATCCATTTTCTTTAAACACTGCCATTAACTGTGTTTTTACCGATTCCTCATAAAGTTCCAGATTCGAATCCGAAATACTGTCATCTTCCTCCTCCATCATTAAAAAATTTTTAATGTAATCTGCATAGGTACTGCTATCCAGATGAAACAGCTCCATAACAGGATGCAACATAACCAGAATAAACAATAATCCCACTACCATTCCGATATGTTTCATATAAGATTTATTTGGGGAAAGCATCAAAATGACAGAGGCAAATACACCAAATAATAATCCGCTCTTGACCCAGGACAAAACCACTTCCATTTTTCCTCCTAACCGGTATATAACCTTACATTTGTTGTCAAAATGATAATGGCAATGGACAATACCGACAGGACAACAGAGGTTGCCGCTGCTCTTAGTAAAAGCCCGGTACTGTCAGCTGCCCCCTGAATCCCCGCAAGAATCCGGTTATCACTGATAGGCTGCACCATTGCAAGAATCACTTTGTACACTACATAAAAACATAACAGTTTCAGCAATGGGATTCCTCCCAATACCAGTAAGATCATAACTGCTGCAATTCCCACACTATTCTTAATCAAAACTCCTGCCCCGATCAGAATCGTGCTGAGACCGGACAGGGAAGCTCCTCCCGGAATTGCGGAAAGCCCCTTTTGAAATACATTATATTTTGCATTGTCATATACCGGAATCAAAATACTTTTCATTACATTAAGCCCTATAATCCCTGTCACAATGGTCTTTAATAAAAACTGTACTCCCTGCTTTAACAATCCTGCAAGCTTAGAAAACCGGTCCTTCGTGTTAATCTGGTTTAGGACTACAATTAAAAAATATATGCGGACACCGGGAAGAACCACCGTCAACAGAACTTTTTCCAAAAAGGACAACATCCACAAAAACATTGAATTTACCATCTGGGACGTAGTAAGTCCGCTGCACATTACAATCGAGATATAAAATGCCGGAAGAAGACACTTCATGATATCCCGGATATAATACACTGTTTCCTCTGCCACATCATATGCAAGAAAGAAGGACTGTATCAGTAAAATAGCGATCATCAGGTATGTAATGTAAAATCCCTGCTCCCCAACATAACTGAATTTTATAATGGAGGAATAATTGTTAAAAACCGCCGCAATAATCACCAACGCAATCATTTTTACCAACAACTCTTTATTCTGCAGGATTTCGCCGGTGACACTTTCAAAAAAATTTTCCAGAGCCTGTCCAATTGCTTCCTCAACATTCCCTTCCAATAGCAATTGGTAAACTTCTTTAAACGATACGTTTTTCTGTTTTCCATATTTCCGGTTAATGTCTGCCAGTTCCTCTTCCAAATCTGTCATTCCTGCACTCTCATTAAAATCATCATAATACTGGCTTACCATTTCTTCCTGGTTTTCATATTCTATCTTATCCTCTTCCCTATCTTCTTTATATTCTGCCGCCCATACATTCATTCTGCTCCCATTTCCGAAAAGGAGGATAATTCCTATGATACCAATTAAAACAAATATTATCTTTTTCATAGTCTTCTCCCCTCATACAATCATTTTTCTTTCCTTTTGGCAATGAGCCGGACAGACTTAAAGTATCCCTGTTATCGTTTCCACAATCGCAATCAGAATCGGCATGCTTAACACCATCATCGTGAGCTTTCCTCCGATCTCTATCTGACTCGCAACTGCCAAAAATCCCGATTCCCTGCAGATATTGGCTGTAAATTCACAGAGATAGGAAATTCCCACTATCTTTATCAAAATTTCAAAATATCCGGATTCCAGCCCGATATCACCTATCACTCCATCCAGAAAATCAAGTACAAAGGAAAGGCGATTCAATATGTAATAGAGTACAAATATACTAAGTGCCATGGAAAGATATACCCATAAAGGATTCCCCAGACTTTTTAGTTTAATTGCCAGTAAGACACCTGCTAATACACCGCAAATAATTTTAAAAAAACTCATTTTTCCGCCTCACAATCCAAATAAATCCTGCATCGAACCAAATAGATTAATAAAATATGGCAGCAGCCAGGTAAGCACAACGATAATGCCCGCCATCGTGACAAAAAATGCCTGGTCATCTCTACCGGCATGTTTTAGTACCTGGTTTAACAATGCCACCACAATTCCCAGTGCTGCAATTTTAATTATGATTTCAACAGACATAGCAAAACCCCTTATAATAAAAGTATCAGTGTCATAAAACCACAAAAAAGGCTTAATGTAACAACTACCTTTTTCCTCTGGCTCAGTTCTCCTTCCAAAACATTCCGATTCCGTTCAATATGCAGCAATGCATAATCAATTGCCTTAAGCTGTGCTGTCACATCCATGCTCCCCAGCTTGTCCGAT
>CAJUBR010000027.1 GCA_910584695.1 uncultured Lachnospiraceae bacterium
TAAAACTTCTGTAAAATTATAAAGAGAAAAAACAGAAAATCAAATATTATATAAAATTCGAATATATAAATTGAGATTCCCTGGTGTGGAAGCTGTTTATACTCAATGTAAAAACGTTTTCAATAAAAAAACTCCCATCGGAATGATTCCAGTGGGAGTTTTAACTGTATATGGTTTTTATTTGACTCCATTTATAAGTTCATCTAACATTTTCGGTAATTCCGTATCCATATTTTCATCGTTAAACTGGCAGGTTCCGACTGCTTTGTGACCGCCACCGCCATATTTTAACATAAGGCTTCCGACATCCAAAGTTGCCGTGCGATTCAAAATACTGTAACCTACTGCAGCGGAACAGCCTTTTCCACCTTTTCCGTTTACAATCCATGCAGAGATATTCTGTTCAGGATACATACTGTAAATCATAAAACGGTTACCGGAATAGATGGGCTCTACACCGCGCAAATCGGAGATGATAACATCTTTTTCTACACGGGTATGTGCTTTTACCATTTCCTTAAATTTCTCAGTCTGTTCAAAATATACATCGATACGCTCCTGTACATCTGGAAGCTTCAAAATTTCTTCCGTATTCATGGTACGGCATGCCTGCATCAGTTCCTCCATTAATTTGTAATTCGGAATGGTAAAATTACGCCATCTTCCAAGACCGGTTCGCGGGTCCATTAAAAAACCGATTAAAATCCAACCGGTGGGATTTTGTACTTCATCAATTGTCAAATGACCGGAGTCCACTTTATCAACCGCTTCCATCATTTCGTCAAAGTGACTGAAACGTTCACTGCCACCGTAATATTCATATATGATTCTGGCACAGGATGGTGTAATCCGGCTTTCCCCTTTATATTTCCCCTCTAACTGCTGGCGTTCGTGTTCACTGGAGTGATGATCAAACCACAGCCCACAGCCCTCTACGTAAGGAACATTTGCAAGGCAGTCATTTTCATCGATAGGAATTAGACCATCCTGTAAGTCTTTTGGATGGGCAAATTTCCATGAATCAATAACACCAGCCTCTAAAAGCAATGTACCACAAGCCAATCCATCAAAATCTGAACGTGTTACTAATCGCATTTGTTTTTAACCTCCCCATATGGTTTTTCTTTCTATTGTATCGTATTTATCACAGTATTTCAAGCATGAACATTTTATCTATGGGGAATGGTACAACCTTTAATAAGGTAGAAATTCGTTGACAAAAGAAAGCAAGTAAGATAACATAAAACCGACACTGTTATAGATATATTGACAGGTAAAGGAGAGACGGAATATGAGCAGATATACAAAGCAGGATATTATGCGGCTTGTAGAGGAAGAAGATATTGAATTTATAAGGCTTCAGTTTACAGATATGTTCGGAACCCTTAAGAATGTAGCGATTACAGCAAGCCAGATTGAAAAAGCACTGGATAATAAATGTATGTTTGACGGTTCGTCAATTGAAGGATTCGTGAGAATTGATGAGTCAGATATGTATTTGTATCCGGATTTGGATACCTTTGAGATATTTCCATGGAGACCACAGCATGGTAAAGTTGCAAGATTGATCTGTGATGTCTATAGACCAAACGGAGTCCCATTTGAGGGGGATCCACGTTTTATTTTGAAAAAGGTGCTGAAAGAAGCAGCAGACATGGGATATAGCTTTATGGTAGGTCCTGAATGTGAGTTTTTTTTGTTTCATACGGATGATGAAGGAAGACCTACTACGCTTACCCATGAAAAAGCGGGATATTTTGATATTTCACCGCTTGATTTGGGAGAAAATGCACGCCGTGATGTTATTTTGACTTTAGAGGAGATGGGATTTGAGATTGAGGCATCACATCACGAGGTGGCACCGGCACAGCATGAAATTGATTTTAAATATGCAAATGCGTTAAAAGCGGCAGATAATATGATGACTTTCAAATTAGTGGTGAAAACGATTGCGAAAAGGCACGGCTTATTTGCAAGTTTTATGCCAAAACCGGTATATGGTGTCTGTGGTTCCGGGCTGCATGTCAATATGTCTTTATCTAAGGACGGGGTGAATATATTTAACGATTATCATGCACCAAACGGAATCAGTCAGGAGGCATATCAGTTTATTGCGGGAATTATGGCACATATGAAGGGTATGACATTGATTGCAAATCCCCTTGTGAATTCCTATAAACGCCTGCTGCCGGGATATGAGGCACCTGTTTATATCACATGGTCAGAAAAAAACAGAAGTCCTTTGATACGGATTCCTTCCGCAAGAGGGACGAATATGCGTGTGGAACTTCGTTCACCTGATCCCGCAGCAAATCCGTATTTGTTACTTGCAAGCTGTCTGGCAGCCGGACTCGATGGTATCAAGAGCGGGATGGATATTCCAAAAGAAGTAGACAGCAATGTTTATGAAATGGGAAGAGAAGAATTAGAGGCTAAAGGAATTGAGGCGATTCCATCTAATCTTAGTAAAGCATGTCATTATTTTGAGGATGATGAATTTATGAAACAGGTTTTAGGTGTACATGTACACAAAAAGTATCTTGATGCAAAACGGAATGAGTGGGACCGCTTTAAAGAACAGGTTACGGCATGGGAATTAGATGAGTATTTATACAAAATTTAGTATCTTTTGGCAGCTTATAATGTTCAGGTAAAGCAAGGAGGAAGAAATTGATTAGTGTAATCGTAGTATTCCCTAAGCTGGAGGAGGCCAAAAGTATTAAAAGCTTATTGGTGCGGAGTGGTATTGATGTACTGGCGGCGTGTACAACGGCTGCCCAGGTAATTAATCTGACAGATGATTTGGATTATGGTGTTGTAATTAGCGGTTATAAATTTGTAGATATGACGTACCGCGAATTGCAGGAATACCTGCCGGATACATTTGATATGCTTTTGGTGGCATCCAAACGATATTATGCGGAATGTAGTGCAAGTGATATCGTGTGTCTTTCCATGCCCATCCGGGCTGCGGATTTGGTAAGTACTGTAAATCTGATGTGTGATAAACTATACTATCAGATGAAAAAACGGAAATCCAAACCGGCGGTAAGGTCTTGGGAGGAAAAACAGGTGATTGCCCATGCAAAACTGATGCTGATGGAACAAAAGGGAATGACAGAAGAGGAAGCACATAGATATCTACAAAAAAAGAGTATGGATAACGGGACTAATTTAGTAGAAACTGCACATATGATAATAGATATATTCTAACTGTATAAAGAAAGGGGGCATAACATGCAGTTTACAAAGATGGAGGGCCTTGGAAATGATTATGTGTATATCAATTGCTTTAAAGAAGCAGTAGAAGAGCCGGAGCACATTGCAATAAAAGTGAGTGACCGGCATTTTGGAATCGGATCGGATGGTCTGATTTTAATAAAACCATCAAAAACGGCTGATTTCTGTATGGACATGTATAATGCGGATGGTTCCAGATCGGAAATGTGCGGAAACGGAATCCGCTGCGTTGCAAAATATGTATATGATTATGGACTGACAGATAAAACCGCGATTTCGGTTGAAACCTTGGCAGGGATTAAGTATCTGGATCTACAGATAAAAGATGGTAAGGTGGAAATGGTCACTGTGAACATGGGGGCACCGGAATTAGTGCCTGAAAAGATACCGGTAAAATCCACAAAGGATATTTTGGTAAATGAGCCGATTGAAGCCTGTGGAAATCAATATAACATGACATGTGTCTCGATGGGGAATCCGCATTGTGTCGTATTTGTTTCGGATACACAAAGTTTTCCGTTGGAAGAAACAGGACCGGAGCTTGAGAACCACGCATGGTTTCCTAACCGGATAAATGTAGAATTTGTTCAGGTTTTGGATAGAAAAACTGTAAATATGCGTGTCTGGGAACGGGGCACGGGAGAAACACTGGCGTGTGGAACGGGTGCCTGTGCAACGGCGGTGGCATGTATTCTAAATGGACTGACGGAGGAAGAGATTACCGTACATCTGTTAGGTGGTGATCTTTTGGTTCGCTGGGACAGAGAAGAAAATCTGGTATATATGACAGGACCCGCAAAAGTAGTTTTTGACGGGGAAATCGAGTTGGATTAGTAAAATATAGTTTAATTTTACCAAATGGTATCAGAGATGCTGTTTTGGAATAGAAGGAGGAAATTATGTTTAAAGTAAATGAGAATTATTTAAAACTGCCGGGGAGCTATCTTTTTTCCAATATTGCAAAAAAGGTAAGTGCTTATAAGGCAGCCAATCCGGGAAAAGAGATCATTTCTTTGGGAATCGGGGATGTCACACAGCCTCTTGCACCTGCTATTATCAACAGTCTGCATAAGGCAGTAGATGAAATGGCAGTAAAGGAAACATTTCGGGGATATGCACCGGATCTGGGATATGAGTTCTTAAGAAGTGCAATTTCAAAAAATGATTATGCAGCAAGAGGCGTGGACATCGCAATTGATGAAATTTTTGTCAGTGACGGAGCGAAGTGTGATTCCGGTAATATTCAGGAGATTTTTGCTGCCGACAATAAGATTGCGGTATGTGATCCCGTATATCCGGTATATGTTGATACAAACGTAATGGCGGGAAGAACCGGAACGTATGATAAGGAGACGGAACTTTGGAGTGATGTGATTTATATGCCATGTCAGGCAGAGCATAATTTTGCACCGGAACTGCCAAAGGAGACACCGGATATTATCTATTTGTGTTTCCCGAATAATCCAACCGGTGCGACAATTAAGAAAGAACAGTTACAGGAATGGGTGGATTATGCAAATAAAACGGGAGCTGTTATTATTTATGATGCAGCCTATGAAGCCTATATCAGTGAGAAAGATGTGCCGCATACAATTTATGAGTGTGACGGGGCAAAAAATTGTGCCATTGAGCTTAGAAGTTTTTCCAAGAATGCAGGTTTTACGGGAACGCGTCTTGGCTTCGCAGTAGTTCCAAAGGATTTAAAGGCAGATGACGGAACTTCGCTAAATGCTTTGTGGGCAAGACGGCATGGAACAAAATTTAACGGAGCACCATATATTATTCAGCGGGCAGGTGAAGCTGTTTATAGTGAGGAAGGCAAAAAACAGACAGCAGAGCAGATTGCTTATTATATGAATAATGCAAAGATTATTAAAGAAGGTCTTGCAAAAGCAGGATTTACGGTTTCCGGTGGTGTAAATGCACCATATATCTGGCTGCAGACTCCGGACGGAATGACTTCGTGGGAGTTCTTTGACCACTTATTGGAAAATGCGAACGTTGTGGGAACGCCCGGTTCAGGATTTGGACCGAGTGGAGAAGGTTATTTCAGACTGACCGCATTCGGAACTTATGAGAATACGATTGAGGCATTAAAGAGAATCCAGACGTTGTAATTCAGGCTTGCGTATTTAATGTATGAGTGGTAAACTGATTTCATGTAATACATGAAGAAAAGTACGATTACACTTGAATGTGAATGGGTACATAATTAAAATGTATATACAAGGCGAGACAACAAACGAGGGAAAAGACAGATGTTGCAAAACAGCCAAGGAAAGGAAGTTTTTTAAATGAGCAAAAACATCGACTGGTCAAATTTAGGATTTTCCTATATTGAGACGGAAAAAAGATTTGTATCAAACTTTAAGGATGGTGCATGGGATGACGGTGTCATGACAACGGACGCCACTATTACCATCAGTGAGTGTGCAGGTGTTTTACAATATGCACAGACCTGTTTTGAAGGACTGAAGGCATATACAACAGAAGACGGACGTGTTGTCTGTTTCCGGCCGGATTTGAATGCACAGAGGATGGCAGATTCCTGTAAAAGATTAGAGATGCCGGTTTTTCCGGAGGATAAATTTGTTGAGGCTGTTGTGAAGACGGTACAGGCGAATATCGATTACGTTCCGCCATATGGATCGGGAGCAACATTATATATCAGACCATATATGTTCGGCAGTAATCCCGTAATCGGGGTAAAACCGGCAGATGAATATCAGTTCCGTATTTTTGTTACTCCAGTTGGACCTTATTTTAAAGGCGGTGCAAAACCGATTACGATCCGAGTATCTGATTTTGACCGTGCAGCCCCTCATGGGACAGGGCACATCAAGGCAGGAGCGAATTATGCAATGAGCCTGCATGCAATTGTAGACGCACATAATCAGGGATATTCAGAAAATATGTATTTAGACCCTGCGACCCGTACAAAGGTAGAGGAAACCGGTGGAGCAAACTTTATTTTTATTACAAAAGACGGTAAGTTTGTAACTCCTAAGTCCGACAGTATCTTACCTTCCATTACCAGACGTTCCCTCATGGTAGTGGCAGAAAAGTATTTAGGATTGACGGTGGAGCATCGGGAGGTAGCATTAGAGGAAGTGAAAGATTTTGCGGAATGCGGTCTTTGCGGAACTGCTGCCGTTATCTCACCGGTAGGTAAGATTGTGGATCACGGCAAGGAGATCTGTTTCCCAAGTGGTATGGATGAGATGGGACCTGTTATTAAGAAGCTATATGATACATTAACAGGAATTCAGATGGGTCGTATAGAGGCACCGGAAGGCTGGATCAAGACAATTCAATAGAGATCAAAAGGTAATATATTGTAATATGTATAAAGCTGTATTTATTCCCGTAAGTAATGAGCCAAGCAGATGTGCAGGCACATATATTTGGCGGATACTGCGAGGGTCAATACTCTGCTGTTTGCAGCGGAGTTATTGGCTCTTCCAGGCGGATAAGATAAATGCAGCTTTATTTTTGTGTAAAAATACTATTCTTAAGAAAAAATGACATTATTCTTAAAGAAAAATAGACTTTATGGATAGTAAAAGAAATATATGATAAAATTATAGTCAGGAATATATTAGTACATTAAGTAGTAAATAGTTGATGTACCATTACGAGCGACAAGCAGCAAAATGCCTGAATACTTAGCGAGGTACTTCCGAGCTTAGTATAAAGGTATGCCTTGGCTCGTGCCCAGCGTTCATATTGTCTATATTGTGAGGCGGTCGGTAACGAAAACAGAGTTTCACAATTACCTAACAAATATCATATAGAAAGGATGAAGGTATAACATGAGAAAAAAGATATTCAAAAAAGCAACAGCATTTATTATGGTCGGAGCATTGATGCTGTCTATGACGGCCTGTGGTACAAAGAAAAATGAAACAGGGGAGAAGGGGAGTCAAAAAACAGAGGGTGCAGCGGAAGGTACGACGGAACATATGGAAGATATGATGTATGAAAGTACAGAAATCTTGTCAGATGGTATAAAAGGAGATATAAATGGTCTATGCGTGAAGAATGATCGGATTGTTATGTTGACAAAAGCCGGAGAGAAAAACCAGGAGGGATTTATAACAGGTCCTGTTACTGCAAGAATATATACCGCAAACATAGATGGCAGTAATATGAAAGAGATTCCGTTATCGGGATTGAAAGAGAATGAATATGCGGCTGATTTGATGGTAGATGAGAACAACAACATTCTATATGGTATCTCCTCAGAGGGTGGAGAGAATGGCGGAGTTGTATATTATATGGCAAAGATGGATGAACAGGGAAACGAACTGGTGAGGGAAGATATAACAAGTTCTTTGGAAACATCACCGGAGGGCTATCTTTACCAATATTCGATGGTAATGGATGACAAAGGAAGACTGATTGTAGCAAGCGGGAAACGTGTTTCCGTATTGGATGAGAACTTAAAACAGGTGTTTGAAGTGAAGTCTGACTATGCTTTAGAAAATACCGTAAAAACCAAAGATGGAACAATTATGGTGGTAGGAAGAAAAAATAATAAGGATGGTCTTCAGGCACAGGTTTTAGATCTTGAGAAGAAGGACTGGGGAGAAAGCTATCCGTTAAATATTAATGCAATGCAGTATGGAGATTTATTATTAGACGGGTTAGAGTATGATTTTTACTACAAGAGTGATTCAGGGATGTATGGATACGATATTAAGGCAAAAAGTTTTACAAAGATAATAGATTATATTGCATCTGATATAAATGGAGAAGACGTGTTTAGCATGGTGCCCCTTGAGAAAAATGAATTTATTGGCAGTGAAGTTCAAAATGAAAAAATGACTGTTAATGTTTATCATAAAGCGGATGCATCTAAAATTGCAGAGAAACAGATGATGGTATTGGGAGTTTTTGAATGGCTGGACAATGAAGTTAAGAGTGAAGTAATAAAGTTTAATAGAGAAAATAAGGAATATCGGATTCAAATTAAAGAATATGATTCTTATGACAAGCTGAATATGGATGTAATAGCGGGAAACGTTCCGGATATTCTTTGTTTGGACCATCTTCCGGTAAGTCAGTATGCGGCAAAGGGCATGTTAGAGGATTTGACACCGTATTTTGATAAAGATCCCGAGATTCATACTTCGGATATAATAGATTCCGTCTTAGAGGCTATGAAGATAGATGGAAAACTATATTATACCTGTCCGGAATTTTATATTTCTACGATTGTGGGGAGTGCAAAGGATGTGGGAAAAGAACCGGGGTGGACGTTTGAAGAATTTAAGAAAGTACTAGATGACAAAGGGAATGATGTAAGGCCATTTTTTGACGAAACAAAAACCGTCATGCTGTCGAATTTGTTAGAAAAAAATGCTTCGGATTATATTGACTGGAAGACTGGGGAATGTAGTTTTGACAGCCAGGAATTTAAAGATATATTAGAATTGTGCAATACAGGTAAAAATGAAGAAATGGAATTTGATGAAGATACTCCTAGTATGTATGCAGAAGTCAAGGCGGGAAATGTACTTTTGATAGAAGGAATGATGACATGGACTGATATTCAATTTGATAAAGCACTGTTTAAGGGTGATATTACATGTATCGGATATCCTAATAAAGACAAAGAGGGGTCATATTTTTCATTACGGAATAATATGGGGATTTATTCAAAGTCCGAGGTAAAAGACGGAGCATGGGAGTTTCTGCGAACCTTTATGACAAAGGAGTATCAGGGAACAAGCCAGGCACTTATTCCAACCAGAAAAGACTGTCTGGATTTGGTGGTGAAAGAAAATATGGCAACGGAGTCCTATACGGATGAATTTGGCAGGGAAATTTATCCGTTATCAGAATCATTTGGCGGGGATTTGTCAATGGAATTGAAGCCATTTTCGCAGGAAGAGATTGATCTATATATCGATCTGATCAATAATACGAAAAAGGTTCAGGAAGAGAATGATTTTGTAATAGAAATTATTGAGGAAGAAGTAAAGGCTTACTTTGCGGGGGATAAGAATGTGGATGAGACTGCCGAAATCATTCAGAATCGTGTTCATACCTATGTAAACGAAAACCGCTAAGTCAGAAATCTGATTTTTTTCTTAAGATATAGTTTGTTTTATGGAATGTAAAAGATAAATATGTTATACTTATTGCAAAAAAGTAGGATTAGGAGGCAGCGTATGCTAAAGTACAAGCTAAAAAAGACGATTTCGCTTACTATGGCTGCAATACTGATATGTTCCATAACAGCTTGCAGCAAAGAAGCAAAAAAGGAAGAAAATAAAGAACAAAAGGTTGATACAAAAGAAATGGTGTATCAGGGGGAAGATTTTGAATTGGAAGGAGTAAAAGGAGATATAGGAAACTTCTTTCTAAAAGATGATAAATTATATATGATGACTTACGAGTGGAGTGAAAAAGAGGACACTTCCGAAGGAGAGAAGGAAGCAGATTCGAAAGAAGATAAAAACAACGAAACAGAATCTGCCGGGGCGAATGAGGATAAGACAGAAAGTGAAACAACATCCGAAGAGGATAATGAAGAAGGCACTAAGAAATCATCTGAAGAAGGTGATACTGAGACATCAGAAGAGATGAATGAGGAAGAGATAGAAGGCACTACGACAACAAGGATGTATACCGCAAATGTAGACGGTAGTGATGTAAAAGAAATTCCTTTACCCAAGATAAAAGAAGACGAATATATTAACAATGTGTTTGTGGATGCTAAGGGAAATCTGATGTATCTGTCCAATACATATGACCAGAAAACGGAAAAATCTACATCATATGTAATAAAGACGGATGGGCAGGGAAAGGAAGTTGTGCGGGAAGATATAACGAAACTGCTTAAGCTGTCAGAAGAGGCTTATATCAGCAAGGTAATGTCGGATGATAAGGGTAGAATTATTCTCATCACCGAGAAGGTTGTCTATGTATTGGATGAGAATCTTAAGCTGATTTGTGAAATAAAATCCGATAATTATATTGAAGGAGGAGCAAAAACCAAGGATGGTACCATTATTTGCGGAAGCAGCGGGGAAGACGGTGCCCAGGTACAGGTGGTAGATGTTGACCAGAAAAAATGGGGTGAAAGCTATCCAATCGGATTGAAGTATTTTAACAGTTCGGATTCTCTTATGGATGGCTTAGAGTACGATTTTTATTATAAAGATGATTCGGGAATTTATGGATATGATATAAAGACAAAAAAGGGTACAAAGCTCATGGACTATCTGGCATCTGATTTGGAGTCAGACAAGTCATATAGCATTATACCGTTTGGAGCAGACAAATTTCTTGGAAATATTTATGAAGATGCTAAATTAATTGTTTATAACAAAGTGGATCCGTCCAGTATTGCAGACAAACAGATAATAACGCTTGGTGCAATATATATGGATGATGCCGTTAAGACAGCGGCTGTTGCATTTAACCGGGAGAGTAAAGAATATCGAATTGAGATTAAGGATTATTCTAATGAGGAGGATCCGCAGACAAAAATGAACGCAGATATTTTAGCCGGAAATGTTCCGGATATTATCTACTTAAGCGGGCTTCCAACAAGCCAATATATAGCGAAAGGTATGTTAGAGGATCTGACTCCCTATTATGAAAAAGATCCGGATATTAATATATCCGACATTCAGGATTCTTTTGTAGAGGCAATTAAGGTAGATGGCAAACTTTATTATGTTTGTCCGTCATTTTCTGTTTCTACTATAACGGCAAGCACAAAGGATGTAGGAAAAGAGCCGGGATGGACTTTTGAAGATTTAAAAGCATTGTTAGATAAAAAAGGAGAGGATGTAAGACCATTCTACACGGAAAATAAGTCAGATATGTTATATTCTTTCCTCGGAAACGGTGTAAGTGATTTTGTTGACTGGCAGACAGGAGAATGCAACTTTGACAGTCAGGATTTTAAAGATATATTGGAAGTATGTAACAGCAAGGGAAAAACAGAGGAAACAGAGTGGAATGAAGACAGTCCAAGTATGCCAACATTGCTTAAGGAAGGAAAAGTATTTTTATCAGAAGGTTCTGTATCGTTGGAAGAGATTCAGATGAATAAGAAAATGTTCGGGGGAGATATTACTTTTATCGGCTACCCGAATAAAGATAAAGAAGGTTCTTATTTTTCAATATGGAACCATTTGGGGATTTATTCAAAATCCAATGTGAAAGATGGGGCATGGAACTTTATCCGTACCTTTATGACAAAGGAATATCAAGCCCGGAATGATATGTATTATAATGGTGCTCCGACTAGAAAAGATTGCTTTGATATGATGATTAAGGCCAAGACTACAACAAAGAGTTATACTGACGAATTTGGGAATGAAATTACACCGGTAGATTCATCTTATGGATATGATGATTTCGAGGCGAAGATTGGACCATCTTCTCAGGAAGACGTTGATATATATAAGCAATTGATTCAAAATACAAAGAAAATTGGAGAATATAACGAATTTATCATGCAGATTATTCAGGAGGAAACAAAGGCTTATTTTTCTGGAGATAAGAACCTGGATGAGACCGTAGGTGTGATTCAAAACCGTGTTAAAACATATGTAAATGAAAATCGCTAAATAGCAGATTGGGAGACGAAGAGGATGTTGAGAAGGCAGGTTAGCGGAGAGAGGATTTCCTATAAAAAACCTAAAATAAGCAAAAAGGACAGACGGAATGCAGTACTATTTTTAACGCCCAGTTTACTGGGCGTACTGCTCTTTTTTGTAATTCCCTTTTTTGTAATCATTTACTATGCTCTGGTGGATAATCCCATTAACCGTGAATTTGTATTTTTGGATAATTTTATTGCAATCATACAAAATTCATCCTTTCAGCAGGCAGCGAAAAATACAGCAGCATTTTCTTTGGTAACTGTTCCTCTTGCGGTTGTATTGTCTTTAGGCATGGCAATTCTATTGGAAGAGAATATCCCGATGAAAAGCCAGTTTCGGACATTTTTTCTAAGTCCTATGATGGTTCCGGTTGCCTCCATTGTATTGATCTGGCGGGTTTTATTTGATTATCACGGAGCCATTAATCAATTGATCGGGAGTTTGGGTGCAGCTCCCATTGACTGGTTCAAATCATCCTACAGCCAGATTGTAATCGTAGTGCTGTTCCTATGGAAAAACCTTGGATATAATATGATATTATTTATGGCGGCGTTGAATGCGATTCCGAAGGATGTTTTAGAGGTGGCAACGCTGGAAAGTGCATCTGAATTTCAGAAATTTTTTTACATAAAATTAAGATATCTTTCACCTACCGTATTATTTGTCGGAATCTTATCCCTGATTAATTCGTTTAAGGTATTTCGGGAAGTTTATCTGTTAACCGGGGATTATCCATATGATACTCTATATATGTTACAGCATTTTATGAATAATACGTTCCGTTCATTGGATTATCAGAAATTGTCTTCGGCTGCAATACTGATGGCAATTGTTATGAATCTTGTAATCGGTATTTTATTCTTTGTGGAGGAAAAATTCGGAAAGGATGTGGAAGGCTGATGAAAAACAGAAAAAAGAAGCGTGTATTCAAAAGACTGCTGCTCACAATCGTGGCATTTGTTTTTGCAATTTCCTTTTTACTGCCCACCATCCTGACCATTGCCAATTCCTTTATGTCCTCTGCAGAGATCAGCACAAATTATGGGATCATATTTAGTCAGTATAAGGAATTGGAGTATGGAGAAAAGAATACGGATTATATTGCAGAAAAAGTGAATCTAAAATTTATTCCGGATATGGTGGACTTGTCACAGTACTCCACGGTACTTTTAAAAAGTCCTGAATACCTGTTGAAATTTTGGAATTCCGTTATTTTAGTGGTGCCGATTGTGATTTTGCAGATTATAATCGCATTAGGTGCTGCATACAGTTTTACCAGGTTTCGGGGAAAGATGAAGGAGATACTATTTTTTCTATATGTAGCGTTAATGCTGATGCCGTTTCAGGTTACACTGGTGCCGAATTATCTGGTGTCGGACTGGCTGGGAATATTGGATACCAGATGGTCAATTATTTTACCGGGAATTTTTGCACCGTTTAGTGTATATCTGTTAACCAAGTTTATGCGTAGGATTCCGGAATCTTTAATTGAAGCTGCAAAGCTGGATGGTGCAAACGAATGGCAGATTTTTAGTAAGGTATGTGTTCCGCTTTGTAAGGGTGCGATTGCATCAGTTGCAATTTTAGTTTTTATTGATTATTGGAATATGGTAGAGCAGCCATTGATTTTATTGTCGGATTCAGATAAGCATCCGTTATCTGTATTCCTGTCACAGATTAATACAGGAGAAGTCGGTCTGGCATTTGCAGTTGCTACCATTTATATGGTTCCGACCATATTAATTTTCCTTTATGGGGAAGAATATCTGGTGGATGGAATTTCGTATTCAGGAAGTGTGAAAGGATAGGAGGAAGAAGGATACATGCAGGAGGAAAAAGAAACAAGCCGTAAGCAGATTATAAAAAAGGCAGCCATTATCTTTTTGGTGATGATGCTGATATTAACCTTTTTTTCCAATACGATTATGAATTACTCTTTGCCTGAGGTGGCAACAGAACCGGTATCCAGTGGATCGGTATCGAATAAAGTCAGGGGACAGGGAATAGTGGAAACCAATTCAGATTATGAGGTTATGGTAAGTGGTGCAAGAGTAGTGAAAGAGGTGAAGATAGAACAGGGAGATACCGTAGAACAGGGGCAGGTGTTATTTACTTTTGAAGAAGGTGAGAATACAGAGCTAACTCAGGCGGAAGATGCACTGGATCAGATGGAACTGGATTATGCCAAATCCCTGTTGAAAAATGCTCCGGATTATAGCGGTGATAACATGGATATAAAGAATGCAAAAGAGGAGCTCAATGAAGCAATTGATGCACAGGAGGATGCTAAGAGCAACGAAAAGAAATTAAAGACTGCAAAGGCAGAGGCTGCGACAGCCAAAAAAGATGTAGCGGCACAGCAAAAAAAGGTAGATACGTTACAGGAAAAGATAGACGCATATGGCGAGGTTGGTGATTATGATACAGCCAGTGCACAAGTGACGACAACTACCCGAGAATTAGAGAGGCTAAAAACAGAACTGAGTGATTTAAAAGAGGATTTAACGACGGCTGAAGATGATGATGACACAGACAAGATTACAGAATTGAGACGTCTTATCCGTGATAAGGAACTGGAAATTACTAATAAGGAACTGGATTTAAAAAATGAAAAAAGTGTAGCGGAAAAATTAAAAACAACTAGTAGCACATATAATCAGTTGAAAAAAGATTATACAAGGGAAAGTAAAGTATTGGCCAGTTTACAGGAAACACTGACAGCTAAAAATGTAAAGGTAGACGAACTGAGTGCAAAGCCTTCCGTTAAAGAGGCAAAAAAACTGGTGAAAGAAAAAAGGGATGCGTTGACAAGACTGTTACAAGCCCTTACAACGAAAAAGCAGGATGATTCTTTGAACCAGCAAGTAGAAAATCTGGATATGCAGGCGGCACAGAAAAAGATTGAGGAACAGAGAAAGTTGGTCAATAAGCTGAGTAACAGCAATGATTTAAAACAAATTAAGGCAAAGGAGGACGGGGTTGTTTCGGAAATTGCCTGTAAGCCGGGCGATAGTGTTACGATGGAAGCTCCTCTTGCCAAAATCCAATTATTAGAGAGCGGTTATATCGTTAAAATTACGATAACAAAGGAACAAAGTAAGTTGATTCATGTTGGAGATGAAGCATCTGTGGATAACGTATGGGATGAAGATCTTACTGCCGCAGTAAAAAATATTAAGGCAGATCCGGAAAATCCAAACCAGAATATGCTGGTCACTTTTGAGGTGAAAGGAAATGTGGAGCCGGGACAGACCCTTTCGCTTTCGGCAGGAGAAAAGAGTAATAAATATGATGCAGTTGTACCGAATAATGCCGTTCGAGAGGACAGTAAAGGCAAATTTGTACTGATTGTTACTGTTAAAGGCACCCCGTTAGGAAATCGTTATAAAGTTAAGAGAGCAGATGTTGAGGTGCTGGCTTCAGATGAGAGTTATTCTGGTGTTTCTGGTGCAGTTTACGAATCTGATAATGTAGTGACAAATGCTTCTAAACCGTTAGAAGAGGGAATGCAGGTCCGGTTAGTAGAGTAGGTGGGAAAAGGATATGATAAATCGTATAGGAAATCTGAATTGTAAGCAGTGTATTCTTATATTGGTAAATGGTATATGTATTATCGCATTTTTTTTGGTGACAGTTCTTTCCCGTAACGCAGTAAAGAATTTATATTCACAGCAGGAAGCACAAAGATGGGAAAGAAAGAAGAATTCCTATGCCCAAACCAGTGTTTTTATTTCTCCAGAGAAGAATATGCAGGAGGAAGGGATTGGAAACGTTCGCAGTTCTATCATGGAGACACTTATTGCAGATTCTTTAAATGAAACCAAACATGATGAAAGAGTCTGGATTGATGCATATAGCGGGGAATGTAAGACAGAAATAAGAAAAGACAGGAATACAATCAGCGTTAGAGCTGTTGGTGTGGGAAATGATTTCTTTCAGTTCCATCCGCTTAAACTGATTTCAGGCGGATATATTGCCGGAAGTGACTTAAATCATGACAGAATTGTTGTGGATGAGGGAACGGCGTGGACATTGTTCGGGTCGAATGACATTATTGGAATGCAGATATGGATAGGAAATGTTCCTTTTATGGTTGCAGGGGTTGTATCCGTAGAAGAGGATACGCTTTCAAAAACAGCCTATGGAAATGAGAACAGGATTTATGTGTTGTATGATAAATTAAAGCAACAACAGGAAGGATTGAGGATTACCTGTTATGAAGCGGTCATGCCAAATCCGATTTCTAACTATGCATATTATACAGTAAGAAAAGCATTTGGTCTGGATGAAGAAACAAAAGAAGATGATGCTCAGAAAAAAGAAGAGAATCCAATGAATTTTGAGGACTGTGAGGTGCTGGAAAACACCGGAAGGTATACGAATCGTTCTCTGATATCGAAGATAAAAACGTTGAAATTGCAAAGTATGCGTACAAACAGTATTGGCTATCCCTATTGGGAAAATATTGCAAGAGTAAAGGAAAGTCAACAGATACGGTATTTTATCATTCGGATTTTGTTACTGGTATTTCCATGTATCAGTCTGATTTTTTGGTTATCCTATTTGTGGAAGCACAGGTCATGGACAGCAAAGGATATTTTATTTGGTATAATAGAAAAAATAAAAATGAAAGGGGAACTGGCAGAGCTGGAATTAGAGGCAATGGAATCTGAAGAGGAAGCAGAAGAAGCGGAATGGGAGGAGGAATCCGAAGAGGAAGCGGAAGAAACGGAATGGGAGGAGGAATCCGAAGAGGAAGCGGAAGAAGCAGAATGGGAGGAGGAATCCGAAGAGGAAGCGGAAGAAGCAGAATGGGAGGAGTCCGAAGAGGAAGCGGAAGAAGCAGAATGGGAGGAAGAATCCGAAGAGGAAGTGGAAGAATTTGAAAGGAAAGAGAAAGCTGAGCATTTGGAAGAGGAAGATGTGAGCGGTGATGAAATAAAAGTTGAATCATGGGAAGACATGGTTTAGATAAATGCGGACAAAGAGGGTATGAGATGGGCGAAAAGATTTTATTGGTAGAAGATGATTTTGCACTGGCAATGGGGACGGAGTATGCACTGCAGGCGGAAGGGTATCATGTAATTCATGCAGGGAACATTGACAGTGCAAGAAAGTCATTAGAACAGCAGCCGGATTTGATTTTATTAGATGTGATGCTTCCGGATGGAACCGGGTTTGATTTTTGCCGGGAAATCAGGGAGGCTAATTTACAGGTACCCGTTATTTTTTTGACTGCGGTGGGAGAGGAAGCGAATATTGTGCAGGGACTGGAAATCGGTGCAGATGACTATGTAACAAAGCCCTACCGGGTAAAGGAGCTTCTTTCCAGAATTGCAGCGAATATCAGACGGTCGCATTATATGAAGAATGAAATATCGGACGTGTATTATTTTGGAAGCCACCGGTTTATAATAAAAGAATTCCGCCTGCTTTATAATAACCAGATAGTAGACTGCACCCCCTGTGAATTAAGACTGCTGAAGGAATTGGTGCAGAATGAGGGGGTCGTGTTGACGAGAAATCGGTTGTTGGAGCGATTGTATGATGCAGAAGAAAATTTTGTAGACGACAATACACTTTCGGTATATATGAGACGGTTAAGGAGTAAACTTTTGGAAGATGCAGAGTGGATAGAGACGGTTCGTGGTGTGGGATATCGTTTTAAAAAGCGGGGAATATAAAAGTGCGGAGCAACTATGAACGGAACAAATTTAAAAGGAATTATATATTGGTTTCGGCTGTATTTCTTCTTACTGGTTTTATCTGGGGTCTTATAATTTTTGATGGTGAATTCTTAAAAGCGGCAGGTACAGCGGGAATTGTATTGCTGTTTGATATCATTCTTTATGTTGTAGCATATAGGGCATTAGACAGTGTGTTTAAGGAAATGGAACATGTTTCCAGGGTTATGACGAATGTTATTGAAAGAGAAGAGGAACCTCCTTTGGAAGAATATAAGGAGGGAACGATTGGAATATTATATACCAATTTTTATAAAATGGTAAATGCACTGCAGGAAAGTAAAAACAGGGAAATGGATGAAAAAATATTTCTGCGGGATATTATCTCTGATATTTCTCACCAGTTAAAGACACCATTGGCATCTTTGATGGTCTTTATGGAACTGCTTGACGGTGACAAATTAGAGGACGAGAAAAAGAAGAAACAGATTATAACAGAGGCAGCAAATCAGTTAAATCGTATGGAATGGATGGTATTATCCATGCTAAAGCTTGCACGGATTGAAGCCGGAGCAATTCAGTTTCAGAAACAGGAGTTGTATTTGGAACCGCTATTGTTACAGGCGGCAGAGGGAGTGCAGTTTCTGGTTAAAAGTAGAAAGCAGCAGCTTGCCATAAAATGTGACTCTGATATCTTGATACATTGTGACGGGGACTGGCTGGTGGAAGCGGTTATCAATCTGTTAAAAAATGCATCGGACTATTCCGGGGAGAGAAAATCAATTTGCGTAGAAACGGAACAAACCCCGGTTTATACACGAATTTATATAAAGGATGAAGGAACCGGAATTCCGGAGTCAGAGATTCCCAATATTTTTAAACGGTTTTACAGAGTGCATCAGGAGGTCAATCCAAACAGTGTCGGAATCGGGCTTTCCCTCACAAAATCCATTATTGAAGGAATGGGAGGCAGTATCGGGGTTCGGAGTGAAGAAGGAAAATATACATGGTTTATTATAACCTTTGTAAAGTAGGATTCTTACAAAACCGTAAGATAAATTGTCATGTGACAGTAATATGAAAGAATTATAATGAGTATAACTTGAAGATCAGGTTATACTCTTTTTTTGACAAATATCCAATGAATAACAATATGTATGGTATCGGATAAAGAGTAGGGTAGCAATCAAATATTATTTTTTATCATTAACAAAAGGGGGATATTATGGAAGACTACAAAGAACTATCGATTCGATATTTAAAGTTGAATAAGAGAAGAAGTATAGTGACGGTTCTTGGCGTGGCAACAGCGGTTATGGTGCTATATCTTCTTTTAAACCTTGGGTGGAGCAGGCTTTTAAAAGAAAGAAAGGATTTAAGACAGACACAGGATTATGAGATCGTTTTGTTTACAGAAACAGGAGAACAGATTGAACAGATTACGGGGGATGACAGGGTAGAGAGTGCTTTGGTGGGACAATATCACGATGATGATTATTATAATCCGAAAACGTATCAGAATGCACTATACATTAATACAAAGAATCCTTATCGGTTAAAAAAGATTTTTGATCAGCTTTGCAGCACCTATGGTGTAGAAGGAGAACTAAATATACCAATGGCAAGAACTTATCTGCAGGGCGAGGATGGAAGTTTAATAGAAGTTATAATTCCACTCTCTTTACTCGTTTCTTTCATTTTTGCTATTTTTGGAGTGGGAATTGTAAGGAATTCTATTCAGATGTCGATGTTAGAGCAGATTAAAGATTATGGTAATCTGCGGTGTATTGGAGCCACAAAGGGACAGTTAAAAACAGTGGTTTACATAGAGGGAGTTGTTTTGGAGATAATTGGAATTGTTATAGGAGTGTTGGCGGGGACAATGGTCAGTGTGATAATCGGTCATCTTCTTAAATGGGATGCTGGGTTTCATTTTATACCGGTAGTACCACTTAGCATTGCATTTTTAGGGGATCTATTCTTTGCTATGGAAGAAAACTGCAAAGTGATTGTAAATATGTCACCGGTTAGTGCGATAAGAGGAGAATACAGAATCCGTAAAGAAAAGATAAAAGTGAGAAAACAGAGTGTTTTTGGGAAGCTATTCGGTATAGAAGGAGACTATGCCTATAAGAGTATCATGCGAAATCCGGGAAGGTTTCATAGAACAGTATGGGCACTTGCGATTGGAATTGGTGGGTTTGTTGCAATTGCAGGAGTGGGAAGCTCCTTAAACAGTTGGATAGAGAAAGAAAAAGAACGGAACAAATATTTTCAAGTGTTTTTTGAAGCCATTAAGGACCCCATGTCAAGTATAACTCAATCAGTGGATGAGATAAAAAGCAGTCTTCCATCTGCGGGCGAATTGGAAGCCATTACCAATTTGGAGGAAGTAACAGAGGCAAAAAGAATCTATAGTACCAATGTTTTTGTTCGTGATGTACAGGCAGTTGAAGAAATGTATACCCAGGAATATCTGGAGGAATCAGGAAGGGGTTCGATAAGGCAGAGAATTAAAGAGGAGAAAAAGGAGGAAGAGAATGCGATTATATGTATGAATCTACTGGCATCTATTTCCTGTTATGGATATGATGAGGAGGATTATCGGAGATATGAGAAGGTGTTAATCGATGGAACTTTGGATGTCAGTGAAAATGGTCTGGTATTGGTAAATGGCGGTAATATTTTTAAAGACAATACAATGAGGATGATCGAATATATAGATGTGAATTTCACAAATTATAAGGTGGGTGATACGATTGATATAGTAGATATGGCAAAATTGCGTTCCATTGTAAAAGAGAGAATAGATGCAATATCAAAAGAGTACGAAGAAGAAAAAGAGAAACTTTCCGACAAATCAAAGAAAGAGGATGCAGCAGTGGAAAATCTGCAGGAGGAATTAGAGAAGCAGTATTGGACTCAAAAGCAACAGGCAGCTTTTGAATGCTGGAAGGAGTTGGTTGCTGCAGGAGAATACAAGACGTATACAATTGAAGGAATTGTCAGTGAGGATGTAAACCGCGGGTATATGGAAGACAAAATGTTTATATTGCCCCTGGACAAATATTATAAATTTACAGATACCGATGAATCTATGATTACCGGAATGCAGTACCATTTTGATAAATTTCCAGTTGACAAATTTATGCGTGTTAGTGATACTTATCGCTCGGAATTTGAAGGAGCTACAAGTAGTGATTATGATACTTCTGAGTATCCGAGCATGATGGCAATGATAGAATCTATGAAAAAATGGTTATATGGTTTTATGTTGGTGGTTATTTTTATTACAATGATGCTTTCCTTTAATATTATTAATACTTCAGCCAGCAGTCTGCATTTAAGGCGAAAAGAATTTGCACAGTTAAGAGTGATTGGAATTTCAAAAAAGCGTCTGATGAAAGCAGTATTGTTAGAAGGTGTGATTACATCAGTTATGGCAAACATAATAGGAATTGTTTTGGGAAGTATCGTTAGCGGCGGAGTCTTTACTTTTGTAATAAGTTATATGGATGGCGGTATACAATATTCTTTCCCGTTTGCGGCAGTGATATTCGGTATATTCATTTCATCCCTGATTACCTGTGGTTCCCTTTATGTACCTTTAAAGGGATTAAAGCAGGATATGGCAAGCGATCTGTCCATTGGTGGAGATTGAATGAAAATGATTGGCTGGAAAAATATAAGGAGCCTGAAGTTTATTATGAAATAAGAAAAAATAATTGACAAAACAGGGAGGAATCAATAATGGATATTGTGACAATGGAAAATGTAACAAAGGTATATGGTGAAAATGAAACAAGAGTATGGGGTATTCATAATGTGAGTATGACGGTACAGCAGGGAGAGATTTTGGCGATTGTTGGAGCGTCCGGTTCGGGAAAATCTACGCTGTTACATATTATGGGAGGAGTGGATACACCGACCAGTGGGAAAGTTGTGGTAGACGGTAAAGATATT
Organism: uncultured Lachnospiraceae bacterium; assembly: GCA_910584695.1. Classification (GTDB taxonomy): domain Bacteria; phylum Bacillota; class Clostridia; order Lachnospirales; family Lachnospiraceae; genus CAG-590. Next base: position 21,515 of record CAJUBR010000027.1, read on the forward strand.
ACACAGTTAAACGATGAACAGATGTCTGTGTTTCGAAGAAGAAAGATTGGTTTTGTATTTCAGGCATATCATTTGATTCCGGTATTATCCGTGGAGGAAAATATTACAATGCCTATTTTATTAGATCATAGAAAGCCGGAAAAAGAGTATATTGAACATATTATGGAACTTCTGGGGCTGAAGGACCGAAGAAAACATCTGCCGAACCAGCTTTCCGGTGGCCAGCAGCAAAGAGCTGCGATTGCAAGGGCGCTGGCAAACAGACCGTCTTTAATTCTTGCAGATGAACCTACCGGGGCATTGGATTCAAAAAACGGTAATGAAGTGATTACCTTGCTGCAGAATTCCGTAAAGCAGTTAAATCAGACACTGGTTCTGATTACACATAATCTTGATTTGGCAAGGGAAGCAGACCGGATGGTCAAATTAGCAGACGGGGAGATTGTGGAATAGCGGAGGGATGTAGAATTGTTGCAGCAGATCGGATGGGATGGCTGGCAAGAAGGAGGAAAAGTAATGAAGAAAATAATGAGTGTACTTATATGCATATGTCTTGGGATTTTAGTGAATGTCAATGTGACGGAGGCAGTGACACCAAGAGTAATGGTATCGGATTATTCCGTAAAGGAAGGAGAGGTAATCGCAGGAAAAGAGTTTACGCTTACAATAATGCTTAAAAATACAGCAGTCAGGACAGTAAAAAATATTAAACTTTCTATCAGTACAGAAAATGGAGAGCTGCTTCCTGCGGCAGGTGCGGGGACTGCCTATGTGAATCAGATAGAAGGAGACTCAGAAGAAAAAGTTGTCTTCAAAATGAGGGCTGCAAATGGATTAGAGGAAAAAGCATATAAGCTTTCCTTAAAGACAGAATATGAAAGCAGTGGAGGTATGGAATATACGGTAGAGGACGCTGTTTTTATTCCAGTTTCTTTAGAACAGAGATTGTCCGTTACAGATATTTTCATGGAAGACGAACCGGAATTAGGGGATACGGTGGAGATTAGTGCAGAGGTGAACAACTTAGGAGAGGGAACATTGTATAATGTATCTGCCAGTGTGAAAGGGGATAATTTAAAGGAGCAGGAAAGCTATGTAGGGAATATTGAATCCGGAAAAAAAGGTACAATAGACTTCCTGACAAAGGCGGTCGGGGTAAGCCAAGGCGATAAATGTGAGAATCAGATTATTGTTTCTTATGAGGATAAGGCCGGGAATGTTTATAAGAAAGAAATGGATCTTATGGTTAATGTATTAGAGCCCGTTTATGAAAATCTGGAAAAAGTAAAAGAAAAAACAGATCATTCCCCGATGATCAAGAGAATTACCGGAATATTAATCGTCATTGTGGTTATTTTGATTATGGTATTTCTATACCAAAAAAGAAAAAAGAGAAAGCAGCAGATTTTAGATGAGTTTTAGCAGATGAAACCGGTGCATTGTGGATGGAAAGGTGGAAGAATGGAGATGAATTTATGAAATGGATTTGGCATATGTGTTTTACAAATATGAAGCAGAGAGGGATTCGGACGGGACTGACAATTCTTGGTGTGGTCATAGGTGTCATTTCCATTGTTTCCCTGCTTGCCATTGGAATCGGAGTAAAAAGACAACTGTTATCACAGGTGTCATCAGAGGGAAGTATTACTGAGATTATTATATCTGGTGTATCGGAGGGTAAAAGAAAGGATAAAATGATTACAGACCGCAGGATAAGTGAAATAGAAGAGTGGGAAACAGTAGAGACTGTTTATCCAAGACTAGAGGTTTTCTCTACTATAAATTATGGCAGTTTTGTTAGCTGGGCATACATAACAGGTGTGTCGGAGGAATATCTTGAACAGATGAAAATAGCAAAAGGAAAACCGCCTGCAGCAGACGGATATAAACCCGAATTACTGATTGGGAATCATGTTATGGATCAATTATTTAATGAAAGAACGGGAATGAGCTATACGGAGATAAATAAGGATAATAAAGAAAAGCTGAATCTTTCAGGAGAAAACATGCAGGTAAAGTTCGGCATGGAAGAAAATGCACAGGATTACCGATTACCTGTCTGTGGTATGTTAAAAAGTGGATACCATGATTATAATATATGGTGCAATATGGATGTATTGAAAAAGTATTTAAAGAAGATTACCGATAATGGAAAGATTCCGGATCAGCCCACAGACGAAAACGATGAGAATTATAGTGAATGGGTTTATCAAAGTGCCATTGTAAAAGTGAAAGATGTTGATAGTGTGGATAAAACCATCAAGAAGCTGCAGGATATGGGATTTCAGACGGAGAATAATAAGGCATATGTAGATTCCATGCAGCAATGGACAAAGATGATACAGGTTCTTCTTGGTGGTATTGGCATGATTGCCCTGATTGTGTCAGTGATTGGAATCGGCAATACGATGACTACTTCTGTGTATGACAGGATTAATGAAATCGGAATTTTGAAGGTACTTGGCTGTGATCCTGATGAATTATTGTATCTCTTTTTATTGGAATCTGGTATTCTTGGAGGTTTAGGTGGTCTGATTGGGATTGTATTTTCTTATGGCATTACACAAATATTTATAAATAAGCTTGCCGTAAAATGGATTCATCTGCCCAAGGGAACCGAACTTGCCGTGATTCCTTTTTGGCTCGCGATTGCAGCCTTTTTATTTGCGGTTCTTCTTGGTGTTGCAGCGGGATTTTTCCCAGCTAAGTGGGCTGCAAAATTAAAACCGATTGATGCAGTGGAAAAGTGAAAATGAACGGTTTAAATTTATTCAGTATCTTTATAAGACTTTAAAATAGTGTTTCTGTCCGGTGCAGACAGATTCATCTAAATGGAATTTTTTAAGTGATAGGAAATCTCTTTTCGTAACAGCCAGATGCAGATGAGATTTGGAATCGCCATCAGGGAATTTAACAAATCGGATAATTCCCAGACAAATTGCAGTGACATGACAGCACCTAAATATAGAAATACAATATAGATAACCTGATAAATCTGGATTCCCCGATTTCCGGTCAGGAAGCATATGCTGCATTCCCCGTAATAGCACCAGCCAATGATAGTGGCAAAGGAAAACAGGATAAGAGAAATAGAAAGTATTTCACTTCCCCAAAAAGGAAGTTTTGAAAAAGCAGCAAAACATAATCTGTCATCGGCAATATTTATGTATTCCAGAGGATAGTGCAGCATGCTGCTTACAATTACAATACCAGTAACTGCACAGATCACAACGGTATCCCAGAAGGGTCCGGTCATGGAAATAAGTCCTTGTTTTACCGGAGAATCACAGTTAGAGGCAGCCGAGGTCATAGGAATGGAGCCGAGTCCGGCTTCATTGGTAAATAATCCTTTGGAAATACCGGTACGGATTCCGGTAATGACAGCGGTTCCTGCGATGCCGCCAATAAAGGATTTGGAGGAAAAGGCGGAGGTTACAATAATCCAGATGGCTTTTGGCACATAACGATGGTTTAATAAAAGCAGATAACCGCATCCGGTAAGATAAAAAACGCTCATAAAAGGTACAAGATAAGTACAGACTTTTGATATCTGTTTCACACCGCCCAACATGACAAAACCGGAAAGAATGGCAATGCCAATTCCAATTATATGAGGAGAAACGGTAAAGTGTTCTGTAATGGCAGTGCAAATAGAGTTTGATTGTACACTGCTTCCAACACCCAAAGAGGCAAGGACTGCAAACAGAGAAAATGCAGCAGCCATATATTTCATATGGAGAACATTTTTAAGTACATACATAGGACCACCGATGTATCTTCCGTGTTTATTTTTAATCCGGTACTTTGATGACAAGAAGGACTCTGCATAACAGGTGGCAATGCCAAATACACCGGTTATCCAGCACCAGAATACGGCTCCGGGTCCTCCAATCGCAATTGCGGTAGAGATTCCGATAATATTTCCTGTACCGATGGTAGCTGCCAGGGCGGTGGAGAGGGCAGCATAAGGTGTGATGCCGTTTTCACTGGTACTCTGTTTGGAAAAACTTAATTTAATTCCTTTTGGAAGCAGGCGTTGTACAAATTGCAGTTTCAGGGTAAAGTATATATGTGTGCCAAGTAATAGCACCAGCATGGGGAAGTTCCATAAGAGGGTATTGAGCTGATGAATGATTCCGGAAAGTGCAGGCATGGTTCCTCCGATAAATGAAATAAAATCATATAAATTATATGAAAAAGAATTTTGAATATGAATCACCGTACAACGAATATGAAGTATGACTGTCAATATACATAGAAAAAGCACTATCTTTACAAATCTCTCCTACCAGAGGTGCGGTTATTTGTCTTTATGACTCTTAAAAGACTACTAAGCATATATAATTTTTTAGTCTTCCGGAGACTTATACATCATTAATTCTTCAATACCTGCATTAAAATAGTAACATAGCCTGCACAATAGTGCGGCATCCAATCTTTGAAACTCATTTCGGCAGTAACGATTAAAATTAGAACGAGGGATATCTAAGTCTTTACATATCTTATTTTTGGATATCCCATTTTTTTCTAATAATTCATTGATACGTAATTGTATTGTTCCATAATCCATATTTTATCATTCCTTTGCATTTTTACCATAATTATATGCAATGATTTTTAATATAGTAATTGTCTATATAATAATTCACCATACAATCACTCCATATATATTTATAAAGATTTTATGTCTATAGCAAAAACAAAGGATTTGTTTTTTTGCACACACTGGCTCTTAGTAGTATATAATATAGTGAGGAAAAATGGGAGGTCGGTTATGGAACCGACAATAGTGATTGATGCCGGACATGGCGGGTATCAGTTGCGAAAGAATAGGAAAGGAAAAACTACCGTATCAAAATGAATAAAAGGAATACAGAAAATATAAGCTTGTATTCGTTTATTATACATAAAATCATATCAGATGGCAAAGGGTTATTGAGAGAACTTTATTTCTTTTCAACAGCCCTTTTTCATATAAGCCGGGATTTCCTTCCGGCACATAACATACCTCACGGGCGTAGTAGAGTTGCAACTGCTACGCCTTTTTGCATTATAGCAAGTGGGGTAAATATTTTATTAAATGGAGGTATGTAACATGAAAGGAAAAACAATTGCAATCGTTAACCAAAAGGGCGGTGTTGGTAAGACAACCACAACATTTAATCTGGGTGCCTGTCTGGCAGAGCAGGGGAAGAAAGTACTGCTGGTGGATCTGGATCAACAGGGCAACCTTACCTACTGTATGGGACATGACGTTCCGGATGAGGTAGAAAACACTGTTGCACAGCTTATGCTGCACGCAATAGCGGATGAAGAATATGATATTAAAAAATATATCTACGATACATTCCTATCGGTGCAGAAAAGAGGGGAGATTCCGCAAATGGATTACATATGCTGCAACGTCATGATGTCCACCGTGGAAGTCAATCTGGTAAATGCCATGAGCCGGGAACAGGTACTAAAATATATTCTCGAGGAATTGAAAGAGAAATATGATTACATCCTGTTAGATTGTGGTCCTTCTTTGGGAATGATCACGATTAATGCACTGGTAGCGGCAGATTCCGTTCTGATTCCCCTGCAGGCAGAAAAATTTGCAGCACTGGGCTTGGAATTATTATTAAAAAATATATTGCGGGTAAGACGTCATTTGAATCCGGATTTGGATATTGAAGGAATTCTATTTGTAGCAGTTCCGGAAAGCTATAAAGAATCCCGGCAGACGGTAGAGGAAGTGGTGGAACGGTTTGCCGGAGTCGTGGGTGTATACGATTATGTAATACCGAGATTAACGCAGGTTTCCAAGGCAATCCGCCAACAACTTTGTATGATTGAATATGAAGACCGGAAATCCAATATTAAAAAAGGTGAGAGCATTGTTGCCGAAAGATACAGACAACTCGCAAAGGAGGTTATAGAAAATGGCAAATAATATTATTGGTTTAGGAGAAATGTTTGGAATCCCGGATGCAGAGTTTGAGATTGTGGAGCTGCAGATTCAGGATTTAGTGCCATACAAAAACCATAAATTCAGACCGTCTTCCGAAGCAAAGCGGGATATGATTAAAGAATCCATTAAGGAATTTGGAGTATTGGAACCATTGATTGTACGTCCGAAAGAAGAAATCGAATATGAGATTGCCGGTAAGTATGAAATCCTAGCAGGACACCAGCGGACAGAGCTTAGTAAGGAGGTGGGAAAGCGTACGGTGCCGGCAATCATAAAAAAGGGACTGTCGGAAGATGAGGCAGAGCAGATTGTAACAGAAACCAATGTACAGCGTTCATGGGAGGAAATGACATATTCTGAGCGTGCAGCAGTGTTATCCAGCCACTATAATGCACAGAAAAGGAGGAACGTCAGAACGGAGGTTTTGGAGGAAATTAATTCGTATTTAAAAACCTATGCAAACCCAGTAAATTCAATGGCTGAACAGGGTTTGTCCCCAGTGGGGACAGCGGGGGTTAGAGAGGTTGCAGAAGACTATGATTTATCCAAAAATACGATAGCAAGATATATTAGAGTGGATACCCTGATTGATGGTATAAAGCTTTTGCTAGATGATGAAGAAATTGCATTGAGAACAGCCGTAGAGCTTTCTTATATCAGTACTGAAAATCAGGAAATGTTGGTTTCCCTAATAAACTGCAATGACTATAAGTGTGATATCAATAAGGCGAAGTTGATCCGGGAATTGCAGCAGAAAGGAAAGCTTACCATTGAAACCATGACGGAGGTATTATCTGGGGAAAAGACAAAGAAGTCACCAGGTAAACCGAAACCATTTAAGGTAAACGGTGGCATTATTAAAAAGTACTTTAAACCGGAAGATAAGGCAAAGGATATTGAGGTGATAATTGATAAGGCATTGGAATTGTATTTTAATCAGGAATAGAAAGGAATGATGTAAATTATGAAAAATAAAATTGGATGCATTGTATTACTTTTAATGATGTTATTTTCATTATCAGGATGTGCTGCGTGGGACAGAGAGGTTAAAGATTTCAAGTCTGATATGAAAGGGGGATTAGATAGAATTGCAACAGTATACGATAACTCTGGGAACCCAATTGCAACGTATGAAGGCGAGATAGATATTGAAGAATCAGAATATGGGAATAAGGTTAAGTTTGATTTAGATGGAAAACGTGTAATCTTATACAACTGTTCTGTGATTATTGAGGAGAAATAGAATGGATAATAAAAAACAAGGAGGAGATAGAAAATAGTGAATCAAATAGTAAATCAGGTGGGAAATTTTAATTTTGGCTTGCTCGTCATACTGATCATGGGAGTGATATATATTCTCTCATTATGTACGAAGCGGATTATAAAAAAAGTTAGAATCGCATACCGTTCCAGGAAATATTTAAACAGTCCGCTAGCTGCTATTGACCGGATGCGAGGAGAAGAATTCGAAGAGTATTTAGCTGCACATTTCCGCAATTTAGGATATAAAGTAAAAATGACTCCCAAAAGCAATGACTTTGGAGCAGACCTGATATTAACAAAAGAAAATAAAAAGATAGTAGTTCAGGCAAAGCGTTATCAGAGCAAGATTGGAGTCAAAGCGGTACAGGAGATTATCGGTGCAAAGGGATATTATAAAGCAGATAAAATGATGGTAGTATCAAATAATTTTTACACATCTGGTGCGAAAAAGCTAGCAGAAGCAAATGACGTAGAATTGTGGGACAGAAATACAATTAATAGATTATTTAAGATAAAGGAGATTTAAAATTATGAAAATTGAAAAATTAACAGAAGCAGAAGAAGTTGTAATGAAGGCAGTCTGGGATGATTGCAAGGAACCGGTTTTATCAGATATTGTTGAAAGAGTAAATGGTATTTATGGAAAGGATTGGAAGCCCCAGACAGTATCTACTTTTCTGGCAAAGCTGGTCCGGAAAAATTATTTAAAGCTGCAGCGTAACGGAAAAATATATACATACAAAATTTTAATTCGTGAGGATGTGTATAATAAGGAGCAGTTAAAGCGGTTATATATTTTCCTGTATAAGGGTAACAAAGAAATCATGCAGCAGGATATGCAAGAACTGTGAGATTTTTTAATGAAACAAGTAAAATGTTGTTAAGGAAGCAGAATTACTCTGCTTCTTTTTTCATGCTGGAAAGGAGAAGGATATAAACAGGCAGATTTATCGTACATTAAAAATATATATGAATTTGGAAAGGAAGGTAAAGGAATATGAAAGAACACGTATTTGAAGCATATGTAACCAATCTCGGAAAATACAATGAAGGGGATCTTGTAGGGGAATGGGTAAAGTTCCCTACCACAACAGAGGAATTGCAAAGTGTGTTAGATCGGATTGGTATAAATGAAGAGTATGAGGAATATTTTGTAACAGAATATAGTAGCGAAGTGGTGAATGGATTAAATAATCATTTAGATGAGTATGAACAGTTAGATAACCTAAATTATCTTGCCAGACGTATTCAGGAAATGGATCAGGGAGAATTGGAACAGCTTAATGAAGTTATGGGAAATAACATAGATGTTGACCAAGAGGGAGCGATAGGCTGTATTAATTTAACTTATAACTTGGATAAATACAATTATTATCCGGAGGTTACTACAGAAGAAGAATTGGGTATATATCTTGTAGAAGAGTTAGAAACGTTTGATGTGAATAGTATGGGTGAGTTTTCCCATTATTTTGACTATGAGGCTTACGGAAGGGATGAATGTATTAAGGATGGGGGAACATTTGTAAAGAACGGATATATCAATAAGACAAACACAGAATGGGCTTATGAGTACGATGGCAATATCCAAAACATTCCGGATGAATATAGGATAAAAACGGCAGATGAACAATTAGAATCTGCTATTGAAAAAGCGGTTGATGAAGCCATGGAAGCTGCAGAGATACCGGAACCGGATTTTGAAATGGAACTGTAAAGGAGGAGAATTACATGGCAAAGACAAAATTTTCAATCAATAAAAAGAAATTGGTGGAGGAACAGGGAGACGGTTACATATTAACAAGAGTACCAAATAGCAAGATGGAGTATTATCTGCTTTTTACTGAGGATGAGGTACTTACAGATGATCAACAAACCATAATCTTAGAATGGGATTCCGATAAAGAACTTAACGTGCTGCCACGTGTCAAAGATGAAAAGGCAGAAAGCGGTATCAGAAGACCTAATTTAAAGGAAGCAATTGCAAAGCAGCAAGATCCAACAGCCGTTATTAAAGTAAAAGCATCAGAACTCTACAAAGAATATTATCATTATGATAAAAATAGGGATCCTGAACAGAGGGAGAAAGAACGGCGGGAAAGAGATATCAAAAGGCGGGAGGCTTTGGAACGATCTGATAATCCAAAGAAAAACGTACAAAAGGATAACAGAGAGGATAATCAAAACAGCGGCCAGAATATACAAAAAACGGTCACTAATGAAGAAGCACAAAAACCAGTATCTTCATCCGAGAAGATAGAGCAGCAACGTGCACAGATTCAACACTATTCCAAGCAGCAGTTTAAGGAGATATTGAAAGGAAGCAAGCAGCAGGTTAATACAGCACTTTATCGAAACATTAACTTAAACCCACAGCAAATGCGAGAATTAAGGCTTGCATTAAAAGCTGGATTGGATGTAAAGCAGTATAACAGTCCGTTTATATCAGCAAAACATATGAAAGAAATCCGCCTGGGGGCAAAGAAAGGTGTCCGTCTGGACATGCAGAAACTGGATCATTCCCTATACAATTCAGACCAGATTCATGAGTTGCGGTTAGGTTTTGAAAAGAAACTTGATGTAAAAAGATATCTGGATCCGGCTTATAATGCTGCACAAATGAAGGAAATCCGTTTAGGGATGCAGGCAGAACTAGATACAGGAAAGTTTGAAGATCTGCATATGACAGCGGCTCAAATGCATGCTATCCGGCTTCATATGGTAACACAGAAAGCAGAAAATATATTGAAAATAATGTTTGAGGATATTCGTTTGTTTCTGAATGAAAAAATAGAGAATATAACGGAGCTAATGCGAGCACGCTATCAAAAACGAGGAGCTATGACAACAGAGCAGATTAAAGAGGCACGAATGGATGATGCAATAAAAGATACAAAAGAACTCCTAATACAATCGGAATTGCTTCCAGAATCGGCATATGAAAATGAAAGCCTTACAAAAGAAATGAAGCAGTCGATTAAAGGATGGCAGGAATATCTGGAACAACAGCCGGAGCAGCTCATTGGAGAAACAGAGCGGGAGGTAGCAAAGGAAGCAGCAAAGGAGATATGCGAAACTGCGGGGGTTGATTTGGAGCAGGCGAAGGAAGAAAAAGTAATAGACATCCAGCAGCAGGAGAAAGGAAAATCAATAGAGCAGGCTGTAGATGAGATTATACAGGAACAAGAAGGAGTAAAAGAGGTATGTAAAACCACTGAAACTGGTTTGGAGCAAACGAAGGAGGAAAAGGTAACAAATATTCAGCGGAATAAAATAGAGCAGACTTTAGACGAGATTATACAACAGCAGCAGGAGATAGGGATAGTAGAGGAAAGATTTGAAATGGAGATGTAAAGAAGAAACATAGGAAATGATGCAGTGATAAAAGCCTATGTAGAACAAGCCGGAGCAGGATATACTCCGGCTTATTTATAAGAAAGAAGGTAAAAAAGATGGATAAAGTGGAAGTGTTGGCAAATAAGAACAGTCCTGCCGGACACCGACTATTTGTAGATTTGGACGGAACCTGTGCTGTATGGCAGCCGGTAGCAGAGGAGCAGCTATTTGAGGAAGGCTATTACAGAAACCTTCCAGAATATAAAAATGTGGTAGCAGCAGTGAATTATATTGTAGAGAAACATCCGGAGATAGAAGTTTTTGTATTATCTAAATATTTTACTAATAGCGAGTATGCCCTAAATGAAAAAGATGAATGGGTGTCTGAGCATTTACCAGGTATTGATACGTCACACCGTGTATTTGTACCCTATGAGATGGACAAAAGGGATATGATACCGGACCAGTTGAAAGAGACAGATTATTTACTGGATGATTATACGAAAAATTTTGACAACTGGCAGCCACCCGCAAAAGGAATCAAACTGCTGAATGGTATCAATCATACGAAGGGAACCTGGCAGGATAACAGGATATCTCTTTTAAGAAATCCGGAGGATTTTGCAGAAAGCCTGGTACGGATTATTGAAAAAGGGGAACAGGTTCAGGATAAACCACCGCAGCAAATTGAGAAACCATATGAGGAAAGTCAAAATGAATATTCTAAAGTTATTGATGAGATGATGGCACAGACAGAAGTAGAACCGGAGGGACCGGATTTTGAATTATAGTAAGAGTCAGGAACAGAGCAGTCTGTTCTTTTTTTGTGCAGTTTTTGGAAGGAGGTAATAAAATGGCATATGAACCAAGACGATTTACAGAGGAACAGATAGAGCGTGCTAACCGGGTAGATGTCGTAGATTATGCTAGAAGCATGGGAATGGAAATTCAAAAAAACGGTAACTGGTATAAAGCAAAGCATAAGATAGGATTGTATTTTCACAGAGGAGGGAATACATGGCATTGGGTAGGAAGGGATACTGGAGGAAGAGGAGCAATCAGTTTATGTATGGAATTAGAAAATAAGACATGGGTGGAGGCGGTTAAAACTTTACTGAATGAAGATATGGAGCCAATCCGTCATACATCGGATTGGAAACCAGAACCGGAAACACCCAGGGAATTTCATCTTCCCCATCAAAATGATACCTATCGGCATGTATTTGCATATCTGACGAAAACCAGAGGAATTGATTCAGGGATATTGAAAACAATGGTTGATAAAGGATATATTTATGAGAATACACAAAAAAGCTGTGTTTTTGTTGGACGGGATAAGGATGGAGTGGCAAAGCATGCTTCGATACGTTCCACTAATACATATAGTGAGGCTTTTAAGCAGGATGTGCCTGGGAGCCAGAAAGCATATTCTTTTTCAATATCCGGAACATCTGGAACATTGAATGTATTTGAAGCTCCGATTGATGCATTGTCCTATATGACCCTGCAGAAGCTTCATGGTAAACAGATAAATGATTCTTACGTTGCATTAGGCGGGGTGACAGATAAAGCGTTAGAACGTTTCTTGGCAGATCATAAGGATATTGAAAAGGTAAGAGTATGTACAGACCATGATGAAGCAGGAGAAATGGCAGTAGTCAGGATTTATGAAAAATACGGACAGGATTATAAGGTAACCAGACACCGCCCAACAAATAAAGATTTTAATGCAGATTTAGTTGCCATCCGGCAGAAAGAACGGATGAAACAACAGGAAAAAAGCCAGAGTAAGGAACAGGCAGCATCAAATACAGAACAGAATACAAAGCCTGCAGAACAAAAGGCAGAAGAGAATCTATTGGATAATGATACAGCAAAAAAAGATAATCTGGTCAAATTACAAGGTGTTCCGGGCTATCAGAAAGGAACAGCGGCAAAGGATTTAAAAATAGGAGATAATCTTGTATGGAACGGTGGAGAAACCTCTAAAGTTGTTGGATTTGAACCGAGTGAAACCGGAAAGACAATCTTGTTTCGGATGAAAAGCAGTCAGGACGGAATTGTCAGGGATAGAAGGATGAAAGCTGATACGCTTGTGGTTGTTCAGGAAAAAGTAGTAGAACAACCTAAGCAGACCGAGATCTCGGTTAATGCATCGAATGAATTGAGTCAAGAAATACTGATGCAGGCAGGAGTCAGTTCCCGTCTGATTGAATGGTATAAGGCAGAACCGGAGTTATGTGTATATAAAGATGGTGCCATGCATATAGAAGATTCCTCTCCATGGCTGTTCGTCTGTGATAATCCGGTAGAAGTGTTTGCCTATCAACACAAGGAGGAACAGGAATATATGAAAACACATTCTGTAAACCGTTTTGAATCCGATTCACATTATATCACCTATAAAAATGCAGACCAGATATCAGCATATATGAAAGAACATCCCGAGATCTGTGTTATAGGGGTGGCTACAAGCCGGACAGAAGCCGGGGAGCAGGCATTTAAGGAGATTGAAAGCAAACTGGCATCCCATGATATTAATGTATGCAGGAGTGCTCCGAAGCTCTGCTCCCATGTAGAAGATATCCAGATGCAGAATAAGGTAAGCAGTGTATTAGAGCAGACGCAGGTGCCGGAATTGCAGCCGGATATGGCAGTTGGGATGGAGATGTGAAGTACCGAGATACTCCCATAGGGGGTTTCTGTTCAAAAAACCCGTGAGTGCGGAGCACTTAGGGGCAAGCTTCCTGTTTGTGGATAC
>CAJUBR010000028.1 GCA_910584695.1 uncultured Lachnospiraceae bacterium
TAAGTTAAAATATAAAAGTAATAGAATAATAACCCTCATTCTGCCATTACCATATCAGCACAGTCTGATATCAATCCCAGATAACTCTGGCAGCCGCACATGGAGTACGATAGCCTACCCCTGAAACAATAATACCAGTTGTCGAACTGCTGGCATGCACTACCTGACCTCCGCCAATATACATGGTAACATGTCCAATGGAACCGTCTGAGCCACGATAAAACAGTAAATCCCCTGGCTGAATCGATGCTATATCTACATTAGTAAGTCCCTGCATCTGTGCCGCCGCTGTTCTTGGAAGACCATATCCAAAGTGTGCATAAACACTCATTGTAAAACCAGAACAATCTGTTCCATTTGTCAGACTGGTACCACCATATACATAAGGGTTACCAACAAATTGAAGTGCATAATTGACCACTTCCTGACGCTTTGTACTTGTCATTTCCGCAAGTCTTGCAGCTGCTGCTTCTTCTTCTTTCTTCCGAATCTCTTCCTCTTCTGCCACTGAAATCGCATGAGAAAATCCATATGAAATATCCACATAATCAGAAGATACATATCGTTCTATATCAGAATCAACCCGAATGTAAGTCCAGCCCTCTACATCATCATCTTTCTGAACCACTTCATAAGACTCGCCTTCCGGAATCATCGTAAGACAATCTGTTGCTTCATCCTGTCCCGCTCTAACATAAAGCGTTGTAGTATTCACCTTTGCCACCTTTGGGCAAGTCTGCTCTGCATAAGAACCGGCTTCATCTCCAAATAAAAGGTAATCATTACGCACATATCCCAACGTGATTCCAGATTCAATCTTTGTCCACGTATCACCTTTTTCTATTACTAAAGCAATACCATGCACTGGAAGACTTCCCACACGTTCCGAATTCTCATCCGGCTCTTTCCTGACATTAACTGCTTCTTCTACTTTAGCTAAGCACTTTCCTTCAAATTCGGGATATTTACAAGTCGGTTCCTCCGTCTTATCTTCCGTCGCATCTTCCGCCTTTTCTACATCCTCTTCTTTTTTTTCATCCTCTTTCTTTGTCTCTTGTACTTCTGCATTTGCCACATATCGATCTAATGCATACGTAATTCCAACCGTCGAATCATCTAAAATCTCTGCTTTACTGACAAAGGACGGACCCAGCATACTAAATGCACCTACTGTAACAAAAACATAACTTAAAACAGTATTTCTTTTCACAATATTCCTCCTTTTTCTTCATATATTCCCCCTTAGCATCAGCTCATGCCTGTGGGAATAAAAACACATCAAGGCAATCGCTCCGCCCTGATGTGTATTCTTCTTTATTATATTCTAATATCAATATTCTGTCCAACTAATGGATTAACAGAACGTTCCAACATACTCACTAAAGACTCTCCATTCGCCTGATCCGTCTCTAACGCCTTATCAAGCAATGCCATTCCCACTGACGAATTCATATTTGCATTCGATAATACAGTAGATGATAAACCTAAGCCCTGAATTTCCATAATATCTATCCTTTCTCTATTTATACAATGATTAACTGTAGGTATTATAGTTCATTTTCTCTTAAAAAGCAATAGAAAAGTAAATGACTTGTGCTTTTATTGCTACTGTTCAGCCCTGCACCTGTAAACAGCCCGTAATCAAAGGCTGAACTGTTTACCTTTTACTTAATATACCTATAATTTATGATAAAATTGTGAAAATAGGAAATAAAATTCTCTCACATAAAACCCAGGTCATTTGATATGCCAGCGACTTCCATCCTGCCTGATATAAGCTTTTGTATCTATCTCTCCTCCACATTCCTCTTAAATCCCACATAAGTTACGATAAAATAGACCAGATAAATCCCAAAAAATAACAAGATACTTTTTAGGAAAAAGCTTCCTGTAAATACCGGCACTCCTGTTGAGATTACAAACAGTCTGCTGACAAAGAGAATCATTTTTCCGCTGATCACAATTGCCAGTATAGCCGGACAAAGATAATATGCTGTTAACTGCTTTAGGATCAATTGATGAATCTCTCTACGCCTAAGACCCAGTTTTGCCAGCACATCATACCGGAATCTGTATTTGGCAGAATCGCTCAACTGCTGTACCGACAACACGGTTACCGCCACACTGACAAAAACCAGTCCAATATAAAATAATGGTATGATAATAGAAGCCAACATATATTTTACTTCAGGAATCAGATTTTCCCTTACCATGCTCACCGCTACATAAACAATAATATTATCAGAGCCACAGCGGATATCTTCCTCCACTGTATCATCCGTTTGCTCACCATGCACATCATCACTCTCTTCCTCCATCGGGTCTCCCAGCTTCCGCTGTAAATCTACCGGAATTTCTCCTTCCATATCTGCAACCAGTTCCGTGTAAAAAGGTGTCATCCGCTCCAAAACCGCATCCGGCACTACAATTATATAATCCGCACCATTATGCCCGTCCTGGGAAAAAGAATCGGAAACAATCCCTGCAAAAGAGAGCAAACTTTTTCCTGATGCATCTGCAATCTGTAAATCTTTTCCGATTCCTTGCACCTCATCATATAATCTGGATTTAATCTGAACCAGATATTCATCAGAATCCACAGTTACTTCCTTATATCCCAGCATTTTCCGCAAATAATTATAGTCCGACATCCCCATATAGGTATCATACTGATAATACACATTTTCATTTTTTAAAAAAGCTTCAATCTCCGGCATATCAGGACTTCCATCCGCATTGCGGTACATAGTTCCCCATGCATTTAAATGGGTCAGCATCCATGTATTGACCTGATTATCCTGATCCGTATAAATATAATAGGAATAATACTCTGATGGTGTACCATTCTCTTCAATTACCGCCTTTTCATCTGCAAAATCATCTTCTACATTCTTACTGTATACCTGGACATCAAAGGGAAATTTGTCCTCTAAGACCGTATTTTCATACTCACTGAACATCAGAGCATAAGAAGCTCCCATCAAAGCAAGAGTAAATAATGCTGTCAGAGTTCCCATAGTAAACTGCATCGTCCTCACCTTCGAAGCAAACTGCCGGAACAAAAACAGATTCTGCCCTCTGTAAATCCCTTTTCCTTTCTTACGCACATAGCAGATAATCCATGCAGAAAGTCCGACATAAAAAAGGTAAATCGTAAGCACCAGTCCAATCAGAAAGAGAATAATCTCTAACGTATTGGAAAGTGATTCAAATGCTGTCCAGAAGAAAAGGATGAAAAAAATAGAAAGGGGAAAAAGAAGCTTTTTTATCCCTTCATGCTTTTCCTTTATCTCCTCATTCTGCCGTTTTGCATTTACTAGGTCATGAATATTCATTTTCTTAAATTTACGCCTGCACTTAAAAAGTGCCATCCCATAACAGCCTGCATAGCAAAGTACAGTCATCAGAATCGTCCCTTTGTGAAATACAATTTGCAAATGATATTCCATCCTCACCATGGCATACATAACAGAGAGCAGTACTTGCTGAAACAATACACCTAAAAGGAGTCCTAAAAAAAAGGATACACTTCCTAAGAGAATATTTTCCCGGATATAAAGCTTGGAAACCGCTTTCTTTTTTATTCCTAAGAGCAAATAAATTCCGAATTCACTACTCCTTTTTTCCAGCATAAACCGTACCATATAATTGATCAGCCACGCAACGATCAGCATGATAAACACTGTTGCAAGACCGATCATTACCTCCATAATTCCCTCTACTTCAAAATGAACGGAAAGTCCGTTCTGAAAAATCAGACTGCTAAATGCATACATCAGTGCTGTGACCACTGTCATCGTAAGAATATATACCAGATAGTCCTTGGCAGACCGCTTCATATTACGAAAGGCAAGCTTATTTAGCATTGGACAGTTCACCTCCCGTTAAAGACAGTACATCTAAAATCTCCTGTAAGAAAACCTTACGGCTCTTTTCTCCTCTTACCAGTTCATGAAAAATCTTTCCATCCTTCAAAAACAAAATCCTTTCGCAGTAGCTTGCTGAAAAGGCATCATGAGTCACCATTAAAATGGTCGCCTCCATGCTCTGATTCAGTCTGGTAAAGGTCTCTAACAGTGTCTGTGCCGCACTGGAATCCAGTGCCCCGGTGGGTTCATCCGCAAGTAGTAATTTGGGATGGTTCACCAATGCCCTGGCACAAGCACACCGCTGTTTTTGTCCTCCCGATACCTGATACGGAAATTTTTCCCTGATATCCGCAATTCCCAGTAATTCCAGAATTTCACTGCAATTTTCATTAATTTCCTTTTTCATTCCCCCTTGCAGGGTCAGTGCCAGAATGATATTTTCCTCAATGGTCAGGGTATCTAAAAGATTGTACTCCTGAAATACAAAACCCAGATTATCTTTCCTAAATTCAGAAAGTGCATCCTCCGACAGCTCGGTAATATCCGTATCCTCATAATAGATATGTCCAGAAGTCACCGTATCAATCGTTGCCAGCATATTTAACAGAGTGGTCTTTCCTGAACCCGAAGCTCCCATTACACCAATAAACTCTCCTTTTTCTACGTGGAAGCTGACCCTGTCCACTGCCTTTGTTACATTGGATCCGTTTCCATAATATTTTTCTACATCACATATCCGGATATAATCTTTCACGCCCATCACTCCTCGCTATCATATATAGTGTACATTTGCGAAACCCTGTTTTTCAAGACGTTCGCCTCACAATATAATACTTTATTATATCCTCTTATATTTTCATATAAAAATAGATTAAAGTTATCTTAAGATTTCATAAGATAACTTCAATCCACTTCTTCTCTGGTTATATAATTACTGATCGGAAACTCCAAAAGCATCCTTGTTCCCTTTCCATATTCGGACTCAGCTCCAATCCCGATTCCTAGCTTGTCACAAAGCTTCCGGCAAAGGTACAGCCCTATGCCGGTGGACCGTTCATGATTTCTTCCATTACTTCCAGTAAAGCCTTTTTCAAAGATACGGGAAAGCTCCTCTGCCGGAATCCCTGTCCCGTTATCTTCAAATACTAAAATCACACCATTCGTTTCTTTCCTTGTATAAATATGGATTAATGGTATTTCCCTTTGATATTTTACACTGTTTTGTATCATCTGGTTCAAAATAAATGCAATCCATTTCCGGTCTATATACACCTTATCTTCACAATCTACATCAGCACTTACATGATTCTGGATCAGCAACAGCCGGTTCCTGTTAAGCACCTCACAGACTACCTCGTCAAGGCTTGTATCCTGAATCAGATAATCTTTATAGACATTTTCTGAACGGGCATAGTAAAGTGCCATATCCACATAGTTTTCAATCTTTTGATTCTCAAGGGTAATCGTATAAAAATCCTCCATTATCCCTTTGCTGTCTTCTGCTGACAGGGAATGCCGCCTGTTTTCACAAAGCAGGGAAATACTCGTGATTGGTGCCTTAATCTCATGTACCCAGCTTTCAATATATTCCCTATAATCCCTCTGCTCATCTTCTATCTGCCGTATCCGTTCTATCACAGATTTATTGGATTTCCGAATCATTTCCCGATATAATCTGTCCTCTAACCGAAAAGAATCCGGCAGCAGTTCCCCTAACAGATATCTCTGATCCACTTTTTCCAGAATCTGTTCCATTTCACGGAAATATTTTCTTCTCTGCAAATAAGTGGCAAGCAGCCAGATAAATAAAATCATTATCCAGAAAATCAGAATCAGGATAATGTTTGCTTTTGTGTAACCTGTCATGGACAAAAATCCCATTGTCACACACATACACACCAGATGAAGAAGCAGGAGCAGACCTTTATCCCTTAAAAAATCCATCATCCTCATATGCGATACCCAATTCCTCTCTTTGTTTCAATAAAATCCTGCATACCGATGGAATTTAACTTCTTACGGATTCCCGTTACATGCACACTCAGTGTATTGTCATCAATAAAAATCTGATTCTCCCACAGATATTCAATCAAATCCATTCTGGCAACAAATTCTCCCGGATGCTGAAACAAAAGGTGCAAAATCTTCATCTCATTTTTTGTCAGTTCCACCTTATCTTCCTGAAAGATCAGGCAGCATTTTGAAAGATCCAGCTGCATGCCTTTCCTCGTAAGCTGAATCGTTTCCTTTTCTTCCATACCCTTCGTGCGTTTTAATACGGCTGCAATCCTTGCCAAAAGAATCGGTGCCTGATACGGCTTTGCAATATAGTCATCGCCACCCTTAAGGATTCCGTTCAATTCGTCCATGGAATCCGTCCTGCTGGTCAAAAATATGATTGGTATTTCTGTCTGTTCCCGAAGACTCATACAGATATCAAATCCAGAAATTCCCGGCAGACTGACATCCAAAAGCACCAGATCCGGTTTCCCCTCTTTTATCTGGCACACAATATTTTCAAAGGTATCGGGTGCCGTCACCTGATACATCGCATTTTCCAGCAATACTTTTAATTCCCGCCTTATGGTTCCCTCATCTTCTACCACAAATATATGCATTGTCTCTGCTCCTGTTTTTTATCGAAAAAGCATATCGGATGATAAAATACCGATATGCCTTCTTACTACATCTCATGTTAAAATTTTATAATTATACTCTTTCCCATTCTTCAGCTCTGGCTAAGCTGTTTTCCCAAAAATAAATCCCGTTTCCCAGCCAATCATACGAATTATTACTCGGTAATAACTGTTCATGCTGATATAAAACTTTCTTAAATGTTGTTTCATCACAGCCATGAAATGCCAGCGTCAGATTTGGTAAATTACTATACATAATTCTACCTCTTGTTTTGCGAATTGATTCTGCTAAATCTATAACGCTCTGAGAATTCTCCATCATCCTGAATAATTTGAGATTTTATCAAATTCTCCTGAGATAGTTTTTTAGCATCTTTATCTGACATTTTTTTTTAGGGAATTTAGATATTCCTGCATTTCCTTAACATAGGTTACTTTTTCACGCTCTATCAATTCAATAGATGGCATGATATTCACCTCCTTATCTTTTGTCAAACTGTCTGCTATTATTTTTTCTCTCACAATATAATACCTCTCCTTTATAAACGAACTTATATTATGAGTATCAAAAAAATTGTAGAAAAACAGACACTTTTTACATATTGTGACTACATTATAAAACATATTCCACGAAAAAACAACAAAATTCACGTTTTCAAAATTTTATAAATTATTGTACATTCATTGAAAACCCTTTATAAATTCCAACCGGTACATCCTCCCCAAAGGAATACTCCTCCATATTATCTTTCTCAAAGTCATATACTGTCACAATTTCTTTTTCGGAATCCACTACCCAATATTCCCTGACGCCGGAATTACGATACTTAAATAATTTCTTATAATAATCTATTTGTCTACTGCTTGGCGATACGATTTCAATAATCCAGTCTGGAGCACCAATGCATCCCTTATCCGTCAGTTTATTTTTATCACATATAACACTTATGTCCGGTTCAACATAGTCTTTATCATTTCCGTTTAAAAATACAGCAAATGGTGCCGCATAGACTTCACATTCGCCACTATTTTTTTTAATATAGTCAGATATTTCACTAGATAACAACATACTGATCTTTTGATGTGCTCTGCTCGGTGGTGCCATATAATAAATCTTCCCATCAATCAATTCTGCACGCTCCCCATCCGGTAAAGCATAAATATCATCTATGGTATAAATTTCTTCTTTTCTTAATACGTCCATAACATCCACCTCCACTCTTAAATATATTATAGATAATATTCATAGGAAATACAACCGCTTTATCTTCTTACTCCCCTACTGCCATTCCAAACCGGACTTCAACAAGAAACCGTCCCTGCTCGATTCTAGCCTCCATTTCTCCATTCATACGCTGTGTCAACTCCCTTGCAATGGATAGTCCCAGCCCGCTCGACGACTCGCTTCGTGCAGCATCTGCTTTATAGAACCGTTCAAACACACGCTCGATTTCCAGCTCTTCCATATCGCTGCATCCGTTACAACATTGAAATAAAACACCGTCCTTCTTTACTTTATAACAAATCTCAATTTGTCCTTCCCCATGTATCATTGCATTTCGCAGCACATTCGTCAGAATGCGTTTCACTGCTATATCATTACACAAAACCATGACAGGCTGTTCATCCACCAATAAATCCGGTGTAATTCCCTTCTCCTTCCACTGTTCATAAAATGAGAATAGACTATCCATAACCAATTTGGTAAAGTCATGCTGCTCCAACACAAGTTCGTACGTCTCATTTTGCAGCTTCGTGTACGTAAATAATTCCTCCAACAGATCGGATAAATCCTCCATCCGTTCCCAAATGATACTTTCATAATGTGCCTTCTTCACCTCATCTTTTTCCTCTATTAACAATGCAAAAAATCCCTTCATAGACGTAAGCGGCGTACGGATATCATGGGATATATTGGTTAATGTCTCCCTTAATTGATCTTCTTTTTTGCGGATTAACAAACTTTCGTGCTCCTGTTCATCTATCATTTGATTCATCTGGTTTGCAAGTTCGAGGATTTCTTTCTTAGACAAATCTGTCTGTACTCTTTTATTGGTTTCTTCTTTCCTCAAAAACACCAACTGGTGGCAGATTTCACGAATCTGCCACCGGTATATCCAATACTTTATCGTTATAGTAATCAGCACAATGCTTGTTCCAATCCAAAGCCACTTCATATAAAAACTCTCCCTCACGATCCATCTTCACTGCAAACCCTACTTAAGTACTTTTACAACTAATTGCAGAGGAACGATTCTTTAATAATACTACAAAAATAGAAATAAATAAACAATTGAGCAACAGTACAACAATACTGCCTTCTATTTTACAGCCTCCTCCTGTTAAAATCTGATTCCCATTATACACTGTCTGCAAAAGGACCGGATAATCATCTGCAAGTGACACACCGCCTAATATAACTGCTCCAATAGAATTCCAAACAAAATGAATCATAATCGGAGCTATAATTGACTTCGTATATTCAAGAACCAGAGTCATAAAAATACTCATAGTGATAATATTCAAGACCGGAATCACTCCGGCTTCAAAAGCCCCTCCATGACACAGTGTAAATACTAATGTTGTAATGATTCCTGACACAACCATATTATAATTTTTCTTCAACAATTGATATAGGTAACCTCTTACAAGCAGTTCCTGCATAATTACATTTAAAAAACAAGAAATAATCCATAACCATAAATTGTTGATTATATTTTTTCCTGTAAAATCAATAACTCCCAAAAGACACAATATGCCTACAGCCAATCCTAACCAGATACAGCCAATGCCAATTCCTAAACTTATACTTATCATTGGCTTATCAACAGGGGCAATTTTAATTTCACGCTTCTCAACTAACCAGAATATGATTGAAAATAAAATAACAACAAACATCGGAACCAGTTCTGCCCAAAATCTCCAAATAGTCGGATTTTCTGACGGAATTTTAAACACACTTGAGCAAATTGCCCATCCTATAAAAAACAAAATAAATTTACAAATTGTTATAAATGCCTTTTTCATCCCACTCACCCTACACTACATCTTTTTTTGTAAAATAAATGGTTCCAAGCAAATAATAAAGAATTGAATATATTATTCCGACACCGATTGCAAACATTACATCCTTTTTTACCGTTCCAATCAACATCTGATGTACATTGGTAGTTACCATGTATTTCAACAGTTTTACATCCAGACTTTTTTCAATATACGACACAAAAGAATTAATTAACCCAAATGCAGACAGCATCCCCACGGTAATACTCACCGCAGTACTTTTAAACACTACCGTAATCAAAGAAATCCCACCTGAAAATGCCATGTACAGCAAATAAATAGATAGTACTAACAAACCCGTTTCTTTCAGATATTCCTTTCCGAACTGCAGCGTGAATTGATCAGCTAATAAAATCTTTAAAGATATGTACTGCACAATGCCATAAACAAGCAGTGCCAATAATACATAAATCATATTTACAAATATTTTTGATAAAAAAATACTGGATTTATGCCTCGTCTGACCTGCAATATTTTTAAGAAATCCGCTTTTTATTTCCCCGTTAAAATACAGTACACATCCTATCGTTAAAAATATTAACACAATTCCTGATGCCATATCTGCATTATAAAATTCCAGAAATGTCGGAACTTCTCCATTTTCCTTCTCCGGTACATTTACCGCTATGCCAAAAGCAGTATCGACTTCCTCATCCTCTTCTCCCTGATAAATTCCCATTAAAGGTTCAGAAGCATCATTTCCATTCATATCATTTACCATATCCGCTTCTTTTTTCTTCTCTGTTAAATCCATCTTACTCATAGAGCAGCTAAACACACAAAACATTCCCATACAAAAGAGTACAACCCATAAACTCTTCGTCTTTGCCATGCGGTGTAGATTCATTCGAATTAAATTAAGCATACTGATACCTCCTAATCATTAGTCAAATTGAGGAAATAATCCTCCAGTTTATCCTGAACCACCTGTAACGATTCCACCATACAGCCGGCTTTCGCCAGTTCCATATTGAGCTCTCCAAGACTCGTAACCACACCATAAATGTGAATGCTTTCCGTATCTATGACCTGATAATCATGATACCCCATCTGCTCTATGACTGGACACGCCGTCTCCACATCCTTCGTCTTAATTTCTGTGTAATCATTGCATTTTTCATCCAATTCTTCCTTTGTTAATTCCTGAATCAGTACACCTCTATGGATAATTCCAAAGGTATCCGCTACTTTATATAATTCCTCCAAAATATGACTGGATATTAAAATGGTCATATTTTTTTCCTTTTTTAATCTGGTTAATAATTCCCTGATTTCCGCAATCCCCTGCGGGTCCAGACCATTTACCGGTTCATCAAGTATCAGCAAATCAGGTCTTCCAACCAAAGCCATGGCAATCCCCAGTCGTTGTTTCATTCCAAGTGAAAACTGCTTTACTTTCTTCTTCCCTGCATTCTCCAATCCAACAGTTTCCAGCATGCTATCCTCATATCCCTTTTTATGAATTCCCAATGCCAGACATTTCAGATGCAGATTGTCTTTTGCTGTCATCCCTCCGTAAAGCCCCGGTTGTTCAATCAGATTACCAATGCGGTTATGGTATTTTGCCGCTTCTCTGCCGGATGCACCAAACAGTGTCAATTCCCCGGATGTAGGTGTTGACAACCCGCTTATCATTTTCATAAATGTTGTCTTTCCCGCTCCATTTCTGCCGATAAAACCATAGATTTCCCCTTTTTTAATATGCAGACTTACATTGTCTACTGCTTTCACTTTCCCAAATTGTTTGGTCAGCTCCCGGGTATCCACTACATATTCCATAATATCCTCCTTTTCCTGTTCCGTATCCACTCTGCCGGTACACATGCATCTACAAAAGTTTTATACACCCTGCACGGGACAGATACCTCCTTACTCTGTTATTGTCCCCTAGGTATTTGCGAAACTCTCTATTTTCAAAATCTAGTTGTGCAATATAGACAATATCATAAGCAGGGTGCTTTGGAGCCGTTGGTACTTAGGTGCCGTACTTTGGCACCTTATGTACCATTACGAGCGACAAGCAGCGAAAGCGTGCCCAGTGTTGATATTGCCTATATTGTACAACGGTCGGTAACGAAAACAGAGTTTCACAATTACCTATTATTGTCCCCTTATGCATCATGTATGGCGTCTAATGAACGTTACAATAAACAGATTAACAGGAAATGACTAAGCAAGCGTTAAAAATGGTTAAAGAAATGTTAAAGTTTAAATCAGCCTAAATCCCAGTCCCCAAACTGTCTCTATATATTCCCGTTCCGTAATCTTCTTTATTTTCCCCCGGATATTACTGATATGTACATTAATAGTTTTATCCTCACCTATATAATATTCTTCCCATGCATATTCATATAATTCATTTTTTGAAAAGACCTTTTCCGGATATTTTAAGAATAATTCCATAATATGATATTCCCTTGCGGTAAGGGCTACCGGTTTTTTACATACAAATAATTGTTTCTTTTGTACATCTAAATACAACTCCTTATATTCTAAATCTGCTTCCGTCTTTTCCTTACCCGCAGCGTTTCTTAACTGTACAAAAACCCTTGCTTCCAATTCTTTTAATTCAAAAGGTTTTGTCATATAATCGTTTGCCCCCAGTTTCAAAAGATCGACTTTGGTATCTAATTCATCCTTTGCAGACAATACGATTACGGGTATATTACTACTTTCGCGAATCTCTGTTAAAAGCTCCGCACCTGTTATTCCAGGCAGCATTAAATCCAGGATGATCAAATCATAAGTTTCCTTATGAAACAACAGCCTCGCCTCTGTCCCTGAAAAGGCACTAAAACAGGAATAACCCGACTTCAACAAACTTTCCCTTATCATCTCATTGATACTATTATCATCTTCTACAATCAAAATTTTTTTCATTCAAGATAATCCCTTTCTAAAAATTCTGTATTTAGCATTTTTTTAATTGTACTCCAAAAACCTAATTCTGTCATCAGGAGCATACAACTTTAATTCGGAACATCTTGTAGACCTATACATGAATACTGTCTCACAAATGGACTTGGGGTACAGTGAAATAATCGACCATTTTTCTGTAACAACAAAATTTCTCAATAAAATACATGACTAAATCACCAAGGGGCTGTCGCTTTAACGATTAAAAAATCGTGAAGCGGCAGCCCCGTTACTGACAAACAAGAAAACCATATTCACTTACACAGTCAATAACCCCGCGGCATTCGTCAAATGGACATGCGGGCATGTCCGCTTGACTCATTGCCCGCGGGAATAAATTCCTTCAATGTGTCCTGTATTACCTCCCAGTCAGCCTCATTCCCAATACTTAGTGTTAACGGCTTTGACAAATCCACACTAAAAATACCCAAAATTGATTTTGCATCAATAATATACCTTCCTGCCAAAATATCAAAATCCCCGTCAAAAGCAGAGATAAGGCTGACAAACTTCTTAACCTTTTCAATCGTATCTAATTCAATTCTAATTTCCCTCATGATCCTTTTCCTTTCTGAAATTTTCTATCTCTGATATGGATGGCATTACCCGCAATGCTCCTTTTCTTGTTGTAATTAAACATGCTGCTGCATTGGCATAGGATAACATCTCTTTTAAAATCTCCGGTGACAATCCATCCATTCCGTACTGTAAAATAAAATGCAGCATACATCCGCAGAATGTATCCCCGGCTCCTGTCGTTTCAATGGTCCTGTCTGAGTA
This sequence comes from uncultured Lachnospiraceae bacterium, assembly GCA_910584695.1. GTDB lineage: Bacteria > Bacillota > Clostridia > Lachnospirales > Lachnospiraceae > CAG-590. The sequence goes on from CAJUBR010000028.1 coordinate 13,265, forward strand.
AAATGGGTTACCCATAATAATATTTCCAAGATGAAAAGCTTTACTTCCATCCCTTCCCAACGTGGCACAGATGAGAGGAATGTGATACTGCTCTATAATCTTCAGTACCCCCTTCTCAATATCCTGTTCTCCTGTTATAAACTCTACTTCATTATCTGATATTTTCAAAATATCACACTGTGAAAAACCATACTGTATTTTTTCCTTTGCCATCTTCAGATCACTCCATAGGGCCGGTCTCAGGTTCGGATCAAAGGATACCAGTGCCCCGTTTCTTTTTGCTGTTTCTATTGCATATCTCGTTGCTTCCTCTGCCTGTACAGAAGTCATTGAAAGACTGCCAAAATGAAATATCTTTGCAGACTGAATAAGTCTTTCATCGACTTCCTCTTTCCTAAGCATCATATCCGCTCCGGGATTTCGATAGAAAGAAAAATCTCTGTCCCCATCCGGACCAGTATGCACAAAAGCAAGCGTAGTGGGCACCATTCCATCAAAAATCAGGCCATCCGTACAAATCCCCTGCTCCTGGATAACATCTTTTAGCAATGTTCCAAAAGAATCTTTTCCAACCTTTCCAATAAATGCAGTAGAATGTCCCAGCTTTTGAAGGCAGGAAAGAACGTTGCAGGGAGCCCCACCCGGATTCGCTTCATACATACCGTTTCCCTGCCTGCTGACTCCATTATTTGTAAAATCAATTAACAATTCGCCTAATGCAACAACATCCATATGGAACTCCTTTCATTATTCAATATCATATTTTTCAATATCCATCACTGCACTTCCATCACAGGTAAATAAAATTTCCTGTGCGGTAAGTGGTGTGTAAATCACTGTACTAAGTACCATTTCCCCATCATTGACAAACAGCTCAATGGAATTACGGTCCATGATGAAACGCAGTTTTATCGTGTCCCCAAAATCTCTAATCCTCGCACGCCTGATACATGCAACATCCCGTATCACACCGGAATAAGTACGGTCAATCTCAATTATACTTTTATCTTTATGAAAAAGTATCCGTGTATAGTATTCTTCATCCTTTGCTACATCAATCATAAACTCTTGGAATTCTCCTGAATGGATTTGAACAGTGAAATCTATCATTCTCCCGGAAATTCCATCAAAACACTTCTCACCTTCCAGTACTGCACCTTCATAAAATACTCTATTTTTATGATATTGCTCTAATTCCCGGACCGGCACCTGAATCAATCTGCCATTTTTGATACTGAGTTCCCGTGGCAGTGTCATCATCCCCTGCCATTTCTGCCCAGCTGGAATAAAGGAGGAATCCCACGAATGCATCCATGCAATTAAAATACGTCTTCCATCAGGCAGACAAGTTGTCTGTGGAGCATAAAAATCCAATCCATAATCCAAAGAAATCGCTTTCCCTTTGGAAAAGATTTTTTTGTCCTTATCATAATTTCCGAGAAAATAAAGTGCATTATTTCCATTGTGAAATTCATACTCCCTTGCCTTCATATCCTGTGGTGAACAAATCAGAACATGCTGCCCATCCATTTCAAAGAAATCCGGACACTCCCACATGCTGCCGATACAGCCGTCACTGTTTGCCAGAACAGCCTCATAGTTCCAGTTATATAAATCTGCACTGGAGAATAATACAATCTGCCCATTTTCGTTTTCGTCCCGGCTGCCTGCCACCAGATTATAGGTATTCCCATCTTTCCAAACCTTTGGGTCTCTAAAATCAGCACGGCTGAATCCTTCCGGCAGCATATCTCCTGTAATAACAGGATTATCTGCTGCTTTTTTATAGTCTATTCCATCACCTACAGCAATACACTGATTCTGCATCTCCTTCCCACCTTTTTCATCTTTTGCAACTCCCGTGTAAATCAGTACATGACCTTCTTCTGTCGCCAGAGCACTGCCTGAAAAACAGCCGTCCTTATCGTACTCTTTATCCGGTGCAAGAGCTGTCTTACACTCCTGCCAGTGAATCATATCCTCTGTCACCTGATGTCCCCAATGCATCGGCCCCCATGCTGTACTATACGGATGATATTGATAAAACAGATGCACCTTTCCCTGATACACGGAAAATCCATTCGGGTCATTCATCCAGCCAACAGTAGGAGTCATATGAAATACAGGTCTTTCATCCAAAGGGATACGATTTGCATCCTCATATTGTCTCGCTTTTTCCAGAAAATCCATCTTATACCCTGCCTTTCTTATCTTTCTATCCTTCTGTAACGATTGCCTGTTCCGTATCCGCATCAAAGAAATGCATCTTATGGGGCATAAATACAAAATCTATCTCGTCTCCAATTTCGCTGACTTCATATTTAGAGACCCTGGCAACGCTGGTAATCCCTCCAAATTCAAAATACAGATTATTTTCATTTCCCATAATCTCTGTATTATCAATCACTGCCTTTTGCCTGCTGTCAGCATAAACTTCCATATTTGAAGAATCAAACTTAATATCCTCACCACGAATTCCCATAATCACACGACTATGTCCCCGCAGCTTTCCAAGCACCACATCCGGCAGCTTGATCTTTTTTCCGTCTGAAAATGTAATGCCTTCTTTTTCCAGCTTAACATCATAGAAATTCATCTGCGGTGAACCGATAAATCCTGCCACAAACTTATTGACTGGATGTTCATATAGCTCCATTGGTTTTCCTACCTGCTGGACAACCCCGTCTTTCATAATAACAATACGGTCTGCCATAGTCATTGCCTCCACCTGATCGTGGGTAACATAAATTGTAGTGCTTCCCAGACTGCGGTGAAGCTTGCTGATTTCATTCCTCATACTTACTCTTAACTTTGCGTCCAGATTGGAAAGAGGTTCATCCATTAAAAACAACTTCTGATTTTTTACGATTGCCCTTCCAAGAGCAACCCTCTGTCTCTGTCCACCTGACAGATTCTTTGGTTTTCTATAGCGGTACTCTTGTAATCCAAGAATTTCTATAGCCCAATCTACTTTTTTCTGAATCTGGTCAGCCGGAACTTTCATATTTTTCAGACCATAAGAAATATTTTTCTCCACTGTCATATGCGGATACAATGCATAGTTCTGGAACACCATCGAAATCCCTCTGTCGGCGGGAGCAGTCTCGTTCATACGCGTACCGCCAATCAATAAATCCCCCGAGGTAATATCCTCAAATCCGGCAATCATGCGGAGTGTTGTTGATTTTCCGCACCCGGACGGTCCGACAAAAGCAATAAATTCCTTTTCTTCAATCTGCAAATTGAAGTCTGTCACTGAATTTTTATCATTTCCCTTATATCTTTTACAAATATTTTTCAATTCTACATAGCTCATGTTTCAGCCCTCCTTTGAACCTGTTGAAACCACACCTTCTACAATCTGTTTTGAGAAGAAGGAGTAAATAATAATAACCGGAATCGTAACCATTGTAATCACTGCCAGCGTCTGCCCTGTTGTTGTATTGTCGTTTGATGTAATTGCATTTAATCCTATCTGTGCCGTAAGCAAATCACCAGAGGTAAATACCAGTGATGGCCATAGATAATCATTCCACACATTCAAAAAAGTAAAGACACTGACTGTGGCAACCACACTTTTTGACATTGGCAGTACCATAGTAAAAAAGTATTTTAAAGGTCCGCACCTATCCAGCTGGGCAGCCTCATATATATCATCCGGAAGACTGATAAACACTTGCCGGAATAAAAAAATGTTAAACGGGTTCACAATCATCGGCAATATATAACCGATAATCGTATTGAGCAGTCCCAGTTTCGCAATAATCAGAAAATGAATGGTAATAATCGTTTCCATGGGAACAATCATCAAAAGCATGATAATCATTAACCAGCGTTCCCTGAACGGAAAATTGATTTTAGCCAGTGCATATCCTGCAAGTCCGTTTACGATAATGCCAAGAACAATCAATACACCTGCATACAGCAGCGTATTACACATATATCTAACAAAACTGGTATTGGTTAAAATAGAAAAATAATTTTCAAAAAAACTTCCATTTAGGGAAGGTGGAACAAATGCCCTTAACGAATTCATGTCTGCCGTGATAGCTGCATCCGGTTTAAAGGAATTTGCCAGCATCCATATCACTGGAAAAAGAAAGAACAGCGACATAATAAGCAGTACGATTGTTAAAATCCAATTATTTCTTTTTTGTTTTTTTGTTACCATGCTTCTCCTCCTTATCTCTTGTCAGGATTGTCTGAATAACCGTCAAAATCATTACAAAGAATGCAAAAACAATCGCCATTGTGGATGCCAGACCGATTTCCCAGTTTACAGTTCCTGTTTCATAAATATCATACACGACAGTATAAGTGGAATGGGATGGTCCACCACCGGTCATTACCATTGGCTGAACCAGCATACGAAATGCTCCGATTGTGATTGTAATAAATACAAAGATGCAAAGGGGCTTTAACTCCGGCAGTGTAATATCTCTAAATTTCTGCCATGGTGTTGCATGATCCATCTCCGCTGCCTCATAAAGTGCCGGGTTAATCGCCTGGATACCTCCTAAAAAGATGATCATCTGATATCCTACTCCCTGCCATGCACTCATAATTGCAATGGATGGCAATGCCTGACTGGCACTGTTAATAAAAGGCTGTGCCGAAATGCCAAATACCTCCAAAACAGAATTTAATATACCTTCCGGGCTGTAGATCTGAATCCAAAGGGTAGATACCACTGCTAAAGACATAACTACAGGAACAAAAAATGCTACTTTGAAATATTTTTTGCAATGGCTAACCTTATTAATCAAAAGTGCCAGCCCCAATGCTCCTAATCCCTGTAACGGAACAATAATAATCACAAACTTAACAGTATTAAAAAACGCCTGCCTGAAATCCTCATCCTGAAAAATCTGAAAATAATTTTCTAATCCAGTAAAATGGGTTAATTTCGGATTCAATGCAAAAAAATCTGTAAAGCTGAACAACAGTGTCAATACCATTGGCAAAAACAGAAAGATGGTAAGCAACACCAATGCCGGACCAAAAAATGCCATTCCCATAAGTGATTCTGATTTTCTTTTTTTCATGACCTCACCTTATAACGCTTTAATTTCGCGTTAATCCTTTCTATTGATTTATCCAATTCCTTCTGTGGTTCCTTCCCTGTCAACACTACATTTTCAAGAACCTCCTGCACAGAAGCACTTACCTGTGGATATACAGGTGTCTTAGACCTTGGATGTCCATAATTACTCAGTTGATGATATAACGCCTTATAATTTTCATCTTCCTCAAACAATGGGCTGCTCTCAAATGCCTCGTAAGTAGACGGGAAACTCTTGCTCTTTTCCCATAGACGCTTTCCACTTTCAACACCGCTCATATACTGAACCAATTTGGTAGCACCCTCAATATGTTCTGTTTTGACAGATGCAGCAAATGCCCATGAACCCGTTGGTGTATATCGTTCTCCATTCCATTTATCCGAAACTACATAAGGTGCTACACCAAGATTAATATCTGGATAATTGGAATAAATCGTATTAACCTCCCACGCTCCGTCAAATTTGAAGGCTGCCCTTCCGCTCTCAAACAAATCGGTAATTTGAACAGGCGACATATAACCCTGATCTAAAATCTTTTTAAAATAGTCCAGCGTTTCGAGATTTGCTTCTGAGTTAAAGACGCCTTCTGCATTCAGTCCTGTATCATCTACAAAGTCGCCGCCATTTGACCAGAAAAACGGGGCATAGTAATAAATGGTTGCTTCCCCTACCGGAAATGTCATATCAATGGCATATCCCTTCTTCCTGTCTGTTACTGTCTTTACCTTTTCAAGTACTTCCAGAAACTGTGAATATGTCCATGGATGTTCGGAATCCGGCACCTCTACTCCTGCCTCTTCTAAAATATCTTTGTTATAATATAGACCCACACTGGATTCCATTGCTCCTAATGCATATAACTTATCATCATATGTTCCCTGCTGTATAATGGATTCCAGATACACTCCGATTTCTTCCTTGGACAACTCTGCCAACGGCTGAATAATCCCATTCTCAGCGTAAGCCGCAATATTGGGTCCATCTACAGTCAATACATCCGGCAAATTTCCTGACATGACTGAAGCATTAATCTTGTCAGAATAACCTCCTCCGCTGTCATTTCTGGGAATAAATTCAATATCTGCAAAATATGTTCCGTCATACGCTTTATTAAATGCCTCCACTGATTCCTTATAACATTGCCCTTCCTCTGTTTCTTCAATAGAATGAACCCAGATGGAAAGATACTGTTCTCCTTCGTCATATCCTGCAATCTCGCCCGGTGCAGGCTGCTTTTTTCCACATCCTGACAGCATGGCTGCCACTAACAAAGAAGTAACAAGAAAACCATATTTTAACTTTTTCATGACTATCTCCTTTCTACTACAATATTTGGGGATTAATGTACCTAAAGGTCAATCAGGTCACTACCCATCTTGTTGCTTTGACACGTTGCGTTACCACCCACTGCCGGCAGATATGGGATCACTATTGCATAACCAGTTATGTAACCGGTTAAGTAACCGGTTTCTTTATTGGTATAATAACACTATATACTTTTCTTTGTCAATAACCTTTTTTTATTTTTTCCTTGTATTTATTGAATTGTAACCGGTAACTTTACCAGTTATTTTTTATTGATTTTGTACTCTTACACTGCTATAATTAAGAAAGTATTTTTAATACAATTCATATAGAGAAAGAGAGCAGGAAATATGAACCAAAAAAAAGTGACATTTGCAGACATTGCTGAATATACAAATTTCTCAAAAACAACCATATCCAGATACTTTAACAATCCAGATTCCCTTACCATAGAAAACCAAAAAAAAATTGCATATGCTTTAGATGAACTTGGCTACCACGAAAACAAACTGGCTAAAGTTTTAGCAAACGGAAAAAGTGAATTTATAGGTATCATTATCCCCAACCTGTATCTCCACTATTATGCAGAAATGCTGAACCAGATTTTATCTACTTATGGAGATCACAATTATAAATTCCTAGTGTTTGTTGGCGATAACAATAAAGATATTGAGCAAAACTATATTAAAGAACTGCTTGCCTATAAGATTGAAGGTCTTATTGTGCTAAGTCATACTCTGACCTCTAAAGAACTAGAAGCATACCATGTGCCTGTAGTTACAATTGAACGGGAATCTGAGCATGTGTGTGGTGTATGTACAGATAATTATATGGGAGGAATTCAGGCTACCAGCCTGCTTATCAAAAATAACTGCTCCAAATTAATTCATATTAATGCCAAAACCCCGGAATATATTCCAGCTTACGGCAGAATTAAAGGATTTAAAGATACCTGTGTTACAAATAATATTCCCTATGAAATCATTACTGCTGATTTTGGTACTTCCTATACCAGTACCGTAGAGCAAATCCGCCAGATTTTTAACCGGATTGAAGAAATGAGTGACGAAAAAAAAGGGATTTTTCTTGCTAATGATACTTATGCAAATATATTTTTAAATATTATAATTCAAAAATACGGCACACTTCCCTCCAATTACCGGATTGTAGGTTTTGATGATTCTCCGATTGCAAGTGAAGCGATTTTTCCTATCACCACCATTGGACAACAAATCGAAAAGATGGTTCAAAATGCTATGGAACTTCTGGTATTACAAATGGAAGAAATGAAGAAAAGGGTTCCAAAACCACTAAAGAAACCCATTCATCGACAAATAACCCCGATCTTAATCCGACGTGATACAACCGATTAAATTTTATATCTCCCCCGACAATGCCAGTTCCAGACCAAACACATTACACCCGTTCTCTTCCTTATAGTAAATGCTTCCGCCATGCTTTTCCATAACTGCCTTCGCAATCGCAAGTCCAAGTCCGGTTCCCCCACTGCTGTTTCTTGCACTTTCTCCACGAACAAAAGCCGTAAACATGGTATCCTTTATCGTCTCTTCAATTAAATCTCCATCATCCATAACAGAAAGACGCACCTGCTTCTTTTCTTCCTTTAAACTTATTTTAATCTGCCTGCCCCTCCGATTATACTTTTTTGCATTAGTCAGCAGATTACTAATCACTCTCGTGAGCAGTTTTTCATCTCCCTTTATATAAACGGCATTCTCCGGAATCTCAATATCAAAGGTAAAACCGGCTCCTGCAATTTCCTCATAATATTCTGCACAAATTTGGCGGGTAAGCTCTGCAAGATCCACCTGTATCAGCTCTAACAGATAATCCGTGCTTTCCATCTTCAACATGGTAAACAAATCCTCCGACATATTATTTACCCTGTCTGCCTTTTGAGCAATCGTCTGATAATATTTCAAACGCTTTTCTTCCGGCACCATTCCTTCCTCCAATACCGAAGCATAACTCTTTATGGTGGCTACCGGTGTTTTAATATCATGGGATAACTCCAACAGCATGTTCTGGCGGTTCTTTGTCATTTTCTCATTTTCTGCCTTTTGCAGTGCCAATTGCTCTGTCATCCGGTTAAATGCCTCTCCAATCTCCACAAACTCCCGCTCAGTCTGTAACGGAAGCTCCACCTTTTCCTCTCCCTGTTCTATCCGCTTCATACCATATATCAGACCATCCAACGGCCTCTTAATCTTTCTGAAAATATAAAAGCTCATGCAGAATATATCAATCAATAACAGCACGAATATCACCAGTAATGCTCCGACTCCCACATTTGTCGTAAACACCTGATCAACATCAAAATTATAAGTAATCACAAAGGAATCCCTCGGATAAAATATGAGGTAATACCCGCCTTCTCTCTGCTGCCAATATATATAATAACCTGCAGGATCCGAATCTGGCAGCTTATCATATGTATATATATACTCTGCCTTTTTCTGCGCCGTCATAACAATCAACTGCTCTGGTGTATAGGAGCGTTCTAAAGTCCGCTTCCTGCCATATATATTTACCACCTGATAATTTTCATCCAGCTCTTCCACCCAGCCGCCAAGGTTGCCTATTTCCGCCAGATTTCCGATTTTACCATTCTCTGCTGAAATCCAGGGGAAATCCGGATTGGCATTTCCGCCAAAAAAGGAAATAACAATAGATACCACAGTACTAACTATAGTGACAACAATAGCAATCATGGAAAAAATGATATAACTTATAATCAATTTCCAAAATATGCTTCCCTTCCTCTTTTTTCCCTTCCTGTTCCCTTGCTCCATAGTATCTCCTTCTGTCTATCCGATTTCTTCATAGACCATAGCCCTGCTGACAATCCTGCTTTTCTTTCTCAAATTTATATCCCAGTCCCTTGATCGTCTTGATTATTTTAGGCTTTCTCGGTTCATCTTCAATCTTATTTCTAAGGTTGCTGATATGCACCATTATGGTACTGTCATCTCCCAGATAAGTATCCTCCCATGAATAATCAAAAATCTGCTGCTTTGTATAAATCCGTCCCGGTGTTTTCATTAAAAGCTCTAAAATCTTAAACTCAGTCTTTGTAAGGGAAATCTCTGTCCCTCCTTTCCATACCTGACACTCTGCGAGATTTAATTCCAGATCAAAAGCACACAATACCCCCATTTCCTCTTTTACCTCCTGATAATCATAGCAACGCCGAAGCTGTGCTTTTACCCGTGCCATTACTTCCAATGGATTATATGGTTTGGTAATATAATCATCTGCTCCAAGCTCCAGTCCCAGTATCTTATCATAATCCTCTGTTCTTGCTGTCATCATAAGGGCAGGAATTTTGCTTTCTTCCCGAATTTTTCTTAACACTGCAAACCCATCAAGCCCCGGCATCATGACATCCAACAGCACAAGATCCGGCCGGTACTTTTCAAACAGCTCTAAGGCAGCTATCCCATCCGCTGCCTTAATCAACTGCATATTCTCTTTTCCCATAAATAATTCCAGTACATCTAAAAGCTCCACCTCATCATCTGCTGCCAGAATGACAAATCTTCCGTCTTCCATATATAGATTCTTCCCTTTCCCGATTGTATCCTCTCATAACTATATCCTGTACCTGTTTAAAAGTCAACAAAGCTGCGACAGTCACCAAATATTATCGTTACAACCTATTCCTCCACGCATTCATGAAGCAGCTGATTGAGTCCATAACTGGCAGAAAACCGGCTCTGCCATCCCGGCAGCATTTCATCTAACAGGAGACATTTTAACATGCCCAGATGATAATATTTTCCGCTTCCGTTTTCATACGAAAAATCACCTAAATAATATTCCTTCCAAGCCACATCTCCTTCCAGCTTTCGGTATGCCATACTCTCCACATACATGGCACTTCCCTCCAGATTTTCCAGAAAACATTCCATAGCATTAGCAGAATCCGATAAATGTTTTTCCCGCTGTGTTACCAGTTCCAACACCTGCTTCATCTTCTCTTTTTTTCTTTCCGGTACTGTCTCCTCATACGCTTCCATAAGCAGCTTCATTTCCTGTTCAAAGACCGTTACCATCTCCTTGTCAGAATCCACTTCCTTTACAATGATATCTTCCCGGCTCTCCTCGGCACTTAAATTCATCCGCTCTGTCAGTGCATCGATTTCTTCCTGCCAGTTCTTATTCTGCCACACATGAAATGCTTCATGCCATATAGTTGCCGTCTGAGAATTCCTGCTGTAGGAATCCTCTGTAAATGCCATTGTGCCCTCGGTCATCCCCTGAGAAACCGTTTCCGCTGTTCCCAACACATTAAAAAGATTGGAAAAATATTCATAAGACGGCAGCAGCACCTGACATTCTCCATCCACATCAATTGCTGTCCCAACAAATACATCCAACACAGCCTCTTCCTTGACAACCTTTGCAGGTGTCTCCGGTTCATCGCCGGGCACCACTACATAATCATGTTTCCCATCATAAAACCGTACCTTGTAATCCCTGATTGAAAATTCTTTAAATCCCATATTCTGCATGTCCGAATCCAGAGAAACCGCAGTATCATATATTTCTCTATCTTCCTCCGACAATCCATATTTTCCGGTGGCAATACTACCAACTGCAAATAGAATGCCCATTATACCATATCCGATTTTCCATAGCTTCATTAAAAATTTCCCCTTTCTATGCCTCTTTTCTTCGAAATACAAACAGACCAAGTGAAAAAATCCATGCTGCCAAAAGCCCAACAAAAATTACATGTACCTCCACCTGTTTGCCAATTACCAGATGATATGCCTGCTTCTGGATTCCATTTAAATCCGGAACGAGCCACAAAAGAACAGACATGCATCTTCCCCCAATCCCACCAAGCATACTTTTAAATATTTCCAATAGCCCGTGAAAGATTCCTACACCTGCAAACAATGTCCCCAGTGCCCCTACTGCCATACCTGGCAGCCGGATACTTAACACACTGACGAACAGGCTAACCATAGAAACATTAACCGCAATTACAAAGAATGCTGGAAGCATAGCAAAAAGACATTCTGTATGACCCTTTGCTATCACATAAATAACAAGTACCAGATAAAGAATTCCAACTGAAATTATGGTCGCAAGCATATTTGCTGCTGTCAGTCCTCCATGATAGACTGGCTGACTGATTCCCCGCACCCATACAAGATGGCTGTTTTTACGCTCATATTCATTCGGAATGGTCTTTACACTTAAAATAACTGCCAAAATACAGCCAATTGCATTCATCAGTACATGCATAACCATAAACATATTTTTAAAACCAGTAACCGGTTCTCCGTTCATGGTAATACTGGCACTGTCACTACTGCATAACAGCATCAATAATATACCGATTACAGCAACAATATACAGCTCCTTTCTCCGAATTCGTTCCTTTAATGCATTCATAAAAATGACTCTCACTCTGCATTCCCTCCTATTGTCTCTACAAAAATATTCTCCAAGCTTCCCTCTTCACAAATCTCTGCCTTTGTGAAGGTTCTCATGACGGTTCCGTTTTGCATGATGATTCCCTCATCACAGACTTTTTCCATATCACTTAAAATGTGGGAATTCATAAGAATCGTTTTTCCCTGCTTCTTGAGTCCTGCAACCAGTTCAATCATTTCAATCCTTCCCATGGCATCCAGACCTGCACAGGGCTCATCCAGAATCAACACCTGCGGATTACCGAGCAGTGCCTGAGCAAGAGCTAACCGCTGCAGCATCCCCTTAGAATAAAACTTAATCTTTGTCTTATCCTGGGAAAGACTCACCAGCTCCATCAAATGCCTGCATGTTTCCTGCAATTCCTCCTTTGGAATCTTTTGCAGTGCCCCGTAATATTGCAGTACCTCCAATCCGGTCAGAAATGGGGGAAAATACGGTGTCTCCGGTGAATAACCAATTGTTGTCCCCTCCGGAATCACAACCTCTCCGCTATCTCTTCGCACCAATCCAAGAATCATTTTAATGGTGGTACTCTTACCTGCTCCGTTACTGCCAAGCAGAGCAAAGAGCGTTCCCTTTCTCAGGTTAAATGACAGATCCTCCACTACTGCCTTTCCTTTATAGATTTTCGTAAGATGTGATAATGTAATCATTGCTATTATCCTTTCTGTTTTTCCAAGCTCCACATCTGTTTTTGATATCTCCAAAATAGCAATCCCTTTAATATGGTTCGCCAATATAACACCCGTTACAGTATATCCAGTACAGCGAAAATTAAGTTTCTGATACATTGAGGCAGGATGATTGTTTCATATGCAAGGCAGAGGAATGAGACGTAGCGGTGGCTACATCGATTGACGACAACTCCGTAGATGAAAAATCAGACAAGTCAAGGTGTCAGTTACTTAATATTCGCTGTACTAATATTCGGATGATATCCCAGATGCTCTGACTTCCTTTCATTTTCCATGATAAATCTTTCTCTTTAAGATAAAATAAATGCAACCTTAAGTTAACCTTAAGATTGCAATATGCCAAAGCGTTGATTTTTCAAGACTTTCCTACTGCCCTTGTCACTAATAAAACACTAATAAACACAATATATTCCTTATGCAACCTTTTCAATGTAGGGTTCTTGATATTTATTAAAATACTAAACAAGTGTCACATTGCTTTTCTTCGTCTTTCCTGTTACAACTCCCTGCAGTCCAAACACTACATAGTTATCCTTTACACTAATTACAGTATATACATTTTTATATACGAATGCTGCATACTTACCTTTTGTATTAGCGTCTTTAGCTCCGGTCTTTATTTTGACCTTGGCACCTACTTCTAATGACTTCTTTTCAGAAGAAGCTTTAGGCTTTGGCTTGCTTTCCTTTACTGTTGTATCAAACAATGCCTTTTCTGCTGCTCTCCTTCTTTCCAGTCCTTTTAGTACCTTTCCCGCTGCTTTGTTGTAGGCTGTTATTTTGCTGCTGATCTGCTGTATCGTTCTTGTCCCATTTGCGGTTAACTGGTTAATGCTGCCTATATTATACGCAAAAGATACCAGTGCATCAAACTGATTTTGATTCCAGTTATATTTTTTTCGAAATCCATCTACGTGGTTTTCAAATTTATTCAGGTCAGCTTTTAATAGTTCTACTGCTTCCTTTTCTGTAATAGCCTGTCCTTCTTTCACTTCACCAGTGTGGCCATATCCAATTGTCCACACTCCGGCAGGACACTTATAAGCTTCCAACCTGCAGCCTTCAAATTCTTTAATTAAATTAATACCCATTGTTGATATTTTCATCTGAATCACTCTCCTTATCTATCTGTGTTTTTGCCAGCTGTAACATTTTTACAATTCCTTTTGGTAGTAGTTCTGGATCTGCTTTATATATGTTCTCGCATATACTAATACACTCGTTAATTACTATGTAAGATCCTACTGTCATTCCAAACATTGCACCGCTAATAGGAAGGTTAATATTTGCACTCTTTAGTGCGTATGGAATAAAGCAATCTAGGAAAAAACCAAAAAAGAGCCCGGCAAATAGTGCCATCTTTTTCCAAAATCCAATTGTTCCTTTCTTGCTTGTTATAGGATGTCCTACTGCCTTTTCTCCTATAATGCCCGTAATCCAGTCAAGTACGACGGCTATGCTTACAAATGCAATAATCATCCCGTATTGCTTTGTGAATGCGGACAAAAGTCCGCAAAAAACTGAAAGTAACCATTTTGTTTTTTCCATTTTTTCATCATCCTTTCTTTTTTATGCGTGATTAATTTAGCCAACAACTATTAGCTAAAGGTATCGTAAAAATCGTCCTAAATGCTCTATTATTATCCAGTATGTATCCTAACGTGTTTAAGAAAAGCTCACCGTTATTATTTATACTAAGTCTTATTGTTTTATTTCCAGTGTCTGATACAACATGTGTGTTCATGGTTGCACTCAGTTTAATATTTTTAATGTCAGTGAGTTTAAATTCTGTCCAAGGTGCAAGTCCTGTACCAACATTTTTAACCGTAAGGCAAAGCTGCAGTATCATGATTCGTTGTCCCAGCATCATGTACTGATTTTGTTCGAGTTTAAATTCACCTCGTTCAATCGGCACTTGCAACGGATCTTCCGAATAATATTTATGAGTAACCTTTTCTAAATTATGTATGGCTTTTGTTGCTGTTTTGTTTTGAACTGGATTGCTTGATTCATCAGATAAAAATTCATCTACTTTCACATGCCCTGCATTTTTTGAATTTGCTATGGTTTTATAGTGATTTTCCATTGATACTATAATATTGAACAGTGGTGTGACATTTATAATACTCAATCCATCCAATTCGACACGATATAATGGCATTTCATCTATCAAATCACCATCATAAATATCACCCGTCTCATATTCTTGAATTACTGGATTCTCGCTTGAAGTACCCTTGATTACCGCTAGTTCTTCTCCTTCGACACCGGTATCCGGATTTTTGAAATATCTTGCCACAATCAAATCATGTCTTTTTAATCCCTGTAACCCATTATCAATTGTGAGTTCTACATAATCTTTTTTCGCAATTTTCCAATGCCTGCCTTTCTGTATAGCATCACCATCCTTAATTTTAATTAGATTATTTGAAACAACCTCTGCTTCAAATTTACTTCCTGTGTTTAACACATAACTTTCGGTTCCTACAATTCCAGCGTTTTTGCTTCCATCATCCGCCGCTGTAACATGTTCTCTCCCGCCATATCCGGTCACTAAATGTGTTGACATGTTTATGCCTCCTTTCCTATTTCGTAAGAAATACTTTCCTTACCATTTTTAATTGTTACTATTTTTTTTGTAACAGGCTGCCATACAGCTATTCCTGTCCTATTTTCCAGTGCTCCTACAATATCCCCAATATCATAGCTGCCTGTTAAATCTAAATCTATGGTGATAGAATCACACTCCAACGAGCTTTCCTTAAGTTTCTCAATTCCGGATTTCACCATTTCTGCAAAATAATCATATTCTTTTTTATAAACAGCTCCCGGAACAAAAGACGGTTTTACCGTTACGGTTGAAACACTATAGTATTTGTTTGCTGACCATGTGGGAGCAGACGTTGTTTCTTCCAAAGTGTAATATTTTGCTGACCATTTAGGAGCTACATTATAATTTTCCGAGGTATAATACCTTCTTGCTTTCCATGCCGGGGCTACTGTCTTCTTTCCTTTTTTCACCCCAAGTACCGCAGTATATCCTCCCTTCTTCTTTTTCTGAAAATATTGGGAATAATTTTTCTCCCAATCCGTGGGCTTTTGGGTCTGCATGTTATATCTTGTTTTCTGCACTCCGTCCACCGCTTTATATTCCGAGGTAACACCATCGCTACAATAGTAGTAATAATTGGTATAATTCTTTGTCCAGTCTGCCGGCTGGGCTGTCTGTTTTCTATAGGTGGATGTCATCACCCCTTCTACCGTTTTATACCCTGTGCCATCCTTTTCATAATAATTTGTATATTCAGCTAACCAATTCCCAGTCTGGCTGGTCAGTAAGGAATATGTTTTCTGTTTGGAAGCTTCCAGATTGGTGTAGGAATCGTTTTCGTCCAACTTATAATAATCACCATACTTTACAGCCCAATCAGCCGGCTGTCTATCTAGCCTTACATAATTTTCCATGATAGCCGCATTGGGATAATCGTAAACCTCTACCACCTCATCTATGCCGGTCATTACCTGCATTGACTTGTCCAGAATATAATCCGAATCCTTTACTGGACTCTCTACCCTTGAATATGGCTGGACCCCGCCGTATTCATCCGTAAACAGGTGGATTACATGCCTGTCTTTTAAATCTCCCTGCCCCATGCATATAAGATGATTTACTGGGCGGTATTTTTTTTCTACCGTAAACGCTACCTGCGAAGAATCCCACTCCTCATCCTGGCTGTAATCAATGAGATGTACTGCGCTTAAAACAGCCTTGCCATCCTCATACCTTATCTGCAGCTTTCCGCCGAATTCACTTAACATGTCACATATTCCGTGATATGCATCCTGATACCGGAAGTTGTAATTTACAACCTCGATTGTTGAATCCTCACTCGAGGCAGTGAATATATCTGACAAACCAATATATTCAATGATCTCTCTGATGCATTCGTTTGCTTCCCCGGTCAGACACAGATAATCGTAACCAACAGGTGGTTCTATTACATTCCCGGCCATAATTCCGTGCCAGCTCCTTCCTGAATAGGTAACTACGTTTAATTCTGTATTTACTTTGATATTATCAATAATGCCTCCATACTCTGTTCCTACCACCCTGCCATCCATAGAATCTTCTATGTATATGAGGAAGCCTTTTTGACAGCAATGATTATTCCGATTTATTTCCAGTTGAAAATCATTCTCATCTGTTCCATATGCAATATCCAGAGTATAATTTTCCAATACTCCTATATCTTTTCTTGTTTCATCGGCATATACTAAGTCCATTCCGGTTCACTCCTCTCTGCAGAAAGAGTGATGTCAAATCCAAATAAACCATTCCACACCACAGTTAAGTTTCCAGTTGGGATTTTCTCAAATATGTAATATTCACGATTTCTTAAATAAAAGCAATTTTCGATTTCCCCATCTATTTTTTTCTTATACACCTTGCGTTTCTTTGAATTTATGACAAGATACTCTCCTGTATCTACTACACAATCCACATTATACTGATTATCCCCTATACGGATATTAGGATTAGCACATGTCCCATAGATTATCATTTCAAAATCACAAGTGCTGATACTATCATTAACTAGCTTCTGACTGCTTAAACCATTCGCATAGTCATATGGATAGTTATGTGGATAATCCAGATTCTGACCTGCTTCATGCACAGTGCCAGGTCTGAATACTATACATGTTTCCTTTATCCACTGGTCATTTTCTGCTACAACGGAAAATGTTATAGTGGATTTTTTAACATTCCTGAAGTTTCCTGACTTAATATTTTTATAAAAATAACATGACAAATAGTACTCCCCGACATGCAATTCACCTGGCTCTGCAGATATGATATCTGTATCAAATACACTTACCAGCATACTTACATTTTTATAATATTCTTCTTTTGTACTACCGCTTATATTAATATTCGCATCCTTTGTCTTCATTTTTTTAGTAAACTTAATGATTTGTGTTGATGCTTCGTTTGCCTGATAATCCCATTCACTGTCAAACAGTGTTGCTTCATCAAGGACGATATAAGGAAATCTATCTAAATATATTTTTTTCCCTTTACTGTTTTTATAATATATCTCCATCTATATAACACTCCTTACCAGACGCCCAAATTCTCTTCTATCTACTGCTATTACAAGACCGGCTCTCTCTAATGCTACTATTACCGCATTAGCAAATTTATCATAGTCAATAATTGTCTCATTTTCTGTATAGCTATGCATTTCAAAATCCGTACCAATAGATGAAGGTATACGGTTAGTGTCTATCGAACCGACAGTTGCAAGGCTTAATTCTTTCATGGATTCTGCAACTTTACTTACATTATTTTTAATACCGGCAGCTAATCCTAGATCAATCATTTTACCAACTTGAGATTCAAAAACTCTGGATGGGGAATGTATCCCTAAAGCATTCTTTGCCGAATCCAATGCACTTTTGGCGGCTTCTTTTGCTGCATCCATTATCAATCCAGCCGCATTCTTAATTCCTTTAACAATACCTTCAATGATGTTTTTACCAAGTGTAAGCCAATCAACACTCTTCATTGTATTGATAAAGCTTTTTGCAATTTTGGGAACTGCATCAATTATTTTAGGGATTGCCTTTATAAGACCAGCTACTAATTTTCCTATAATTTCAATACCGCTTTGCAAAATTTGTGGTAATTTCTTTGCTATCGTGCTTACAATGTTTATAACCACATTATTAGCTGCCGATACAATCTGAGGTAGATTATTAACAAATCCTTCAACCACTCTTATCAGCATATCTGCACCTGCTTTTAGAATTTTGGGTGCATTATCGGCAATAAAGCTAATCATGCTGGTTATCATGCTTCCCACGTTTGATATAAAAGCCGGTAAATTCAAGAAAAAGCCATCTGCAAGACTTCCAACAATCTCCGTTCCTTTGCTTAATACATTGGGAAGATTGGCGGTAATATTCTCTCCAAGTGTACTAATAAGGGCTCCCGCTGCTGTGATTAGGCTCGGTAGATTATTCCGAATACCAGATATGATATTATTTAACAAAGCACTGCCATTGCTTTGCAATGATGGCATTGCAGCTTGAATAAACGTTCCTATGGCAGACGGAAGAGCTGTTATTATATTCCCGACCATTGGAATTAAATTATTAAACAAAAATGTAGATGTGGTCTCTGCCAAAGCCTGCAATGCGGGCTTAACATCCTCACCGATTGCCAGATAACCAAGGACATTGGAAAATGCCGACTTCATAGCAGACATGGAACCTGTTAAAGTGGTTGCCGCCTCTTCTGCAGTTGTTCCGGTTATGCCAAGCTCTCCCTGGATTACATGAATTGCATTGTACACATCCGACAGATTATTGATATCATATTCAACCCCTGATACCTTCTGTGCATCTGCAAGCAGTCTTTCCATTTCCGTTTTAGTTCCGCCATATCCAAGTTTAAGGTTATCCAACATGGTATAATTCTGCTTTGCAAATCCTTGATATGCATCCTGAATTGATTCCATTGAGGTACCCATTTTATTCGCATTATCAGACATATCTGTTAATGCCATATCTGATACCTTGGCTGCCTCTTCGGTATTGCCGCTTAAGCCTTGCAGCAAACTTGCCGAAAAGCTTGTTACTGCTTCCATGTAATCATTTGCAGACAACCCGGCAGTCTTAAAAGCATTTTTAGCATTTGCTATTACAGTATCGCTGCTATCTTTAAATAAGGTTTCTATACCGCCAACGCTTTGTTCTAAATCAGCACCCTCATTTACCGCCGCCGCTATCCCTTTTACAATGGTCTCGCCGATTTTTGCAGCAGCCACAACCTTTAGTATTTTTGACACAATAGACTTTCCTGTGCTGTCTCCCGCTGCTCCGGCTTCCTCACCTAATTCAGAAGACAGCCTGCCTTTAATGCCTTTTGTTGATGGAATTATTTGTACATATGCTTTTGCTAATTCTGCCATTTCCCTTTTCCTTTCTGTATAATTTCTCTTCTCCTATCCTCAAATTCCTCTGGTGAATTAAATGATTCCATCGTTTTATCTCTATTGCTATTCTCTATTAATTTCATAGCAATAGATTCCGGGCGGTTTCTGCCCTTTGCTCCATCCTTTGTTTTGGACCATAACAACAAGCCTAATCTGTCCGCTATGGAAGCAGTTAATATTGTTTCTAATGGCTGCTCCATTCTGCTTATTTTCATCTTGATTCTGCTGTCATTCCTCAAACCGATACAAAAAATCGCCACCCTGGAGCATGGCAGCGATTTATAATCATATATGTGATAAGTCTCAGCCAAATCACAAATAATTGCATCTTCATCCGTTGCAAGCATATCGGCGAGGATCATCAGTTTTTTGCTTTAGGCTGGGACTGGAGTATTTCCGTAATTTCCGACATCATCATGTTTGCGGATACTCTTCTATTTTCTTTAGTACAATGCTTTTTCAAAAGGT
>CAJUBR010000029.1 GCA_910584695.1 uncultured Lachnospiraceae bacterium
GTGGAAAGTATTACTGCGAAAAAAAATATCACTGTAAACCATGAAGTTACCTGCATTTCAGATAATATCTCTTTTATATGCCTTTTCCTTATCCTTTTTTTCTTCTCCAACCAGCTGACAACGGAAAATATAACTGTCAATATGACTAGTCCAATCGTACATATATTAAAAAAATGTAGTTTTGCTTCTCGAATGTTAAAATATTTATTCTGATAAAATAACGGAAAAAAAGACAGCATAATAATTACAAAAAAAACTGACACCATTTTCTGAAGTTCACACATTATATTCTCTTTCCGTTTTACTTTCTGCTTCATTCTTTTTCTCCTATATATGCAAATAGCACCCGAACAGTCCGCCTGCTCAGGTGCTACATTAGAATCTATACTTATTATTTTACAGTCACTTTGAAGGTTGCTGTTGCTCCGCTCTTCATTGTTACAGTAATTGTTGCCTTACCGGCTTTGATTCCTTTTACTTTTCCTTTTTTGTCTACTGTTGCAATTGTTTTATCAGATGACTTGTAGGATTTTACCTTATCATTTTTCACTGTCTTAGATTTTATCTGGATCTTAGTTGTTTTTCCAACCTTAACTGTTGCTGAGGTCTTTTTCAACTTCACACCAGGTACTGTAATCTTGCAGGTAGCTTTCTTTCCACTGGAAGTCTTTACAGTAATTGTTGCAGTTCCTGCCTTCTTTGCAGTTACAACACCATATTGATCTACTGTTGCCACCTTTTTATTAGAGCTGCTCCATTTCAACGTATCTGTTGATTTTGTAGGATTGATTTTTGCAGTTAATGTAATTTTCTTTCCAACCTTAAGAGTTGCAGCCTTCTTATTCAGCTTAACACTCTTTGCCTTTGCAGCCTTCTTTACTACATTTACTGTTACTTTTGCTGTCTTATCACCAGCTTTTGCTGTAATAGTTGCTTTTCCAACTTTCTTTGCAGAAATCTTACCATTCTTTACAGTTGCTACCTTTGTGTTGCTTGAAGTCCATTCTACTTTATCTGTAGTATCAAGAGGTTGTACATATGCTTTTACGCTGACACTCTTACCTTTTACCACATATACCTGCTTTGAACTAACTGTTACCTTAGTTGCTGGAATCTTTACTGTCACATTACAAGTTGCTGTCTTGTTTCCGTCTTTAGTGGTTACTGTAATAACAGCTGTTCCCTTTGCTACTGCTTTTACGGTTCCGTCTGCTGCTACAGTTGCTACCTTTTCATTGCTGGAAGCCCATGTCACTGTTTTATCTGTTGCATTTGCTGGTGCTACAGTTGCAGAAAGTTTTATTGTTCCTCCTACATTTATATCAGCAGCTGTCTTATCTAAAGTTACTCCTGTTACATTTACTACTGTTGTCTCTACCGTTGCCTCTACTGTCACATTACAAGTTGCTGTCTTATTACCATCCTTAGTAGTTACTGTAATAATAGCATTTCCCTTTGCCACTGCCATTACGGTTCCGTCTGCTGCTACAGTTGCTACCTTTTCATTGCTAGAAGTCCATGTCACTGTTTTATCTGTTGCATTTGCCGGTGCTACAGTTGCAGAAAGTTTTATTGTTCCTCCTACATTTACATCAGCAGCTGTCTTGTCTAAAGTTACTCCTGTTACTGCTACTTTTGCATCATCACCAGTTGCATCATCACCAGTTGCATCAATTGTTCCTGCTCCTGTACCTTCTGCCTGTACAAAAGCTGCACTTGTAGGGAATGTAGTTAAGCAAAGGCAAACAACTAAAGCCATTGCCAGAAGCTTCTTTAAACTTCCCTTTTTCATGTTCAATTTTAATTCTGTCATTAAACAAATCCTCCTTATAAAAATAAACTTTAACTCGAACGTTATTCTATCATTTTTTATATCTCTTGTCAATTCATTCGGCACTATTATTTCTTCCTTATTTTACGTATCAATCAACAACCCCGCTGAGTCACCAAATGTCTGCAAGCAGCCACTTGGTTCGTTGTTCATAGGAATCAAAATCTACTCACTGATCATAAAGTTTGCAACCTCTTCTTTCAATCTTGCAGAAGTATCTTCTGCCCCCTGTACTGCCTCTAATACCTGATTTGACTTTATATTCATATCACTGCTTCTTTCTGCTATATCACCGGCTCCTAAAGCACCTTCATTTGAAGCTATACTCACTCCGCTGATTGCCTCTACAACACCATTCAGAGATTGCTGCAGTTTCTCTGAAATCTTATAAAAATCCGTAACAAGATGATCCACATATTCGGCATCTTCATTATAGGCATCTGCCACATCCATAAAAGAGTCAAAGTTACGTGATACATCCTCCGACACAAAGGAAAGCAGCCGTTCGGAATCCTGAGAAAGATTTTCTACTGCTTCCGTTACATCCTTTGTTACTTTTTGGATATTGGCAGCCGCCATGTCTGATTGTTCTGCCAGATGGCGGATCTCATCTGCCACAACCGAAAACCCTTTCCCTGCCTCTCCTGCCCTTGCTGCTTCAATGGATGCATTTAATGCCAACAGATTTGTCTCTGAGGTAATCTCCATAATGGATTGTGCCAGCAGATCAATCTGATCCACTACTTTTGCATCCTCCAATGCCTGTAACAGACTAGAGCTGATTTCGTCTTTTATTTCATTTACTCTTTGCTGATTCGCTCTCGTTTCTTCTTTCGCTCTCATTGCACGTTCGTAAATTCCTGCAGCCTTCTCAGAACCTGCCTGGGACCGCAGGGCAATGTCTTTGGAAACCGATTCCATTTCCTGGGACATGGTATCAATTCTTTGTGCCGCTGCCGCCGTTTCTTCCATACTGGCAGAAAGCTGCTGTGTCGTTGCAGAAACACCCTCTATATCCGAGTTTAAATTATTTACATTACTTTGGACATCTTGTACCATATTCCCCAATTTCAGGCTTTCTGCCTTTACTCCACCCAAAAGTCCATCCAGTGCAATGGATAAACTGTTCATTGCATTCGCCAGTTTTCCAAATTCATCCTTCCGCTTCATCTGTTTTGAATTTGCACGGACGGTAAAATCACCTTTTTCCAACCTATCTACCAGACCAACAGTCTGTTTCATGGATATGGTAATATCCAAAACCACCCGGATGATTACAACAATCAACAAAACAAAACAGACTACCACACAACCAGTCATAAGACCAATCCATTTGTTGACGGTTTTGTTTACCTTCTCCGTCTCTTTCAAAACTAAATCATCAATATAATCCGTATAGTTTCCGGTTCCCACCACCCACTCAAAAGGATCGTAGTATTTGGAATAACTTCTCTTGGGCTGCGGCTCATCTTCACCTGCTTTCGGAAACATATAATCCGTATATCCCCCTTCTGGTTCCTGTCCCACTCGGATAATATTTCTTATCATATCAAAACCGTTTACGTCTGTAGCAGTAAGACGGTTTGTTCCCTGAATCTCCTCGTCTGGGGATACAAAGTTATTACCCATTTTATCATCTGCCCAGAAATAACCATCCTCGCCGTAACGGAATCCCCGAAGAATATCTGCCGCCGCTGTCTTTGCTTCTGAATATGTATACTCATCCCTTTGATATGCTGCATAATAATAATCCAGCACATGAAGAACCATTTCTACCTGTTCTTTCAGTTTATTATCAAAATCTGTCCGGGTCTGTTCCTCTAACATATGAACTGCCTCTGCGGATATCTTTTTCATACCGCTTATGGCACAAAATGCCGCAGTTATAATCATACATAATACAATAACAAGAATTAAATTCAGTTTTGTTCTGACCTTTAAGTTTTTCATACAATTCCTCCAGACTTTTTAAATTTATTTTATCTTATTTAAAAGGAAATAACAAGGAGTTTCTTAATAATTAAATATACCCTGGCAAAAAACAAAGCCGCCCCATGAAAGTGGAAATTCCCTTCATGTGACAGCCTCATTTATTATCACCGTTTTTTTAATTCTTACTTTTCCTTTTTCATCCTTGCAAGCAGTTCTTTTCTCTGTTCTTCAAACCCTGGCTTGCCAAGTAATGCAAACATATTCTTCTTGTAGCTTTCTACACCCGGCTGGTTAAACGGATTGACGCCTAACACATATCCAGAAACACCACAGGCAAACTCAAAGAAATAGAATAATTCACCTAAGTTAAACTCGTTCATATATGGAAGCGTAATCATAAGGTTCGGAATTTCACCGTCTACATGGGCAAGAACCGTCCCGTTCATGGCCTGCTTGTTAATGTAATCAACGGTTCTTCCTGCAAGATAGTTAAGACCATCTAAATCGTCATCCTCCTGCTCCATAATGATTTTTCTTCTTGGGGAGCCAATATTAACTACCGTCTCAATATGATTCTTAGTTCCGTCCTGAATAAACTGTCCAAGGGAGTGTAAATCTGTTGTAAAATCACAGGCCGTTGGGTAAATTCCCTTTCCGTCCTTACCTTCAGACTCTCCAAACAACTGCTTCCACCACTCACCGATATAGTGAACAGACGGTGTATAATTTGCAAGAATCTCCATTGTCTTGCCTTTTTCACGTAAAATATTACGAAGTGCCGCATATTGCAGTGCATCATTATGTTCAAAATCAGCCTCTAAACACATCTGACGTGCGGTTGCTGCACCCACCATTAACTGTTTAATATCGGCTCCGCTCACTGCAATCGGAAGCAGACCGACTGCTGTAAGAACAGAAAAACGTCCTCCAACATCATCCGGCACTACAAAGGTTTCGTAACCCTCTTCATCTGCTAACTTTTTGAGTGCTCCCTTTTCCTTATCTGTAGTAGCATAGATTCTTTTTGCAGCTTCTTTCTGTCCGTATTTTTCAATTAAAAGTTTTTTAAACAAACGAAATGCAATCGCCGGCTCTGTTGTAGTTCCTGATTTGGAAATAATATTGATTGAAAAGTCTCTGTCTCCCACAACATCTAATAAATGCTCTAAATAGGTAGAACTGATATTATTCCCACAAAAATAAATCTCAGGAGTGCCTTTTCTCATATCCTTGTCGATTACATTATAGAAAGTATGTCTTAATGCCTCAATTGCTGCTCTGGCACCAAGATAAGACCCACCAATACCAATTACAATTAAAATCTCTGAGTCACTCTGAATCTTCTTAGCTGCTGCCTTGATTCTGGCAAACTCCTCCTTGTCGTAATCAACCGGAAGATCAATCCATCCAAGAAAATCATTTCCCTCTCCGTTTCTTTCCAACAAAGTCTGCTTTGCCTCTAAAACTCTTCCCTTCATAGCCTGAATGTCATCTTCTGATACCATAAACATCGCATTGCTATAATCAAAACTGATACTTTCTGCCATTTCACTGCTCTCCTTTGTTACATTCTAAGCCGCCATTTTAAGCGAACCTTCTATTAAATAACTCTAAAATCAACCTATATTGTAGCAAAATAGTTTCCAATTGGCAACATTTTCTTCTGAAATTATACTCATCATTGTAACAGTTCCCTCTAATACCAATAAACAGCCTATAATCAAAAACCAAACTGTAACCTATCTTTAATACTATTCCACATTTTTTTGCAAATCATACAAGTTTCCAAAAGAATAGCCTTCTTTTTTCAAATCGCGGATTACCTGTTTTAATGCATCCTTATTTGCAACCGATACATTATGCATCAACGGAATGGCTCCCGGATGATAGTATTTTCTAAAATGTTCTACCACATGACCGCTGGATGGCTGGTTGTTAATATCATAATCCAGATAAGCCATAGACCAGAAAATTGTGGTATATCCCAAATCCTTCGCAACCTGAAGTGTGCGTTTACTGTATTCTCCTTTCGGAGGACGGAAAAACAGGTCCATTTCATACCCGGTTGTTTCCTTCATATAATTTTCACAGTCTAAAAGCTCTTTTTTTTGGTCTTCCACACTTTTTGACGGCATACTGGGATGGGTCACGGTATGATTACATACCAGATGCCCCTCTTCCTTCATTCTTTTTGTCAGATCAATATTATCCCGGATATAGGTTTTTGTTGTAAAAAAAGCGGCAGTTACTTTTTCTTCTTTTAAAATATTCAGAATATCTGCCGTATATCCGTTTTCATAACCGCAGTCAAAGGTAATATAGATTATTTTTTTACTGACAGGCACCGTATGGTATGCCCGATATTCGGTAATATCAAAATCATCCTGACATCCTGATTTTTCATGATTATCATTCCTTTTAAACCACCAGCTATATAATGTATTATCTATTTCATCATAATTTGTGTTTTCTACTATTTTTCTTTCCTGCTTTTGTTCCGTGTTTTCTTTTAAGCCGTTTTTTCCTTCCCCATTATCCTTAGATGCGGCTTCCTCCCCTGTATCTGACGCACTTTTTTTCTCCGTCGCCGACCCTGCCTTCCCATTCTGATTCCATCCACCATTATGTGTCTTTTGATACTGCCATATTCCCCATATTCCTAACAAGGCAGCCACGACCATTACACATACCAAAATTTTTTTTTGACTATAATTCAATTATAAACTCCTGCTTATGCAAGAAAGCTTTGTACAAATTCCTCTAATAGTTCAATTTCCGATTCTTCCGGATTTTTATCTGCCTCTTTTGCTGCAGCGATCTCCTTCTCGGAATCTGCTTGTTCTATATCTTTATAATTCTCTGCCTCTGCTTCACTCTGGTCTGTGTTCACTGCCACCTGCCCGCTGTTCTTATTTTCTTTCCCTGTTTCCACCTCACGGATTAGACGCTTTAACATCTCTACGTCTTCCTCCATATTAATTGTCTGGTCGGAAACCGGCTCTTTCTTTCCCGCTGTTCCTTCCATAAAAGCATTTTCTACATCCGCATCTAACGTTTTCCATTCTTTATTGGCTTCTTTTGTCCGGGTCAAACGATTTGTCAGATAATTTTCCAGATAATCTACAAGCTGAATTTGTATTTGCTGCTTCTTGCTTTTTATTCCAAATATATGAAAGAATATAAACAAACATGCCAAAACCGTTCCATATGCAAATAAAATTTCAACTTGTACCATACTTTTTACCTTCGTCATGTAACCATAAAAGATTCCACCCACTGTAAGAAGCGTAACCACTCCCGCCGACAAAAACGGGATTTTTTCCCATGTAGAAAATGAAAATCCGATAAACCGGAGTTTTAACAGATACTTGTCCACATAGGCGGCAATATTTCTTACCTGATAATCCATTCCGTAAATTGTTTCAAACTGATTCTTTAGATTAATCATTACTTTTTTTCTGGTTGTTTTCATATTTGCCGATGCTTTTACATATCCTTTTAAAGACAGAGTCATAAATGCCTGTAATATCAGGCTAAATGCACCAACAAATAAAATACTGCACATAAATACATGATTCATTATAAATTCTTTTATCATAATATCCCTTCCCTGTTATGTATATTTTCTGTCTATTAGTTTACTTTTCTTTATACATAAACTCAACACTTATCCATCGTAAATTTCCATGGAATTCTATGCAAAATCCCTCTTTTTAGATGGGATTTCACATTCTTCGACAGCGTTTTGACCGGCTGTTTTCCGGTGCAAGACTGAATTTTTGCTGAAAAAGTAAATAGCAGCACAATTTGTTGCAAATCCTTATACTTATGTTATAATGTCACCAACCGGAGCAACGCGGAGGTTGATGACCTATGCGAGCCTCAGCGAGCTTCAATAAAAATATAGAAAGGAAGATTATAATGACATATAAACCACAGGGCGTTTGTTCTCAGAAAATCGATTT
The DNA here is from genome assembly GCA_910584695.1 of uncultured Lachnospiraceae bacterium. Taxonomy (GTDB): domain Bacteria; phylum Bacillota; class Clostridia; order Lachnospirales; family Lachnospiraceae; genus CAG-590. Next base: position 7,729 of record CAJUBR010000029.1, read on the forward strand.
TGATATTGTAGATGGTAAAGTTAGAAACGTTAAATTTTTAGGAGGCTGCAGCGGTAATACACAGGGCATTTCCCTGCTAATCGAAGGTATGGATGTATCTGATGCCATTTCCCGTTTAGAAGGAGTCCAGTGCGGTTTTAAGGGTACTTCCTGCCCGGATCAGCTGGCAAAAGCATTAAAACAGGCAACAGAGGGTAATCTATAAGTAGTATATTGAATAAGGAGTGCATTATGAAAAAGATTGTACTTACAGGCGGTGGAACAGCCGGTCATGTAACACCAAACATTGCTCTATTACCAAGCTTACAGGAAGCCGGATTTGAAGTTCACTACATCGGCTCCTATGACGGAATTGAAAAAAAACTAATTGAAGATATAGGAATTCCCTATTATGGAATCGCTTCTGGAAAATTACGAAGATATTTCGATATAAAGAATTTTTCAGACCCATTTCGGGTCATTAAGGGATTTAGCGAGGCAAACCGAATTTTAAAAAGATTGAAACCGGATATTGTATTTTCGAAAGGCGGCTTTGTAACGGTACCGGTTGTTATGGCAGCCAAAAAGAATAAAATTCCGGCTATTATACATGAATCCGATATGACACCGGGACTTGCAAATAAACTCTGTATCCCTTCTGCCAAAAAGGTCTGCTGTAATTTTAAAGAAACCTTTGAGCTGCTTCCAGAGGGAAAAGCCGTTCTTACCGGAACACCAATCCGTAAGGAATTATTTGAGGGCAATGCGAAAAAAGCGGCCGCATTTTGCAGTTTATCCCCTGACAAGCCAACCATTCTCGTTATTGGCGGCAGCAGCGGGAGTGTCATAATAAACAAAACAATCCGTGAGAGTCTTTCCGAAATTCTTCCACGTTTTCAGGTGATTCATTTATGTGGAAAAGACCATTTAGACAAAACGTTGGACAACAAAGAAGGTTATGTCCAATTTGAATATATATCCAAAGAATTAAGAGACCTGTTTGCCCTCAGCGACTTAGTTATCTCCCGGGCCGGTGCCAATGCAATCTGTGAATTGTTAGCCCTTAAAAAGCCTAATATTTTAATTCCCCTTTCAAAGGCCGCAAGCCGGGGTGATCAGATTTTAAATGCCAAGTCTTTTAAAAAGAATGGGTTCAGTTATGTCATAGAAGAAGAGGAACTTAGCAAAGCTTCTTTATTGAGTGCGATCCGTGATGTTTCCGCCCACAAAGAAGAGTATATAAAAGCAATGGAAGAGAGTGAAATGTCCGATTCCATCGGAACCATTATGAACCTCATCAAAAAACTTACAAATTAATATAATAAAAATGCACAGACATGTCTAAAATATCTCATGTTTGTGCATTTTTATTATTTATGAAGATACTCCTTCTTTAATTTCCACTTAACAACTGCTTAAACATAACTTCCTTAATAACCTCATCCTGTGGTTCTTTTTCAATATATGCAGTAATATTTACTGTTTTGCCGGAAATTACAAATTCAAATTTGACACCGCAGCTTGTATATAGGTGGTCTTCATGATCCGGAACCTCTTTAATATTTATGTGTGCACCTTTCGCATAAAAGGTAACGGTTTCCGTTCCTGCTGCTTCATTTGCATCATATATCCAGAAACTTGAGGTCGTATGACTTTCCAAAATCTTTTGATAAGTTGCCTCCAAATCCTTATTTACAAGATTTTTCACTGCATCAATTCTTACTTTTGCCTGTTTATCTATCACCGGCTGAACAAATGACTTAACCATATTATGCGGATATTCCGGTAATACCGTATAAACACCAAAACAAATTCCTACTAAAATAACAATCCCAATTACTACTTTTAAAAATTGTCTCATCGTTAATTCCTCCTAAATCTACATTTATTATTTTAATGCCTGATCCGGCTTAAAACAATTCTTTTTCTAACTGAAACAAAAAATCATCTAAAAGCTTCATTCTCCTGTCATATTCTATACGAGCTGCATCAGTCTTACACCGGCGTATCTTAGGCTTATTGCCTTTGTAATAATTCTTAATCCGGTAATATGCCTTTTTGTAATTTGCCTCTTCCTCACAGGCTGTTGCCATGGAATCCCAAAGAATACTGACAGCACCCACCTCATCTAACAAATCCGCATCCATTACAACCTGACACTCAATTGATAATTCCTGCTGCGTGTCTTTATCGTCATGAATCCTGATAATTTCTCCGATTCGCCCAATCTTATCTGGCTCTATTCCGATACTGTCTAAATATTCTACTGCTATCTCGGCTCCGACTTCACCATGCTCTCTGCCCTCCTGCCAGCCAACATCATGTAACAATGCTGCCAGTGCAATAATATCAAGGTCTCCACCAACCTTTGCCTGCAGTTTAATCGCCCATCGGTATACCCTCATCGTGTGTTCAAACCGGTCGCGAAATGGATAATTAGGTGGTCTGCCGTTGTCTGCAATCTGCTGTTTCACAAATTCTATCACATTTGCATAATTCATGCTAATCGCTCCCATTCACGTGCTTCTTTACTATTGTAGCATCATTTTATAAAATATTCCACAAAATAAAGAGTTTCACTTGCGAAACTTTCTTATAGAGTAAAAAAAATCATACAAATATATTTATATGATTTCACTAATTATATTGGGAAGCACTCTCTTTTTTGATATTTATAAAAATCCATGCAACCTGCTTTGTGAGACACTTCCGATCAGTTACCATAGCAGTTAACTCAGTCCAGGCACCCTTGCGGCACACGAAAGCTCCTACTTAGTGCTGCTTCGTTCCCGACCTGACACGGTTCATAGGTTTCCATTGCGCAAGACCCATACGTCAACGCCACTTACTATGGCCAGCATCGAAAGCAACTCCCGAGGCAGGTCAACACCCCTGCTATAGCGGATTGCAGGTACAGGATACCGCTAACACCCCGGCTGCATGGAAAGATTAAACTATAAATAATGACACTAATTTAGTGATAACGATTAGTATACAAGAATTTGTGAGATATGTCAACTCTTTTTCAAGCCTTTTCAATAATTGATGGTAACTATTCAGCCTTCGGCTTCATAGTTACGGACTTTGCAGCAAGTGCAAATTCCTAGGCTGAACTGCTACTAATTGATAACGGTTCAGCTTTTGATTACCGAACACCTTCTATTTTTTCCTTCTCAATGCTTTAAAAAAATCTGATAACAGGAACGAACATTCCTCTTCCAGAATTCCTTTTTGAAATTCTACCTGATGATTAAATTCTTCCACTTGAAACAGATTCAAAATCGAACCGGCACATCCGGCTTTCTTATTCATTGCTCCTACTACAACCCGGGGAATCCGTGCCTGTACAATTGCACCTGCACACATCTGGCAGGGTTCCAATGTAATATACATGGTACATTCCTCCAGCCTCCAGTCACCCAGCTTCTTTGAGGCCTTTTCAATCGCCAGCAGTTCTGCATGAGCCAGTGTTGTTTTCTTTGCATTTCTTTTATTATATCCTCTGGCAATAATCTTATCATTCTTTACAATAATACAGCCAATGGGAACATCCCCTGCTGCCGCTGCTTTTTTTGCCTGCTTAATTGCTTCTTTCATGTATTTTTCATCATTTGTCATTGTATTTCCCCCATATTATATGATAAAGTTATTAAAATCGGATTCTATTTGCAAGGAGATTTTAATTTATGTCATTTACACTTACGACCGACCGTTTAATATTACAGGTTGAAAATAGCAGTAAAGCTTCACAGGTTCTCTCTTTTTATAATAAAAACAGGGAACTTTTTGAACGTTTTGAACCCACAAGACCAGATAGCTTCTATACTCTGGATTATCAGACCGCCAGTATGGATTATGAATACAATGCCGCTATAAAAGGCAAGTCCTTACGCTATTATATTTATCTGAAAAAACATCCGGATCAAATGATTGGTTCCGTGAATTTTTCCCAGATCATGCATGGTCCGTTTTCCAGAGCTGCTATCGGTTATAAACTGGATGCAGATTATCACGGCTATGGCTATGCCTTTGAAGCATGCCAGGCTGCTATTGCCGTCATTTTCTCTAATTACAAGATCCACCGGCTGGACGCACGGGTTGCACTTGATAACACACCCTCTATCAAACTATTAGAACGGCTTAGCTTCCGATTTGAAGGTATTGAATACCAGGGCGTAGAAGTAAACGGTATTTTTAAGGATCATTACAGATATGGACTGATTTCTACAATCCAGTAACCAAACTCTCCTGTCTTAATGCCTGTTTTCTTAATCGGGATAAATTGTTCAAATCCGAACATATTAGCCAGATATTTTTCCCGGTTAGAATATACTCCCGGTACTCCGATAATTGCCTGTTCTGATCCATTATCAAACCGCATTTTTCCAAGTAGCAGATACTGATACGTATAATAGCCATGTGTTAAAAAGCTGTTCACTCCTAATTTCCAGTTACGCATATCTAATTTCCCAATATCCTTAGGGTGAATCCTCACACAATCAAATAATTCTGTAACACCATACATTGGCAGCTTCGGATATTCTAAAATCATTTTTTCGAAGGCATCCTCGTGTTCCTTCTGTTCTAAACGTTTTTTGTGATACGGACAATTTTCACATTTTTCAAAGACATCTTTTTTTAATTCTTCCTGTAGCTTTTGCTCCTTTTCCTCGATTATATCCTTTTTCTGCTGCTGGGTTAAACTAATATCCTGCTGTAATTCCTGTTTGACTGTCTGTTCCTGCTCCACAGACTCTTCTTTTTTTATTTCCTGTAATTTGGCTGTCTCCTCTTTCTGATTCCCGCCAGGCTTTTGGAATATTTCTTTTGACCGATCCGTACGTTTCACCGTTGCGGGTCTGTAAATGATCTTCTGTTGTGTTCCATTGGATGGCTCTTTGGGCTTTCCCTCCGGTTCTTTCGTATTATCCTTGCATACCAGCTTATAATCTTTACGGTCTTTATCTTTAAAATCACCTATATAATAGTGATCATCATTATAAACAACGGCTACCCCATCAAATGTATACAAATCTCTTCCTGTATCAAACATCTGCTGCCAGTCTGTACGACTCTGGTACGTTAAAATTCCATTTAATCTCTCCACTTTTCCCACTTTAATTGCCGCTAAATGATCTCCTGCTTCATGATAAAAATAAAGTAGGGCTTCCTTATATGGTAATCCGGGTGGTTCCTGAATGTTAATAATAATTTTAACTTTATCCCCACGGATCTCTAATTTCAGAAATCCTGCCGTTGATCCTATGTTTCCATTGTGATGCTGGTAAAAATATGTGATTTTTCTTTTATAACTCTGCACTTCTTGTCTCACTCCTTTTTGAATTAATTCTATGCAAAAGTATGGGATTTTATGACTAAAAGAATATAAGTTTCTTTTATTTGTGTTATGTATCAAGATAATCACTTAATTGGGCAAATTGTTCCAGTGTCAATGCTTCCCCGCGGATTGTCGGGGAAAGATCCATTTTTTTTAGGGCGGAAACAATACGTTCCTTCGTTACCGGAATACCGCCATTAATCAAGCTGTTTTGCAGTGTTTTTCTTCTCTGGTTAAAGGATGCTCTTACCAGTGAAAACATAAAGGTTTCATGATCCACCTTTACTGGCGGCCTATCCCACTTTGTCAACCGGATCACAGCGGACCCTACATTTGGTCTTGGAATAAAACAATTTGGTGGTACATTTGCCACAATATACGGCTTGGCATAAAATTGTACCGCAAGGGAAAGAGCACCATAATCCTTTGTACCCGGTCCTGCCTGCATTCTGGAAGCCACCTCTTTTTGTACCATCACTGTAATATTTTCCAGCGGCACATGACTTTCAAATAAACCCATAATAATCGGTGTTGTAATATAATAGGGAAGATTCGCCACCACTTTTATAGGCTTTCCGCTATTTTTCTTATTTACAAGGTCTGCAATGTCTACTTTTAAAATATCTTCATTTATCAAAGTCACATTATCGTAATCCTTAAGCGTATCCTGTAAAATTGGAATTAATGTTTTATCAATTTCCACTGCGATTACTTCTTTTGCTGCCTCTGCCAGATACTGTGTCATCGTGCCAAATCCCGGTCCAATTTCCAGAACAACATCTTCCTTCGTCACTCCCGCTGCCAGAATAATTTTATTCAGCACATGTTCATCAATCAGAAAATTCTGTCCAAACTTTTTTTGAAAAGCAAAATCATATTTTTTAATTGTCTCTATGGTAACCTGAGGATTACTAAGTTTTTTCATGCTTGTTTCCTTTCTGAATCACAATTTATATAACTTCCTTGCATTATGAAAAGTAATTTCTAAGACTTCTTCCACCGGAACCTGTTTAATTCCTGCAATTTCTTCCGCTACATAAGTTAAGTAAAGGGAACAATTACGTTTTCCTCTGAATGGAACTGGTGCAAGATACGGAGAATCTGTTTCTAATACCATCTGGTCAAGAGGTGCATATTCCACAACTTCTTTTAATTTTCTGCCATTTTTAAATGTTACCACCCCTCCTATACCCAGGTAATAACCCCGATCCAGATATTCCCTTGCCATTTCCACTCCATAAGAAAAGCAGTGGATCACACCACCTTTTTTTCCATCATATTCTGCCTTCATAATATCTAACGTATCTTTTGCAGCATCACGGCTGTGAATGACAACCGGAAGCTCCTGTTGTTTTGCTATAGCAAGCTGACGGACAAACCATTTTTTCTGGACATCCCTTTCTACATCGTCATAATGATAGTCCAGTCCGATTTCACCAATGGCTAAAATCTTATCCCGTTGGGAAAGTGCTTCTAACTCTCCCATATCCTCTTCCGTCAAATCCTTTACATCATCCGGATGAACACCTACCGTCCCATATAAAAAATCATATTGTGTAACCAATTCCGTTATTTTTCTTGAACTATCCATGGAACATCCTATGTTTACAATATATTCGACTCCCTCTTCGTTCATTTTTTTAAGCAGCCTGTCCCGGTCTTCCCGAAATGCCCGATCATCATAATGGGCATGCGTTTCAAATATTTTCATATACTGTTTCCCTCATTCTCTCCCGTTGTATCTGTTTTATCATCCAAAGAATCTTCAGTACTGCTTTCCGTTTCCTTCTCCGTAGTAGTTTCCTGGTTTTCCTGTAATTTTTTATCTTCATTTGTTTTCTTATCCTCTGTTACGGTATTTTCTTCCTTTGCTCCTAATTGATCTTTCGTATCATTTACAGCCGCTTTTTTCTTTAACTCCACTGTAAGAATGGTATGGATTCCGCTTTCCTTTTCCTCATATTGGAGAAAAACAGTATCTCCTGCAGAAATCTTAATAATGCCCTCATCCTCCGAAAATTTCTGTTTAAACACATTTCCTTCTTTGTCTTTCATATAAACATAAGTTTCACCGTTCATCGTAACATATTCCATGTCTTCTACAACAAATTCTTTCTTTTTTATACTCTGAACATCATTGTCAGAACTTCCATTTCCATTCTTTGCAATCAGCTTCCGGTATTTGGCAAATACCTCCTCCTGGGATTCTGCCGTCACTACCAGATTATATTGTTCCACATTTACCATTGCATACATTTTCACCAATCCGCCGTTGTCGGTCAAAACCATAATATACGTTGGCTCACCGTCCACATTCACCAGACTTGGAAAAGACGCTTTATAACTCTTTTCCTGTACTTCACCCTCGGCAGATGCCATTGCAGAATATTCCTCTGCCCCTGAAATATTATAATATCTGGCTTCCGAGGTCCTCTGGTTTATCATTACAAATCCTACATTGGAGGCATCCCCCGTTACAGAGGTGACACCGGTATAAATCCACACATCATCTTCTATCGTCTTATAACCATAATCATCCGTTGTCTGAATACATCCCTTTTGCCCGATCACACTGTTAAAATAGCCGCCTGATAAAATACCATACCAGTTAAATTTCTGCTCTAACAATTCCCCGTCATAGACACGGTCAACCCATGCTGGAATATCCGCCACATCATAATATTCCATGTCTCCGCTGACCGGATCACAAAGAATGGCACCTTTTACGTCCATCCCGCTAAACAGACCGACCTTTGCATGCATAACCGGACACACATAAAACGGTTTTCCGTCATCATTCACTTCAAAATAGCATCCGTCAATCATTTTAGTGGGATTATGGATTTGTACATACCGATCAATATTTTCATTAAAATATCCGGAAGAAACATACTTCATTCCCGTATCCAGCTTTACATACTCTGCCTCAAAGTTAACCGGATTTACCTTAATATATCCCGGTATCCCTTTTGCCCGGTTATTGATGTATTTAAAAAAACCTGCATAGCACAGATTGGCAACCTTCATTGGCTTATTCTCTATATTAATCTGTGTATAATCGTTCTCCACCTCAAACTGGCTGACCACATCAGATAACGAACCAATCTTGCGGTTTCCAAATATCTTTGCACTATTGGTATCCATCAATGCAATATTATCCACATTTTCCGCTTCCGAAATATCTGTCGTAAAGTCTCTTTGCTCCACCGTCAGTAATTTAGAATACTTTTTAGCACGAAATATGGTAGCACCTGCAAGATTCCCGATTATCAATACCAGCATACAAAAAACCGGAATTCCCACAAGAAGGAAAAGCTGAAAACGTCCCTTTCCGTAACGGAAATAGGAAACATTTTCCTTCACCCCTTCCACCATTTTCTTTTTACGGCTTCTTCCCATCATCCCACTAAAAATAAAAATACAACTAATGATTACGGAATGTACCATCAGCCATGACCAAAACTCCCTATTCTGCACATTTAGTGCCGGAAAATAGATATAATAATTAATTCCCAGCCACAAGACTGAAATAATAGCAGCAAATAAATAGGTCTTTCCTTTTTTTTCTTTCACAACATATCTCCTTATTTTTATAATTTAAGAATTCTTCTCCCTGCACACACAGAAATTATCCAGTACAATAATATATTATTTTCCTTTAACTGCTAGTAGTATACTATAATTTTCCTGTTGTTACAAATAGAACCTAAAATTTCAAAACAGAAGCCCTGAACTCAAGGATAGAAATAATAGACACTCCAACGAAAGTGTGTTATAGTAGAAATATATCATGATAACGTTACACACTAGGAGGTTAACATATATGAAATCTACCATCAAAAGATTTATAATTACTTTCATGGTTTGTACCATGATTTTTTCTTTAGCGGGGTGTGGTCTGTTTGACAGTAAAGCAAAAGTTTATTCCCGCTATGCAATCAGTTTGTTAGATATTAATTATAAGAATATTTCAAAAGATTATATGACTTTAACCGGGGTTTCCCAAAAAGATGCAGAAGCAGTTTATGTTGCAAACATGGACTATCAGGCACATAATCTTATGAATTATTATGGTGTCAAAGAAGTAGATGACGGAACGATTCTTTCTGAATTTTATTACCTTGCACAGTCTATCCTGAAAAATGCCAAATATGAAGTAACCGATGTCAAAAATGACAAAGACGGAAATGGTTATACTTTGAAATTAACCGTATACCCTCTTGACACATTAGAAACCACCTATGATGAAGTAGTATCCTACATTGAAGGTTTCAATACAAGGGTAGATGAAGGAGATTATAATAATACTACAGAAGTAGATTATGAAACTGAATTTGCAGAAGGAATTATTGATATTTTAGAAAAAACTGCGGATAACCCAGGATATATGGATCCTGTTGTTTTAGAGATTCCAATTCAGCCATCTGATGATTATTACTATATCAGTGACGAAGATTTCCTGAAGATTGATAAAAATATTTTATATATCAGAGAAAATGCTGGTTCCACTAATTCTATAGAGGAATCAACAAACGACAATACAGAGGCAGAAGATTCTGCTGAGTAAATCGCCAAATGTGCATGCAAGCATGCCACTTGATCCGTTGCTTTTCTGAATAAAGAGGGGTTGTTGTAAACAAGTCAACAACCCCTCTTTATTTTTACTGATAGGCATTTGCGAAACTCTCTATTTTCAAAATTTAGTTATGCAATATAAGATTTTATATTATCCCTCTTTTTTTACATATTTGTTAAGTATCTCTACTACATCATTCAGATTATATGGTTTTGCTATGTAATCATCTAACTTTGCTTCTAAAATACGTTCTTTATCACCAAACATTGCTCTTGCAGTTACCGCAATGATTGGAAGCCGTTTCCTATTTTGCCGGAATTCAATATCCCGAATTTCCTGCGTTGCTGCCAATCCATCCATAACCGGCATCTGTACATCGAACAACGCTGCCTGATATTCCTTTAGTTTAAACAATTCCACTGCCTTTTCTCCATTTTCTGCAATGTCATAAGAGTATCCCGCCATACCAAGAAGCTTTCCTATTACCTGCTGGTTCACCGGTTCATCCTCTGCCACTAAAATCCTTGCTTTTGTATGTCCAGAAAGAGAAAATGCCGCCGGATCATTCTGTTTATTCTGCTCCTCTCCATTTTCTTCAGCAGGTTTGATCAGCTTAAGTGGAATTTCAACAATAAAAGTAGAACCCAATCCTTCTTTACTTTGAACGGTAATGGTCCCTCCCATTAACTCCACAATCTGCTTTGTGATAACAAGTCCTAATCCGGAACCACCATATTGACGGGTATCCGATGAGTCTACCTGTGAAAACCGAATAAATAATTTATTCTTGTTTTCTTCGGAAATACCGATACCGGAATCTGCAACTGCAATCCGTAGCTTAATCTTATCCAATTTATCATCCAGACATGCAACCTTTACACGTACTCCACCTTCACTTGTAAACTTAATTGCATTGGAAAGAAGACAGTTTAATACCTGTTGAATTCTCTGTCCATCCCCCTTTACCAGCTCCGGTATATTACCGCCGAAGGAACAATCCAGTGTTAAGGATTTATTTTTGGCATAAGGAACCTGTGCAGCTACTGCTTCTTCAATATTGGCTTTAATATCAAAGTTCTCTTCTCTTAAATTATATTTACCCGCTTCCAATTTGGAAATATCTAAAATATCATTAATCAGTCTTAATAACGTATCTGCACAATTCTTAGCTGTTGTAAGGTTATCCCTGTAATCAGCCTGTAAATCATCTGCCATCAATGTAAGCTGAAGCATTCCCAAAATCCCATTGATTGGTGTACGGATTTCATGTGACATATTTGCGAGAAATTCTGCCTGTGTCTTATAAGCGGCATTTGCATCTTTAATGGCTGCGGATAATTTATTCTCTGTCTCCTTTTGTTCTGTAATATCAATAACGACCATATTAATATAATCAGATTCTGATTTATACATAACCGTATTAAATACTTTTTCCAGCTTTTCTATCGTAATTTCCACTGTCAGCAATTCACCCTGTTTTGTTCCTGAATTGTTATAAGCTTCAAACCACGCATTAATATCCTGTAATACCTCAACCCTGCTCTCAGAAATATTTCTGTCAAGATAATCCGAAATATCCAGATTAAACAATTGTCTGAAGTTTTCGTTCGCATCAGAAATACGGTATCCCATATTTCGTCCCGACTGCACATCCCTTAAAATCTGTGCCTGTGCAAAACCAATTGGCAAATTTAGAAATAATCTTTTATATTTATCACTTTTGACAACAGAAACTTTTTCTGTATCCTGTGTCACCTTAAGCATGAGTGCACCAATACCGATTGCAAATAAAATAATCAAAACAGATATCACCGTAATGATACCTTTTACTTTATCCACAGAACTCGCACTATCTAACTTTCCAAATATTACAAGGTCTCCTATAATAACCACTAAAATGAGTGCTGCTATCAATAAAAGATAGATTATCTTCCATTTGGGTAAATTATCATTCCTCTCCATCATACTATCCCTCCTTTTTAAAATGTCTTTACAAGCTCCTTTAAATACGTATGAAGTTTATTTTGTAAGTCTTCACGCTCTAAAGCATATTCAATAGTTGCTTTAATAAAGCCAAATTTGTCTCCTGCATCATACCGGATTCCTTCAAAATCATAAGCATATACTGCCTGACTGATCATCAGACTCTTAATCGAATCTGTAAGCTGTATTTCCCCTCCGGCACCAGGCGTCTGCATTTCAAGAAAGTTAAAAATTTCCGGTGTTAATACATATCTGCCAAGTACCGCCATATTACTGGGTGCCTCTTCGCATTTTGGTTTTTCCACCATAGAACTTAATTTTACTCTTCTTCCCACCGGCTCCGATTCCTTTGATGGTTCAACAATTCCGTATTTGTAAACTTCATCTTCCGGTACAGTTTGTACTCCAACAATGGAAGCTTCCACTTCATTGTAAGCCTCGATCAATTGTTTTAATGCCGGTTTTCCACCATGATTCTCCACAATATCATCCCCAAGCAATACTGCAAAAGGATCATTTCCGATAAATGATTTAGCACATAAAATTGCATGTCCAAGACCTTTCGGTTCTTTTTGTCTTACATAGTATATATTTGCCATATTTGCGATTTCACAAATCATATCCCGTTCTTCCAGTTTATTCGATTCCTCTAACCGGCTTTCCAATTCATAAGAACGGTCAAAATGATTCTCCATACAATGCTTGTTGGAATTTGTAATAATCAGGATTTCTTCTATCCCGCTTGCTACCGCCTCTTTAATAATATACTGGATTGTTGGAATGTCCACAATCGGCAGCATCTCTTTTGGAATTGCTTTTGTTGCCGGAAGAAATCTCGTTCCAAGTCCCGCTGCTGGTATGACAGCTTTTCTCACTTTTTTCGTCTTCATATAAATCGCCTCCTTTTCTATTATTCCCTGTTATCTTCTTTTCCATTTTGCTAATAAGAAAAAATATAAATATTCCGAATATTGTAATTACAAATCCTCTTAGCAGACCCGGGCACCGATATACCATCTTAATTTCATAATCCCCTTTGGAAAGGTCTGCCCCCAAAAAACCTTCCAGGATAGAATAAGTATCCAGTTTTTCACCATTTGCATAAATACTCCAACCATCATCATATGGAATGGATGTCATAAAAACACCATCCTTTAAAACACTAACATTCCCTTCTATCTTGGAATCACTATAATCCGTAACCCTCATAGATTGATTTGCCAATACATTTTGAAACTTTAAAAACTGTTCTTCTACAAATTCCATTGGATAGCAGTACAAATCACCACTTAAATTCTCGCCTTCATTCAAAACAAACTGAATATCCACTAACTGACCGGCTCTTACATTCCCAATATGAAAAATCTGTCCCTGGTATCGGTCAAATGCCACTTCATCACCATCAATCAAAAGTGCTACCTTATGAACATTACTTCCTCTACAACTCACATACAAATCCATATCGTATGGGATTGTATAAATTATATCCGCTTTTGCACTTCCGTTCGCTTTACTATAAACAGCATTATAACTGTCTTTTAAGGAAACATCAATATTTGTTCCATAGGTTTGTGTCTGCATATCTTCGGAAATCGAAGTAAAAACCGGTTCAATTCCGGTAAGTGCCCCACAAAGTTCATTCTGCACTGTAAATGGTCCGTTATTCTCTGTATCAAATTCTAAAATGTCTTCATTAACCATATAACCGATTGGCAGTATATAAGGATTTTTATAAACCGATATGGATTTTTCACTATCGTATAAGCCCATATCCACATTTACAAAATCACCGTCTCTGGTATAGACATATTTGACCCCTAACAACGAATTCGTTACCGGAGTTGCACCATAATATAAGTATTCGTTAGCTCCTGTATAAAAACCTAATTTTCCCATGATATCCACTAACTCTCCCCGAACAGTAGAACCGAATATTCCAACACTTTTCAGGTTATACCATGTTGCCTCATCTACTAACCGAGGTTCCAAAATATCAGACCGGCAAAGACTTTCATCTGCTTCCTCTACTCTTTTAATCAGTGTTTCAAATGTATCGGTATCCCCATAATAGTATTCTGGTTCGGAACTCCCAACCTGATTAAAACCAAATAATCCATTCACTGCCATCTCTATAATAGCTGCAAAAACAATCACATCTTTCGCAATCCATTTTTTCTGTGGCAGTTTGATATAAAATGCAAATAAAACCAGATAAACAGATAATAAAACACCTGTAAGGATATAAATCTTTTTGTCATAAACCACATCTGCATTATAATAACAGTATGCCACAAAAAACATACTCGCCATATATGCTCCTATTGCCATATAAAGTTTTATCTGCTTTCGTTTCAGATACACCTCATATGCCATAATCAGAAGAACAAAAATGTACAAAAATGCAAAGCGGTTGGGAATTCCATACTGGTTATGAAATCCGTGCCATATATAGTTAAGCTTCTCATTATTAAAGCTTATAATCAAAAAAATAATCAATAAACCATATTTTGTCTTCTTTTCTAAAGATATCTCCTTTATAAAGAAAAACGTAATCGCCATCAAAATTGTAAAAATTCCACAGTAAAGATTCGTACCTGCATCTCCAACCTGATTCGTCATAACCTCTGAACAGAATAAATGTGATTTTAAAGTATCTGCAAAAGAACCATAAAATTTCCATTCCGGTAATTCAAATTCTGCGGATGCTGTTGTCATAATTCCCATATAAGCAGGTATTAATACAACTGCACTCATTGCTGCTGTTGTTAAAGATGCCACGGCAAAACGGATTCCCTTTTCCAATAAATCCTTAAAGCTTTTAAAATGAAAAGTAAAAAACCACAAAATAAGAAATAAACAAATCATAAAGCTGATGTAATAATTACAGATAAAACTGTAAAGCAGTGCCAGAATATACATCCGGCTGTCTTTTTTTATAAGCATTTTCTCCATTCCAAGAATGATAACCGGAAAAATGAAAATACAATCCAGCCACATCAGATTCCAATAATAGCCTACAACAAAACTGCTAAATGCATAAAAAAGTGAAAATACAATAATTCCCGGATTCTTTACAGGTTTTTTGCCGGCATGCATTAAAAAATAAGCAAAACAAAGACTTGCCAATATAATCTTTGCAGAAATAATCAGGTTCAACACCATCGGTAAATGTGACTTTGAAAAAAATATAATAATCAAATTAAACGGACTTGACAGATAGTAAGACCACAAGGATATAAAATTATTGCCGAGTCCTACGTCCATTGTATACTGCAGCGTATCCAGATTTTTTAATTTGTCCTGATACTCGGCAAAAAATGGGAGATACTGATGTACCCCATCCACTACAACTAAACATTTATCCCCAAAGGGACCGACTTCACCAATAATCCATGCACCCAGCATCATGAACAATGCCAGACTAAAGGTTATCACATATACATATTTATCTTTTAAAAATTGCCAAATTATATTCTGTTTCATTTTATATTATCCCATCATCCCGATTACTTTCTCATAATCAAGGCTGCCTCCAAATAAATCTAATGCACTTCCGATTGTAACATTGAGCCTGTCCTTTCCAAGCTGTCGGATTATCTCAATATCCTCATAAGAACCCACTCCTCCTGCATAGGTGATGGGTATGCTTGCATATTCACCAAGCATACTGACAAGAGCCTTTTCTACACCATTTGCCCGGCCTTCCACATCTACCGCATGAATTAAAAACTCATCTGCATAATCCTGTAATTTTTCAATGGTATCCTTTGATATAATCTCCTTTGTAAATTTCTGCCAACGATCTGTCACAATATAATACTGATCACTTTTCTTTCTACAGCTTAAATCAAGTACTAAACGTTCCTTACCCACTATATGGATTAAATTTTTCAGCCTCTCATAATCTATTCTTCCATCCCGAAACACATAAGAAGTGACAACCACATGGGATGCTCCCATATTTAGAAAGTCTTTTGCATTCTCTGCTGTGATTCCTCCACCGATCTGTAATCCTCCCGGATATTCCAAAAGGGCCTTTTTTGCCTGTGCCACATTCTCTTTGTAATAGGGTGTATCAGCCTTATTCAATAGGATAATGTGTCCTCCCTTGATTTTGCTTTTTTTATATAATCTGGCATAAAAAGACGCGTCCTGATTCGCAACAAAATTCTCCTTTGCCTGATTTCCGGCATCCAGCAAAGAACCTCCGACAATCTGTTTTACTTTTCCGTTGTGTATATCAATACAGGGTCTAAATTGCATTATATTCTCCAACCTATCCAAAAAAATAATTAATACAATTCTAACATATTTGTAGTATAAATACAAATAAAATACACTAACTGAGGGGACGATTCAGGACAATTGTGAGCAAAAAAACCCCTTTACTAGAGATTTGTGGTATTATTACAATAAAGGTGGTGTTTTACAATGACAAAAATATCAATAGATGGCAATTTGTTTTGTTGTCTGTCACAAAAACAGCAAGAAGAAGTCAAGATAGGTATAGAAAACAAAAAATTTAAAACGGTATATCATTATCAAGAGAATTTTGTTAAGGAAAAGACTGGGTATCGTTGTAGTGTATGTGATGAATTTTATCCTTATCTGAGTATTAAATATGAGGATGGGCTGATCGCACCGGAAGATATATCTAAGCTGAAAGGTAAACTTAAAAAATACAAAAAAGCATCAACTGTTTTTTATGATAATCATTATTATGCACAAAATAAGAAAACTCTATTGAAATTTGAGATGGACGTTGATCAGAATATGCAGCAGACTGATGTAATTCCTATTATGGGTGAAGTGTATCATACAATCATGTCACAGGATGAAAAATACATAGTAACTGAGAGTTTCAAAGGTACACTTGGAATAGTTGATATGTGTACAAAACACATTATTGCTAAAAAGCAGAAATGTAAAATAAATGGTTCCTTTATTTTTTCTAAAGATGATAAGCTATTGTATTTTTTTGAAAATACAATAAGGTACTGGGACTTTATTGAAAATAAAGAAGAAATTATTTGGAAAATTCCAGGGGAATGGAAATTATCTGAGAATAATGAAAAACCAATTCATGTTGCTTGTAATAATGTGATTTATAATGGCACAAAAAATACATATTTATTTCAGTGTATGGCTGGAGATATAACATATGTTATTGTTATAAAAGATAAGGATTTGAGTGAAGTAGTACAATTACCTAATACACCGGTACTTTGCAGATTAGTTTATGTGGAAAAACTGAATCAGTATACATTTGTTTCAGAAAATAAAGCCCTCATTTATGATGAGAATTTTAATATTATCGAAAATTTTGCATATCCGGATTTCATACACATATCGAATGGCGGCGGTTATTTTCCTATTGCTATACATGAATCCAATTATCCACATAGAATATTTTTGTCACCAGATGGAAAATGGATTTTACTGGATTACTTTACGTCTGTGATTTTGATGAAACGTGAAAATTATGAAATAAAATATTGTCTTTTTTCATACACGGGAAGAACCGCACAACATATGGGGTTTGTGGATAGTAAGCATTTCTGGTATACATGGGGTGATACAACATATATCCAGGAAATTGTAGGGTAAGCAATAATTCATTTGAAAATGGACCATTCACTTATGCTTTACCGTGTCCCTGTTCAATTCCTTCTTCACAGTACTCATTCTCTGTCCAAATTCCCGGATAACCGGATATTGCCGCTTTACTTCATAAATTTTACCATTTAAGGCCGCACCGATTTTTTTCATAAAATACTACCTTACTATGCTTACTTTTATTCTATGCAGTTCTAATCCTTTTTGTTCGTCATTACAATCTCCATCCGGCAGATTGCATTTCCTTTCTCTACAAATCTGGTTTCATATTCGGTCATTACATTTCCTTCTATATATTCTGAGTGATGTAAATCAAAAGTATGGTTTAACAGTTCCCAATTTTGTGCCTGTTCAACCTGTTCTAATGAAAAATCAAATAAATCTTTATTATCTGTTTTAAAAATTACATGCCCCTCCTTCACAAGAATTTTTTCATAACGTTCCAGAAACTGTACGGAAGTCAGTCTTCTTTTTGCGTGACGGTCTTTTGGCCAGGGATCCGAAAAATTGAGATATATCCTTGAAACTTCACCCTCCTCAAAAACCTCTGTAATATTTTCCGCTTCCATACGAATGAAATAAAGATTCGGTAAATCTTCTTCTTCCTGTTTTTCAATGGCACGAACCAATACGGAAGAATATTTTTCGATTCCTATATAATTGATATCCGGATTCTGCTTTGCCAATGTCATAATAAACTGTCCTTTTCCCATACCAATCTCTATATAAATCGGATGATCATTTCCAAATACGGTATTCCATTTTCCTCTATATTCTGTTTCATCTTTTATTGTGAACCAGCTTTCCCTTATTATATCCCGTGATCCGGGTACATTTCGTAAACGCATCTTTCTATCCTCCTGACTATAATCTCAAAATGAGAGTAATTCACTTGCGGCAAAAAGTCAAGCCCTGTAAAGGTTGACACTCCAAGCCAGATATAATAAAATAAATTTAATTATGTTTATCTACAAAGGAGCAGATATCAGATGAAGAAAATAACTGCTATTCTATTGGCATTTATACTTATATTTATATGTTATATCCCTTCTAATGCAACGGAAGCAACAGAAGCAACCACGGAGCATCCTGAAACTACAGAATATCCCGATGACCCATCAAAAGAGCCGGATATTGTGTCCAATGCTGCCATTGTTATAGATGCGGCAACCGGTCAGGTTCTATATGAAAAAAATTCACACGACAAAAAGTATCCTGCAAGTATTACCAAGATTATGACAACAATCGTTGCTTTGGATCATAATGTGAATTTTAATGACACGATTACCATGTCAGACAATGCTATCTGGGGAATTGAACGGGACAGTACGAATATCGGACTGGATGTAGGGGAAAAGGTGACTGTGGAAGATTGTATTTATGCTACCATGGTAAAATCTGCAAACGAATGTGCCTATGCAGTTGCAGAATATGTTGCTGGTGATCTAAATTCTTTCTCTAAACTCATGAATGACAAAGCAAAGGAGCTTGGCTGTGAACATACCCATTTTATCACTCCAAACGGTCTGCATGAAGACGACCATTATACCTGTGCCTACGATATGGCACTGATTACAAAATATGCCCTGCAAAACGATACCTTTCGTCAAATTGCAGGAACACTGACTTATACTGTTCCACCTACTAATTTAACAAAGGAGCCGACAGAATTATGGAATGGTAATAAAATGATCAGTTCTGCTTCTCCTTATTATTATGAATATTGCGAAGGCGGTAAAACAGGTTATACAACAGATGCAAATAATACGCTGGTTACCTTTTCGAAAAAAGACGGTCTGGAACTTATCTGCGTTATTTTAGATTGTGACGGTCTTAAGTATTCCTATACAGACTCAAAAGCTCTCTATAATTATTGTTATAATAACTACACTTATTTTTATCCTTTATCTGATTTTTCTTTTGAGTCTGATGATGATAATGTGACAAAAACAAATACCATCCTAAATAATTATTATTCCAACTTAGACCATGAAATGATCGATTTGGAGGTAGATAAAGATTTCTCTTTACTGATTAACAAATCTATGGATACTACAAAAATTGAACGGGAAATAAAACTTTACAATGAAGCCAAAAAAGATATTTTAGGGGAAATTAATTTTTCCTATGACGGAGAGCAAATCGGTACTACTCCCATCACGAGTATGGCTCCCCTTCTTTCATCCCAAATGGCACAAAAGGAGGAAAAGCCCACCGTTTCTATTTTTGGAAAAACCAAAAAAATTCTGTTCATTATTTTAATTATAATAGCTGCTCTTTTCATCATTCTTGTTATTTATATCATTTTTGCATCATTGATAAGAGCAATAAAACGGAATCGAAGAAGACGATACCTCAGAAGACGTAAAAAACGTGATGACGATTATTACTTTTAGTGATAAACTGCTTATATGATATTATTTAAGATGAGGATATGCCATGACAAAGGATGAAACAAACCCACTCAACATCATAGAAGAAGCAAATTCCAAAACATTAGACTATTTTAATAAGACCTATGTCAGTAATCTGGAGCTGGTACAGAGTTTAAAAACGGAATTATTTGAGTTGGAAGTACAGATTGAAACCCTTCAAAAAACCAGAGAACTCTATACTTATCACATTGATAACCGCCGGAATGTATTTTCTCCTCTTTCAGGAGAAAGTACAAATACCATGACAAAAGGAAATCAAATTGCTTTACAGATTAAAGATTTGGAAGATGCAAAGGTACGTTTGGAAAAACGCATTCAGGAATTAGAACAGGATATTCTGTTTTATAAGGAACAGGTGGAAATGCTCTCAAAAGCAGGTAAATGCATTCATACCGTCTTAGTAGGAAAAAACCATCAAACGGAAGAAAATTCTTCTGATCATAGTGATGCAATTGAATTTATTGAAACAGAAGATACAGAATCCAAAACAATGCATAATTATAATATGCTGATGTTAGAAGATTACGAACATTTTCAATATGCTACAAGCTTAGACCAGAATATCAAGCAAGAGCTGATTTCTAATCTGAATAAATTAGACGTTTTAAAATGGCTGCTCCACTCAGATATTGGCCGGGCAAAAGTCACTTTAGATGAACTTCACACCTCACAAAAATCCATTTTATCTTCTTTGGAACAGATTCTTAACGACTTAGAATATAATGTTGATACAAAACAACCTGTATGGGATCAGGTAAACAAATTAATTCAGGGTTATCAGGATGAACATCCCGAATGTATGATTACTTTCTCCTGCGACTGTACAGAACATGAACTGAATCTTCCTCCAATGATTACAATCCGCTTGATCCGGATGTTAAAGGAGATATTTGATAATATATTTAAACATTCCAATGCAAACAAAGTAACCGCAAAGATATTTATCAGCAGCCGGCTGATTGATGTCTATGTAAATGATAATGGTGTTGGAATCCCGGAAGATTATTTAGAACGCTCTAACTGGTCCTCTGGATTACACAAATTACAGGAAACTATTTATCAACTAGACGGAAAATTGCAGATTCAGGGAGATTTAATTTCTGGAACAAATGTAAGATTTTCATTTCCGATTAAAAAATAATTATATTTGAATAATGCACAAAATGAGAATATAGATAAATATCATGACTATACTTAATACTATCAGGAGGCACAACAAATTATGAAAAAACAGATTATACAACTGATTGCAGCAGCAGCGGATTTAGACTATGAAATGGTAACAGAGATTTTGGAAATTCCTCCAAAACCGGATATGGGAGATTATGCATTTCCATGTTTTCAATTGGCAAAATCCCTTCATAAGGCACCACCGTTAATCGCTACCGACATCGCAGAGAAAATCGGTGATGTGGATATTATTGACAAATTAGAAGTAAAAGGTGCTTATCTTAATTTTTTCCTAAAAAAAGAAATGTTTGTCAAATCCATGATGGAAAGTGCAAGCATCAAGAATTTTGGTTCTTCTGCTATAGGGGAAGGAAAAACAATCTGCATTGATTATTCCTCACCAAACGTCGCAAAGAATTTTCACGTGGGACATCTCCGCACTACAATTATTGGTAACTCCCTTTACAAAATTTATAGTAAGCTGGGTTATAAAGTAGAACGTATCAACCACTTAGGCGACTGGGGTACACAATTTGGAAAGCTGATCGTAGCCTATAAAGCATGGGGCAGCAAAGAAGCTGTAGAAAAAGACGGTGTGGCAGAGCTGATGCGTCTCTATGTAAAATTCCATGATGAAGCAGATAAAAACGATACCTTAAATGACGAGGCAAGAGCATGGTTTACAAAAATGGAGCATGGGGATGAAGAAGCATTAGATATCTGGAAATGGTTTGTGGATATCAGTCTGAAGGAGTATAAAGGAACTTATGAACTGTTAGGAATGGATTTTGATCATTATATGGGTGAGAGTTTTTACCGTGATAAAACTGCTGCCGTTGTAGAAAAACTCCAAAATGCAAATTTGCTAAAAGAAAGTGAAGGTGCCCGTATTGTTGATTTAGAAGAATACAATATGGCTCCCTGCCTAATCATGAAAAAGGATGGGAGTTCTATTTATGCTACCCGTGATCTGGCTGCCATCTTCTACCGTAAAGAAACTTATCACTTTGATAAATGCCTTTATGTTACCGGACAGGAACAAAAACTTCATTTTGCCCAGGTATTTAAAGTGGTAGAACTTCTTGGCAATGATTGGGCAAAGGACAGTCTGGTTCATATTCCTTATGGACTGGTAAGTCTTGAAGGTGCAAAACTCTCCACACGGAGCGGTAATATCATATATGCTGAAGACATTTTATTGGAAGCAATTGATAAGGTAAAAAAGACCATTAAAGAAAAAAATCCCGCTCTTGAACATAAAGATGAAGTCGCAAAAATAGTCGGAGTTGGTGCTATCTTATTCCATGATCTGTACAATCAGAGAATTAAAGATGTTTCCTTTAAATGGGATAAAGTCCTGAATTTTGATGGAGAAACCGGTCCCTATGTACAATATACCTATGTCCGCTGTGCAAGTATTCTCCGCACTGTTCAATATGATGAAAATGCTGCAATTGATTACAGTCTTTTACTGGATGAAGAAGCAATTGCACTATTAAAAGAGATTAACCGTTTTCCACAAGTCATTGCAGACGCCGCAGAAAAATATGAACCTTGTGTAGTAGCCCGTTTTGCAATGGATGTGGCACAGTCGTTTTCCCGTTTTTATAATGCATGCCGTGTGAATGTAGAGGATGATGATCTTCGCAATGCAAGAGTAAAACTTGTATCCCTGACAAAAAATACATTAAAGGATGCATTGGATTTGTTAGGAATCGGGTGTCCGGAACAAATGTAAAATGGAGGACAATATGATGCTTCTTATAAAAAATGGTTATATATTTGACCCTCAATCCGGGAGGGAGGGACACTATGATATATTGATTAATAACAATAGAATCAAGTGTATCAAACCTTCTATTTCCGATTCTGATTTTACAAAAGAAGAACAAAAAAGCTTGCAAATTATTTATGCGGATCATATGATGATCGCACCTGGTCTGGTTGATGTTCATGTACATTTCAGAGACCCGGGCTTTACCTATAAAGAAGACATTTATACCGGTGCAAAAGCCGCCGCAAAAGGAGGATTTACAACAGTTGTTCTTATGGCAAATACCAAACCTACGGTGGACAATCCGGATACTTTACAATATGTCATAAAAAAAGGACAGGAAACGGATATTCATGTACTGACCTGTGCCTCCGTCACAAAATCATTAAAAGGACAGGAATTGACAGACATGGATACCCTAAAAGCAATGGGTGCTGTTGGTTTTACGGATGATGGAATTCCTATGTTAGATGAATCTATTGTCATAGCAGCCATGAAGAAATCAAAAGAATTGAACACACCACTAAGTTTTCATGAAGAAAATCCTGATCTTATAACCAACAATGGTATTAACCACGGAAAAGCTTCTGAATATTATAAGATAGAGGGTTCTCCAAGGGCTGCTGAAATTGATCTTATCTCCAGAGATTTATCTCTTGCAGTAAATTTAGAAGCCCCTATTAATATTCAGCATATAAGCAGTAAAGAAGGGGTAGAATTAGTACGGCAAGCCAAATTTGAGATGATCTCAAAGAAAAATTTTCTCCTTTCCAGAGCTGGCAGACAGAAATCCAATACCAGTGAAACAAAACAATCTGACACAATGCAGATTATCCCATCAGAGACTGCAAGAGCCATTAACATACATTCCGAAGCGACTCCTCATCATTTTTCTTTAACAGAGGAAGCTGCCATAAAACATGGGACTCTTGCAAAAATGAATCCTCCTCTTCGCACCGAAAAGGACAGACAGGCTATTATTCAGGGGTTAAAAGATAATACCATTGATATTATAGCCACGGATCATGCACCACACAGTATAGAAGAAAAAGAAAAACCTATAACAGAAGCTCCCAGTGGAATTATTGGTCTGGAAACCGCTTTTTCTTTAGGTATCACAAATCTAGTGAAAACAGGATATTTAACCTACATGGAACTTTTAGAAAAAATGACAATAAATCCTGCCTCCATGTATCATCTTGACTGTGGATATCTATCTGAGGGTGGTCCGGCAGATTTAATTATTTTTAACGAGAATTCTTATACTGTTGATAACTTTTATTCCAAATCCAATAATTCTCCTTTTAAAGGAGAAACATTAATCGGAGAAATACAATATACAATATGTGACGGGAAGATTTTATATGAAAAATAGCCGGTATTTTCATATATTTACAAATGTAAAGGCTCTTAACTGCCTTTACATTTTACCGGTAACATTATAAACGCGGTCAGCGACATGGTTGTCTCAATGGTTAAGGAGCTCCGTTCTTTCTTTTGCATATACGATCATGTCCTTTCTTATCCCCTGGGACCATCAGACTCCTTCATTGAAATCACTGTACTCACAGTCATACTCTTTAAATGTTTTAAGGTTTTTCTCTGCATTTGCAGTCAGATCCTCAATTGATAAATCTACATGTTTTTGATAGCCATCATCATCTAGTACAAGTATATTACTATCATTCCATTCAAAGTAATAGAAGACGTTTCCATCTGTAAGCTTTCTGGCATATACCACCATATTCATAGAGTAAGGTTGTTCGCCATCCTCCGGGCTAATTGGATATATAACGAGCTGACCGGTGCCTTTTGTAAATTTATAATCTTCAATTTCTACCGAAGTAACTTCATCATATTTAAATTCTGCCTGCGGATTATCAATCCATGCATCTACAGAATAACCTGTTTTAGGAACATGCAAATCCTCCAGCCGAAGAAATAAGATTGGTTTAATTGCCTCTAAAAATTCTTCATCCGTTTGACCGTTGCTAAGATTTAAATTAAAAGACGAGATATCATCCTGACCAATTCCTTCTGCCGCCGCCATGGAATGTATATCTGTGCTTCCGCAAATTCCCGCAATTTTTTTCCCTGCATTTGCTGTCTTAAATGTAATCATACATTTACAATAATTCCAAATATAGGTATCCAGCCCTACATCATATTTTTCCCGATATTGATTGCCATAATAATTATTGGTCTCTTTCTCATCCTTATCTGACTTTTTAGTGGTGGAATCCTCCATTTGAGAACTTGTATTGTTTTCTCCCGTTTGGACATCTCCTCCGGCTGCCGTTGTACCGGATGCCGACCCCGAATCTGAGCCGCAGCCTGTAAATCCTATTGTTAATACTATCATACATACTAATAATTTTTTTCTCATTTCTACTATCCTTTCATATTTTAAATTTTTTATAATCAGCTTTTGAATTTATCATACCATTTGAGTATAATTTTGCAAGATTCACAACACGAATGGCACATATACAGCGTAAACAGCAAAATATATGGGTTTTATT